>NZ_RAVT01000027.1 GCF_013464915.1 Stenotrophomonas maltophilia
CCGGCGTGGGGACCCAAGCTACTTCACGGTCGAAAGACCTAGATCCACACGGTCGCCCACGCCGGGCTCTCGGCACCTAAAGTGCCAGATCGGCAAGAGATAAGATCCACGCCATGCGTGGATGGGAGCGTGCAGGACCCATCTGGGGTCAGAGCCCTGGCCTGCGGCAAGGGATCCGACCCCGAAACCGGGGCCTCACCCCACCCGGCGCAGGAACTCCTCGGCGTCCATCGGCCGCCCCAGGTGGTAGCCCTGCAACTGGTCACATCCCAGTTCGCTCAGGTACTCGCGCTGCGCCTGCGTCTCCACGCCTTCGGCCACCACCTGCAGCTGCAGGGTGCGGCCCAGCGCGATGATCGACGAGACGATGGCGGCATCTTCGGCGTTGCACTCCAGGTCGTGCACGAATGCACGGTCGATCTTCAGTTCGGTGGCGGGCATGCGCTTGAGATAAAGCAGGCTGGAATAGCCGGTGCCGAAATCGTCGATGGCAATGTGTACCCCCATCGCGGTCAGGTCGTTGAGGATCGCCAGGCTGGCGTCGACGTCCTTCATCGCGGTGGTCTCGGTGATCTCCAGGGTCAGGCACGCCGGTTCGATGCGGTGCCGCTCCAGTGCCTCGCGCACGCTGTCCAGCAGGGCCGGTGAGGAGAACTGCAGTGGCGACAGGTTCACCGCCATCGACCATTGGGAATGTCCGGCATCGTGCCACGCGCGCAGCTGCGCGCAGGCGCGGTCCAGTACCCAGTCGCCGATCGGCAGGATCAGGCCGCTGCGTTCGGCGATGGGAATGAACACATCCGGTGCCAGCAGGCCCAGCTCCGGGTGTTGCCAGCGCAGCAGGGCCTCGGCACCGGTGGCCGGTGCACCCGCCGCGGGGAACTTGGGCTGGTAATGCAGCACCAGTTCGTTGCGCGTCACGGCCTTGCGCAGGTCCTGCAGCAGGCGCAGCTGGCGGTTCGCGCTCAGCTGCATCGACGGCGTGAAGAAGGTATAGCCGTTCCGGCCGGTTTCCTTGGTGTGGTACATCGCCGCATCGGCGTGTGCCATCAGCTCGCGTTCGTTGCCGGCATCATCCGGATACAGGGCGATGCCGAGGCTGGCGCTGACCTGCAGTTCGGCCGCGTCCAGGGTGAACGGCTCGCCCGCGGCAGCGATGATGCGCTCGGCCACGACCACGGCATCGTCGGGAATATCGATGGCCAGCACGATCACGAACTCGTCGCCGCCGAGGCGGGCGAAGGTGTCCTGCGGGCGCAGCAGGCCGCCGATGCGCTGTGCCACCGCCACCAGCAGGCGGTCACCGAGCTGGTGGCCATAGGCATCATTGACCGCCTTGAAGCCGTCCAGGTCGCAGAACATCACCGCCACCGCATGGTTGCGGCGGCGCGCCTTCTCGATGGCCTGCTCGATGCGGTCCTGCAGCAGCATGCGATTGGGCAGCTGGGTCAGCGGGTCATGCAGCGCAGCCTGGATCAGCTTGTCATTGGCGTGCGCCAGCGAGTCGGCCAGCAGGCCGGTGCGCACGCGCATCTGCCGGTCGAACAGCGAGGCGACCAAGGCGATGCCCAGGGTGGCCACGGTGGTGACGATCACCAGCACCGCCAGCCACCGCGTATCGATGCCGCCACTGCCGACCGCGCCGCAGATGCTGCCCTCGGGGAAGCGTGCCGCGGCCATGCCGGTGTAGTGCATGCCAACGATGGCCAGGCCCATCACCAGCGAGGCGAGCAGTCGCAGGCGCGTGGTGTTGCGCTGCTCGGAACGCAGGCGGAATGCAATCCACAGCGCCGCACCGGCGGCACCGATGGCCACCGCGATCGAGGCGGCGAACCAGCCGGGGTGGTAGTCGATCCCCGGTTGCATGCGCATCGCGGCCATGCCCAGGTAGTGCATGGTGGCAATGCCCAGCCCCATCAGTACCGCGCCGGCCAGCAGCCGGCGCCAGGGCAGGCTGGGTCGCGACACCAGCCACAGTGCGTAGGCCGAAGCACCGATCGAGACCGCAAGCGAATACAGGGTGATGCCAAGGTCGTAGCCGACCGGGATCGGCAGGTCGAAGGCCAGCATGCCGATGAAGTGCATCGACCAGATGCCCAGGCCCATCGCCGCCGCGCCACCGGCCAGCCACCAGCGGGCCACGCGGCCCTCGGCCGTGGCCAGGCGTCCGGCCATGTCCAGCGCCGTGTACGAAGCAAGAATGGCCACCAGCAGGGAGATGATGACCAGGCTCTGACTGTAACTGCCAGTCATGTTGAATCCAGTGGGGGGAGGGAGGGGCGCCCGCAAGGCGCACGCCCGCGACCCCTATCGGCGCGGGTGGGCGGGACTTGAGCGGTCGCAGCACCTGCGACCCGGCTCGGCTATCCTGCCACGCCTGTTCCCGTTGCTGGAAATCATCCGATGGCAAAAGCCCGCACCGCCTACGTCTGCAATGAATGCGGCGCCGAATTCAGCAAGTGGCAGGGCCAATGCACCGAGTGCAACGCCTGGAACTCGCTGTCGGAAATCGTGCTGGAAAGCGCGGCGGCGGCCAAGGCACCGGCCTCGCGCCGGGCCGGCTGGGCCGGCAAGATCGATCCGCCGAAGATCACCGCACTGAAGGACGTGGAGCAGACCGAGCACCGCCGGGTCAGCACCGGCATCGGCGAATTCGATCGCGTGCTGGGTGGTGGCCTGGTCGAGGGAGCGGTGGTACTGGTCGGCGGCGACCCCGGCATCGGCAAGTCGACCCTGCTGCTGCAGGCGGTGGCGAAGATGGCGGCCGAACTGCCGGTGCTGTACGTCACCGGCGAGGAGTCGCTGGCGCAGGTGGCCGGCCGTGCGCACCGGCTGGAACTGCCACTGGATGGGGTCAACGCGCTGGCCGAGACCGGCGTCGAGTCGATCCTGCAGCATGCCTCCAGGGCGGGCCCGCGGCTGATCGTGGCCGATTCGGTGCAGACCCTGTGGACCGAGAGCCTGACCGCCGCGCCGGGTTCGGTCAGCCAGGTGCGCGAGAGCGCCGCGCGACTGGTGCGCTTTGCCAAGGAGACCGGCACCGCCGTGTTCCTGGTTGGCCACGTGACCAAGGAGGGCGGCATCGCCGGCCCGCGCGTGCTCGAGCACATGGTCGACGCGGTGCTGTACTTCGAAGGCGAGAGCGGCAGCCGCTTCCGTTTGCTGCGCGCGTTCAAGAACCGCTTCGGCGCGGTCAACGAACTGGGCGTGTTCGCGATGGGCGACAAGGGCCTGAAGGAAGTCTCCAACCCATCGGCGATCTTCCTTTCCGGTGGCAGTACCCACCAACCCGGCAGCTGCGTGATGGTCACCCGCGAGGGCACCCGGCCGCTGCTGGTTGAAGTGCAGGCGCTGGTGGATGCCTCGCCGCTGTCGAACCCGCGCCGTGTCGCCGTCGGCCTGGAGCAGAACCGCCTGGCCATGCTGCTGGCCGTGCTGCACCGTCATGGTGGCGTGCTGGTCGGCGACCAGGACGTGTTCGTCAATGTGGTCGGGGGTATCCGCGTACAGGAGACCGCAGCCGACCTGCCGGTGCTGCTGGCGGTGCTGTCCTCGCTGCAGGACCGGCCGCTGGCGGAAAAGACGATTGCGTTTGGCGAGGTTGGCCTGTCCGGTGAGATCCGCCCGGTGCCCAACGGCGAGGACCGCCTGCGCGAGGCCGCCACCCATGGTTTCAAGCGCGCCATCGTGCCCAAGGCCAACGCGCCCAAGGGCGGTTCGGTGAAGGGCATGGAAGTGATCGCGGTGGAACGCCTGTCCGAGGCCATCGACGCGGCGTAAACCCCGTTGCGTAGAGTCGAGCTTGCTCGACTGCCTTTCCGTAGAGCCGAGCCCATGCTCGGCTGCTTTTCCGCCAGGAGCAGCCGAGCACGGGCTCGGCTCTACAAAGAGCGAACAGCACCCGATGCAGTAACGGTCAGCTTCCCTGTGCTAGTTTTTCCCGCTCGACGAAGGCGCCCTCTGGCGGCTTTCCGCGCCCAGGAGTAAACGATTACATGCAGGACACCGCGCTCACCGCCCCCAACGCCGAAATCCGTCGTGCAGGGGTCGATCTCAATGGACTGATGACGGTGCTGGGCAAGCACCTGTATTCCACCCCGGTGGTGGCGCTGCGTGAGCTGGTGCAGAACGCGCACGACTCGATCATCCGCCGCCGCATCGAACAGCCCGGCATCGAAGTGCCATCGCGCATTTCGGTGCAGATTGATGCCGCAGCCGGCGTGCTGCGCATCATCGATACCGGCGCCGGCCTGACCCGCCAGGAGATCCATGACTACCTGGCGACCGTCGGCGTCGGCTACACCCGCGGCCTGCGCCAGGGCGGCGAGGACGATGAGGGCCTGATCGGCATGTTCGGCCTCGGCTTCCTGTCGGCCTTCGTGCTGGCGCGCCGGGTCAGCGTGCGCACCACCTCGTACCAGACGCCGGAACTGGGCCATCTGTATGTGTCCAGCAACGCCGAGCAGTACACCGTCAGCGAAGTGCCGGCACGCGCGGTCGGTACCGAGGTGGAACTGGAACTGCATGCGGACTTCCTGCCGCTGGCCAACGAGGCGCGCCTGCACGAGGTGCTGGGTCGCTACTGCGCGCTGCTGTCCGAGCCGATCTTCATCGGTGCTGCAGGCGAGGCGCTCAATCCCGAGCCGCCGCCGTGGCGCGGCCAGGGCGACGTCGCTGTGCATCCGGTGCAGGCGCGGCGCCAGGCGCTGCAGTTCGCGGCGCGCTTCGAGCACGATTTCGAGCCGATCGTCACCGTGCCGTTGCGCGCCGATGGCAGCAGTGATGCCACCGGCCTGCTGTGGGTGCAGGACGGTGCTACCTACGGCACCAGCGACAACCGCAACCTGTCGGTGTTCGTGCGCGGCATGCTGCTGGACGACGACGCCCGCGACCTGCTGCCGCCCTGGGCTGGTTTCATCGGTGGGGTGATCGAATCCTCGCGGCTGACGCCTACCGCCAGCCGCGAAGACCTGCAGCGCGACGACCAGTATCGCGCCGTGCAGCATGCACTGCTGGAAGCGCTGATCGATGGCCTGGCCGACGTCGCGCGGCAGCAGCCGGAAGCCTGGCGACGCGTTCTCACGCGCCACAATGAGGCCTTGCTGGGCGCAGCGCTGTGCGATGACCGCCTGTTCGACCTGCTGCTGGAACACGTGCGCGTGCCGACTTCGCAGGGCGACCTGCCGGCCAGTGCGTTGCCGGCGCGCGGTGCCGTGCACGTGATCCTCGACAATGGCGGCGGCTTCGAGGAAATGCTGTTCCGTGCGATGGGCGTGCCGGTGGCGCACGGCCATCGCTATGCGGTGGTGCCGTTCCTGCGGCGCTGGGCCCAGGCCAAGGGCCTGCGCCTGGTTGAACTCGGCACCGAGCAGGGCAACCGCGCGCTGTTCCGCACTGACGACAGCCTCGACGAGGCGCAGCTGGCATGGCTGCGCGAGCAGCTCGGCGATGGCGAACAATTGCTGCCGGCACGCTTCAGCCCGGAGGCATTGCCGGTGGTGGTGGTACCCGACCGCGAGGCCGAACTGAAGCAGCGCCTGGAAGACGACGAGAACGACAAGCGCGTTTCAATGGCGGCGCTGCGCCTGGCCCGGCAGTTCACCGCGCGCATCGAATCGCGTGCGCCGTCGCGGTTGTACCTCAACCTCGACAACCCGGCCGTGCAGGCGCTGTTGCGCGCCCAGCGCGAGGGCCATCCGCAGGCCGAGGCTGCAGCACGCCTGCTGCGTTCGCTGAAGATCATCGTCGCCGCGCAGGGCCGTCCGCTGGCCCGCGCGACCGCCACGCCAGGCCCGGATCTCAACGGCGCCTTCACCGATATCGCCGGTGCCCTGCAGCAGATGCTGCGCTGAGCACCGCCCCCTCTCATCCAGCCTTCGCTAGACAGGAGCACTTACCCCATGGACATCTGGAACTGGGTCGAAAAACTGCAGGGTGACCTGCGCCAGGCAGGCCAGGCGCAGAACGCGCACCTGCTGAACCGCCTCGCCGACGAGGTGAGCGAGCTGCGCGTCGACCGCGTCGACGCACTGCTGCCCGAGGCGCGTGCGCTGGGCAAGGCGCTCGACAACCCGTGGGTCGACGTCTACGTCGGCCACTGGGCGCTGCGCAACCGCGTCGGCAACCGCGTCGAAGGCGAGAGCGCGCTGGGCGAAGCCGTGGCGCTGTTCGAACGCGCGCATCGTGAGGACACGCTGGAGTGCCCGCAGTCGATCTGCGTGACCCAGGATCTGGCTGCCTGCTACGGCAACATCGATGGCCCGGGCTGGGTTCCCGAGCGCGTCGAGGTGTGTGATGAAACACTGGCTCGCATCGACCCGAGCTGGGCGTGCTTCCAGTGCCTGAGCTGCGAGAAGGCCGATGCACTGCTCGACGATGGCCGCGGCCAGGATGCGCTGGATTACCTGCAGGTGCAGTCCGATGCGATCGAGGCCTGCGGCAAGGAAGTTTTCGACAGCTTCCCGGAGATGCAGATCAAGATCCTGCTCGGCATGGGCCGCGCCGAAGAAGCCTTGGCACTGATCGAGAAGCGTGAGGCCGAAGTCGCCGCGTCCGGCGAGTACGAGCCGGCCAACTGCACGGTGCCGCGCCGCCTGTCCAAGGCCTGGGCGCTGGTGCAGCTCGGCCGCGACGAAGAAGCGCTGCAGCAGCTGGTGCCGTGGAATGAACTGACCCCGACCTATTGGCGGCTGTGGGCCAACACGGCCGCCGCCCTGTGCCAGCGTGATCCGTCGCGCAATACCTGGGACCTGGGCACGCGCTACACCACCATCATCGAGCACTTCGCGAAGGTTGGCTCGCACCGCCTGCTGATCGAAGTGGCCGCGCTGAGCCTGGAGCTGGCCCTGCAGCGCGGCGCACGCTGGGTGGCGCAGCGCCAGCTGGAGCTGGCGCGGACCCACCTGGCGCAGCTGCGCCAGGACCGCGGTGCCGCAGCGCTGGTGGCCAGCCTGGCCGCTCGCATCGATGCCTTGCCGGACGTGGCGCCGCTGCCGGTTCCGGCACCGGAACTGCTGGCCTGGCTGGAAGCACAGGGCGAGCAGAACCGGTCGCGTGATCCGGAGCGTGAGGCGCAGTGGCTGCTGCAGGCACAGCTGCAGCTGCCGGATGATGAAGCACTGGCCGAGATGGCTGCCTCGGCATTGGGCGCCTGTGGTGCGCAGGCGGAAGCGCGCGCGTTGCTGTGGCGTTTCGTGCGTGCGCACGCGCAGGATGATGGTCCGGCCGCGTATACGCTGATGCGCTGGCTGACCGAGCAGGGCGACGACGACGGGCTGCGCCAACTGGCTGAACTCTACCGGGGCAGCGTGCCGGTGTTCGCGCACTGGTGCGAGGTGCAGCGCGCCCGCCGCGTATCCGACTGGCCAGCGCTGGAGCAGGCCGCACAGGCATTGCTGGCCGCCTCGCCGGGTTCGCACGGCGCGCGTGGCACGCTGGCGCGCATGTACATGGAAACCGGCCGCTTCAGCGAGGCGCAGGCCTGCTATGCGCAGCTGGTGGAGCTGCTGGAAGAACCGAATGCCGCGCACTGGGACCACATGAGTGCGGCCAGCGCGGCGCAGGATTGGGACGCGGTGCGTCGCTCGGCGGCGGCGATCGGCATGGAGCTGTCCAGCCAGGACGGCGTGGTCGAAGAACCATGGGGCTGGGTGATCATCCGCAGCGAAGAGAACGGCGAGCCGATGGAGTACTACGCGCGCCGTAGTGGCCCGGTGACCGCACGCATCGTCGAGAACGCACCGGCCAACCGTGCCCAGCAGGTCGGTGACTGGGTGGTGTTCGACGCCGCGCTGGTGCACCCGGCGCCGGAGGAGGAAGAGGCTCGCGAGCACTTCATCCCAACCTATGCGCAGGTCCATGTGCTGGAACGCGGTGGTTTTGCCCGCAGCTGGCTGGTCGATGGTGCGCACCCCGGCGAAGAGGCCTGGAATGCCTTTGTCGAAGCCGCCGAGGCGCAGGGCTGGCAGGTGTGGTCGCATAGCCGCGCGGACTACACGGTGACCGATCCGGATAGGGAGGAGAGCACCCTGCCGGGCCTGCTGTTCACCGTCGCCCAGCCGCAGGACCATGCGCCGCTGGCGCTGCACCGCTTCCTGCAGCAGGAGACCGCGAAGTGGCTGTATCCGCATTGCTGGCTGCGATTGGCCGAGGCCTGCGACCAGGATCAACAGCCGCACCTGGACGTGATCGAGCGCTACGGGCTGTAAGTAGAGCCGAGCCTGCGCTCGGCTTATGCTGGAACGCAGCCGAGCATGGGCTCGGCTCTACAACAGATCGCCATCACGACCAACGGGACTGGACATGCGAAAGACAAGGATGTTGATGATTGCCGGGCTGCTGCTGGCCCCCACCGTGCAGGCGGCACCTGCCTGCCAGGAGCCTGCCGCCATGGCCCGCGCCTTCTACGAGGCGACGACCGGCAACGGTGATCTGCTGGAGCCGCCGGCCACACTGGTCAGCCCGGCCTTCGGCAAGGCACTGCGTGGCGAACGCGCCTGCCAACAGCGCGAAGAAGGCATCTGCACGATCGATTCCGATCCGTGGCTGGATGCGCAGGACGGCGACATCGACACCCCGGTGCGTTACAGCTGGAAAGAGGCCTCAGCCACCGCCGGCCAGGTCGAGATGCGCTATTCGGTATGGAAGAAGGCCTACGTGACCCGCCTGCCGATGGTGCGCCAGGCGCAGGGCTGCTGGCAGGTCGATGACATCCTCACCAACAGCGGTCGTTCGGTGCGCAAGATCCTGGCCCAGCCGGTGCCTTGACCTTCTGCGGCGTCCACGCATGGCGTGCTCCTGTTGCCGGCCAGCGGCCGGCACTACCAGGGTGGGTGCCGACCGTGGGTCGGCACGCTGCTATCGCGTATGCCCGAACACCAGCTCGATCACGAACTGGCTGCCGAAGAACGCCAGCAGCAGCAACAGCATCGCCACCAGCGTCCAGTGCACCGCCTTCATGCCGCGCCAGCCGTAGCGCCGGCGGCCGATCAGCAGCACGCCGAACACGATCCACGACAGCACGCTCAGCACGGTCTTGTGCACCAGCTTCTGTGCCAGCAGGTCGTCGACAAACAGCACGCCGGTGACCAGGGTCAGGGTGAGCAGCGCGAAGCCGACGGTGATCACCCGGAACAGCAGCGATTCGAGGTCGGCCAGCGGCGGCAGGGCACGCAGCCAAGGGCGGAACTCACGGCGGCGCAGGGCACGTTCCTGCAGCCACAGCATGATCGCCAGCAGCGCGGCGATGCTCAACGTCGCGTAGGCCAGCAGCGCCAGCCAGGCATGGCTGGCCAGGCGCCAGCCCAGCACTTTGCTCGGTTCGTGGCCGTAGCCGTGGTAGGCCAGCAGCAGCACGGCAGCCAGCGGGAACACCACCACGCCCAGCGCCGACATCCGCCCGCGCGCGCCGACCAGCGAGGTCAGCCAGGCCATGCCCAGGCCGACCAGCGACAATGCGGCGAAGAAGTGCATGTCCGGCCCGCCGGTGGTGCGCATCGCCACCATCGCGTGGTAGCCGCCATGCAGCAGCATGGCCGGCAGGGCCGGCCACAGCCAGGTGGGCGCGCCAGAGGTTCCATCGCGGCCGAGCGCACGCACCAGCAGGGCACTGGCAGCCAGGTACAGCAGGACGGCGATGAGAACGATTGTCATCGTTGCAGTTTCGCATACCCCCGCGGTGGTGGCGACGGCCGCGGCGTCGCAGCCCGGGGGCAGGGGCGGACCCGTTATACTCTTTGCCTTATTGTCCCCCGCTTTCAGACAGGTTGCGCCGCATGTTCGAGTCCCTGACCCAGCGCCTTTCCGGCACCATCGAGCGCCTGCGTGGCCGTGGCCGCCTGACCGAGGAGAACATCCGCGAGGCGACCCGCGAGGTCCGCATCGCGCTGCTTGAAGCCGACGTCGCGCTGCCGGTGGTGCAGGCCCTGATCGAGCGCATCAAGGTGCGCGCGGTCGGCCAGGAAGTGCTGAAGTCGCTGACCCCGGGCCAGGCCCTGATCAAGGTCGTGCGCGACGAGCTGACCGCGGTGATGGGCGCCGAGGCCAGCGACCTGAACCTCAACGTTCCGGCCCCGGCCATCATCCTGATGGCAGGCCTGCAGGGCGCCGGCAAGACCACCACGGTGGGCAAGCTGGCCAAGCACCTGAAGGAAAAGCGCAAGAAGAAGGTGATGGTGGTCTCGGCGGACGTCTACCGCCCGGCCGCGATCGAGCAGCTGAAGACCCTGGCCGAGCAGGTCGGCGTGCTGTTCTTCCCGTCCAGCGCCGACCAGAAGCCGGAAGCGATCGTGCGCGCCGCCATCGACGATGCGCGCAAGTCGTTCGTGGACGTGCTGCTGGTCGATACCGCCGGCCGCCTGGCCATCGACGAAGCGATGATGGCCGAGATCAAGGCCCTGCACGCGGCGGTGAACCCGGCCGAAACCCTGTTCGTGGTCGATGCCATGACCGGCCAGGATGCGGCCAATACCGCCAAGGCCTTCGGCGACGCGCTGCCGCTGACCGGCGTGGTGCTGACCAAGACCGACGGTGACGCCCGTGGCGGTGCCGCGCTGAGCGTGCGCTACATCACCGGCAAGCCGATCAAGTTCGTCGGTGTCAGCGAAAAGCCGGAAGGCCTGGACGTGTTCCACCCGGACCGTATCGCCAGCCGCATCCTGGACATGGGCGACGTGCTGTCGCTGGTCGAGCAGGTCGAGCAGCAGGTCGACAAGGACAAGGCCGCCAAGCTGGCCGAGAAGGTCGCCAAGGGCAAGAAATTCGACCTGAACGACATGCGTGACCAGCTTGAGCAGATGCAGAACATGGGCGGCATCGGCGGCCTGATGGACAAGCTGCCGGGCCTGGGCAACATCCCCGACCATCTGAAGCAGCAGGTCAGCCAGGGCAAGGAAGTGCCGCGCATGATCGCCATCATCGGCTCGATGACCAAGAAGGAACGGCGCAACCCGAACCTGCTCAATGGCTCGCGCCGCGCGCGCATCGCCAAGGGCTCGGGCGTGACCCCGGCCGACGTCAACAAGCTCATGAAGCAGTACATGCAGATGGAAAAGATGATGAGCAAGATGGCCGGCGGCGGCATGAAGGGCATGCTGCGCAGCATGAAAGGCATGATGGGTGCCATGGGTGGCCGCGGCATGCCGTTCCGTTGATCGACGTGAGGGCCGAACGCAGGTGCCGGGATCGGCACTTGCGTGCCCCGGTCCGTATTGCTTGACTACCTTCCGTATCTGACAAGGGAATGTTCATGAACAAAGTGATCGTGGTGATGGTCCTGGCCCTGGGCCTGGCCGCATGCAAGGACGACACCTCGGTGTCGCAGAAGGCTGGCAGTGCCATCAGTGGCACGGCGGCTGATTTCGTTGCGGGCCTGGGCGAGGGCGTGGACAAGCGCATGAACGTGACGCTGCAGGCTGATCCGGGCCTGGCCGCACATGGCCTGACCGTGACCCTGGGCAAGAGCCGCGGCATGGGTTCCAAGGAAGCAGCGGTGTATGTGGTGGCCGACAAGGCCTTCAAGGGCAAGCTGGTGGCGCGCGCGCTGGACGCCGACGGCACCGAGATCGGCCGTGCAGCGGCCGAGGTGGAGTTCGCCGCAGACGACGCGCGCTACGTGACCTTCCAGTTCAACGAGGAAATGGACAGCCAGCTGGTGCGCACCTACGCGGTGGTGGCGCGCTGATCCCTGCGCGACCGGATCCACGGATCCGGTCGCGGCGACTGGCGTATGCTGGGTGGTGACTTCTCCCACAGGTATGTCGCGTGAACGCATCGCCGATTCTTGAACGCGCCGACACCTTCTGTCGGCGTTTTTCATTGCAGCTTCCGGTCCTGCTGGCGCCGATGGCCGGCGCCTGCCCCGTACCGTTGTCGGTTGCGCTGGCCAACGCCGGCAGCATGGGCGCGATGGGCGCGGTGCTGTCGTCGTCGGCCGATATCGGTCGTTGGATGGACGATTTCCGCGCCGCTTCGACCGGCCCGGCGCAGGTGAACCTGTGGGTGCCGGACCCGGCACCGACCCGTGATGTCGCCGCCGAAGCTGCAAGCCGCGCCTTCCTCGCGCAGTGGGGCCCGGACGTGCCAGCCAGCGCCGCCGATGCCACGCCCGCCGATTTCGAAGAACAGTTCGCCGCGCTGCTGGCCGCACGGCCGGCGGTGGCCTCGACCATCATGGGCGTGCTGCTGCCGCGCCACGTGCAGCAGTTGAAGGATGCCGGCATTGCCTGGATTGCCTGTGCGACCACGTTGTCTGAAGCACGCGCGGCGCAGGATGCCGGCGCCGATGCCGTGGTGGCGCAGGGTGTGGAAGCGGGTGGGCATCGTGGTTCATTCGATCCGGCGATGGCCGAGCGCCAGCTGGTGGGCCTGTTCGCGCTGCTGCCGCGCTTGGCTGATCAGCTGACGATTCCGGTGATTGCTGCCGGTGGCATCGCCGATGGTCGCGGCATCGCTGCGGCGCTCACGTTGGGTGCCAGTGCCGTGCAGATCGGCACCGCGTTCCTGCGCACGCCGGAAGCGGCGATCGCTTCGGCGTGGGCCGATGGGCTGGCCGCCAGCGAACCGGAAGACACCTGGCCGACCCGTGCGTTCAGTGGTCGCTTGGGTCGTGGCCTGGCCACGCCTTATGTGCGCGCCGCCGCTGCGGAAGGTGCCCCGGCGCCGCGTCCGTACCCGGTGCAGCGCGGCCTGACCGCGCCGATGCGCAGGCAGGCCGTGCAGGAAAATCGACTGGCCGCGATGCAGGCCTGGGCCGGGCAGTCGGCGTGGATGGCGCCGGCAGAGCCCGCTGCCGAAGTGCTGCGCGGTATGTGGAACCAGGCGCAGGCGCTGCTGCGATGACGGTGACCTGCAACGGCCAGCCGGCGCAGGTGGAGGATCTGCTGCCCGCGCTGGTGAATTACGGCCATTTCACCTCGCTGCAGGTGCGCGACCGCGCCGTGCAGGGGCTGGGCCTGCATCTGGCGCGGCTGTCGCAGGCGACGCGGGAGCTGTTCGGCAGCGCGCTGGACACGGTGCAGGTACAGGCCTGGATGGTGCAGGCATTGCAGCAGGCCGGTCTTGCCGATGCCTCGCTGCGGATCACGGTGTACTCGCGCCGGTTCGATTTCCGCAATCCGCTGGCGGCGGTGCCGGTGGATGTGTTGGTGGCGGTGTCTGCGCCGGTGGCGCTGAGTGCACCCAAGCGCGTGCGCAGCGTGGCCTGGCAGCGTGAACTGCCGCAGATCAAGCATGTGGGTACCTTCGGCCTGTTTGCCGAGCGTCGTGCGGCGATGGCGGAAGGATTCGACGATGTGCTGTTCGTGACCGCCGATGGCGACGTGAGTGAAGGCAGCACCTGGAACCTGGCCGTTCACGATGGTGAGCGTCTGCTCTGGCCGCAGGCGCCGGCCCTGCGCGGGACCGCCGAGACGCTGTTGAAGCAGCACTGGCCTGGGCCGCAGCTGACGCGGCCGTTGGCACTGGCTGAACTGGATAGGGTGAAGGCCGCTTTTGCCTGCAACGCCAGCGGCCTGTGGGCGCTGGAGGCCATCGACAGGCATGTCCTGCCCGGCTCGCAGGCACTGGCTGAACAGGGCAGGGCGGTGCTGGCGGCGGTGCCTTGGGACGGTTTGGGGTCGGAACCCTTTTGCGTCGCAAAAGGGTTCTGACCCCGGGCGAGCCCCCGGGGTTGGCTCGGCCGGGCTCTGCCGCTATAATCGCCCGCTTACCTCGCCATCCTGGCGACTGGGCAATAGGAAAAACACCATGGTCAAGATTCGACTGACCCGCGGCGGCGCCAAGAAGCGTCCGTTCTACCACATCATCGTGACCGACGTGCGCAGCGCGCGCGACGGCCGCAACATCGAGCGCGTTGGTTTCTACAACCCGGTCGCCCAGGGCGGCGAGAAGCGCATCGAGCTGGACCTGGCCCGCGTTGACCATTGGGTCAAGAACGGCGCCCAGCCGACCGACAAGGTCCGCAACCTGATCAAGGAAGCGACCAAGTCCCAGGCCGCTGCGGCCTGATCCTGACGGGCCACGCTTCGGCGTGGCCCTCTTGGTTGAAGCAGATGAAAGATATCGAGCGCCGCATCCTGCTGGGCAGGGTTGTCGGCGCTTTTGGTGTGCGCGGCGAGATCAAGCTCGAGTCCTGGACCGAGCCACGTTCCGCCATTTTCCGTTACCAGCCGTGGATCGTGCGCAGCCCGTCCGGCGTGGAAACCACGATTGAAGGTGTACGCGGCCGCGACAGCGGCAAGCACCTGGTCGCCCGTTTCCCCGGCGTCGAGGACCGCGATACCGTCGAAGCGATGCACGGCACCGAGATCTACGTGGCCCGCAGTGCCTTGCCGCCGCCGAAACCCGATGAGTACTACTGGGTGGACCTGGAAGGCCTGGACGTGAAGACCACCGAGGGCGTTGCCCTGGGCCAGGTCTCGCACCTGTTCAGCACTGGCGCCAACGACGTGGTGGTGGTCCGGGGTGACCGCGAGCGGATGATTCCGTTCGTGCAGCCGGACTTCGTCAAATCCGTCGACTTCGAGGCCAACCTGGTCGTGGTCGACTGGGATCCCGAGTTCTGAGTGTGAGCATGCGTTTCGACGTCATCACCCTGTTCCCCGAGTTCCTCGCCCAGTCCGCTGGACTGGGCGTGGTCGGGCGCGCGCAGGAGAAGGGGTTGTTCAGCCTGCATGGCTGGAACCCCCGTGATTACGCCGAAGGCAACTACCGCCGGGTGGATGACCGTCCGTTCGGCGGTGGCCCCGGTATGGTGATGCTGATCGAGCCACTGCAGGCCTGCCTGCAGGCGATCCGTGATGCCGATCCGACCCCGGCGCGGGTGATCTACCTCAGCCCGCAGGGTGCGCCGCTGACCCAGGCCAAGGTGCGGGAACTGGCGGCACTGCCGCGCATGGTCCTGCTCTGCGGCCGCTACGAGGGCATCGACGAGCGTTTCCTGGAAGCCAATGTCGACGAGGAGATTTCCCTCGGCGACTATGTGCTGTCCGGCGGCGAACTGGGCGCGGCGGTCATCATCGATGCCGTGGCCCGCCTGCAGGACGGGGCCCTGAACGACGCCGAATCGGCCGCCCAGGACAGCTTCGAAGGTGACCTGGGCCTGCTCGACTGCCCGCACTACAGCCAGCCGGCCCAGCACCCGCTGGGTGACGTGCCGGACGTGCTGCGCTCGGGCAACCATGCGGCCATCGCCGCCTGGCGCCGCCAGCAGTCGCTGGTCCGTACCGCCCAGCGGCGCCCGGACCTGCTGGATGAACAGGCGCTGGGCAAGGCCGACCGCAAACTGCTGGACCAGGCCCGCCGGGCCCCGGAACAGAAGGCCGACCCCTAGCGCAGGGCCGGCTTTATCGGCTATCATGGCCAATTACCGCCAGCCTCGGCCGGCGCGCGCAGTACCCACAACAAACGTGCAGCACAGTCCGGTGACTGCATGAGCCTACGTTGTCGACACGACACGCCCACCCGAACAAGAATCGGTGTAACCCATGAGCAAGCTGAACAAGTCCATCGTCGCGGAATTCGAATCCGCCCAGATCACCCGTGAACTGCCGAAGTTCAGCCAGGGCGACACCGTTGTCGTCAACGTGAAGGTGAAGGAAGGCAGCCGCGAGCGCGTGCAGGCCTACGAAGGCGTCGTCATCGCCACCAAGAACGCCGGCCTGAACTCCTCGTTCACCGTGCGCAAGATCTCGCACGGCTACGGCGTCGAGCGCGTTTTCCAGACCCACAGCGCCATCATCGACTCGGTCGAAGTGAAGCGTCGTGGTAAGGTCCGCGCCGGCAAGCTGTACTACCTGCGTGGCCTGGAAGGCAAGGCTGCCCGCATCAAGGAAGACCTGGCTGCCGCTGCTGCCGCCAAGGCTGCCCGTCTGGCCGAAAAGGCCTGATAAACAACTTCGGTTGTTGCCGCGACGGCCACCTTCGGGTGGCCGTTTGCGTTTCCGGCATCGCATCGGCCAGGATCAGGTGATGAACGACATCAACCCGCGCTATCCCGCCGTGATCCAGGCGGCATTGCGCTTCCTCGACGGCAAGGGGCTGGCGCGCGTGCAGTCGGCGCCGCTGCTGCACCGACTGCTGTGGCGCCTGGGCATTGCCCTGCCGCCACCGATCCTGGCCGGCTTCGGCATCAATGCGCTGGTGCAGGGCCTGCTGTTCGGGTTGTTCTGGACCGCGCTGATGTGGCTGATGCTGTGGCAGGGCAGTGAGCGTCCGCTGGCCTTGCTGCTGTTGGCCGGGCTGTTGGCCGGTGCGCTGTTCGGCGTGGTGATGGCGGCCCTGATGCGCTCGCTGCGCCGTCACCGCAAGCTGCCGGAGTGGCGAGCCTTCCGGGCGCGGCAGGCGGACTGAGCCGATGGCGCACTGCGCCGTGACCGCCCGGTACAGGCCGCGCTAGGCTGCGGTGTCATTCCGATGGACGTGCCGTGCGATGCCCGCCAAGCGAACCGCACCCTCCGCCGCCCCCACGCTGCTGTCCGGCGGCAACCCGCAGATAGCCAAGGGCGAGGGCAATGCCCCGGTGCAGGCCTACATTGCCGCCATGCCTGGCTGGAAACGTCCGATCGGCGAACAGCTGGATGCGTTGATCGAACAGGCCGTACCCGGCGTGCACAAGGCGGTGAAGTGGAACTCGCCGATGTACGCGGTGGCCAGGGGCGAAGGCTGGTTCCTCAGTTTCCATTGCTTCACCCGCTACATAAAGGTCGCCTTCTTCCGTGGCGCTGCGCTGAGGCCGGTGCCGCCGGAATCGTCCAAAAGTGCCGATACGCGTTACCTGCACATCGAGCAGGATGGTGTGCGGGATGAGGCACAGTTCCTCGACTGGGTGCGCCAGGCAGCCGCATTGCCTGGCGAACGCATGTAAGTCCACCGTTACGATCTCCTTGCCGACGAGAACCGCTGATGGCCACCCATTCGCCTGATCCCGCCGACGCGGGCACTCCTGCCTCCACCCTGATCGACGCCCGTATCGCCGAATTGGGCGACTGGCGTGGCCAGACACTGGCGCGCGTGCGTGCATTGATCCATGAGGCGCTGCCGGACGTGCAGGAAACCTGGAAATGGCGGGGCACGCCGGTGTGGGAGCACAACGGCATCCTGTGCACCGGCGAAACCTACAAGCAGGCGGTGAAGCTGACCTTCGCCAACGGTGCGGCGCTGGCCGATCCGAAGGGCCTGTTCAACGCCAGCCTGGACGGCAATACGCGGCGTGCGATCGACATCCATGAAGGTGCGATGCCGAATGCCACGGCGTTGAAGGCGTTGCTGCGGGAAGCAGCGAAGTTCAACGCTGCCAAAAAGAAGAAGCGGTAGAGCCGGCCGCTGGCCGGCTGCGCGATGCTTCCGCAGAGGTTTGAAGTTGCCGGCCAGCGGCCGGCACTACCGTGGTAATGACCGGCCGCGAAGAAGAAACGGTAGAGCCGGCCGCTGGCCGGCTGTTGCGCGATGCTTCCGCAGAGGTTTGAAATTGCCGGCCAGCGGCCGGCACTACCGCAGTGGCGCCGCATCCGGGTCGGCCACCGGCGACGGCGGGCAGGCCGGAATTTCCGACGGTGTGGCCAGTTCCTCGGCGTGCGAGGGTTTGCCGATCATCTTCGCCTTGCGCCAGCCGCCCCAGCGGTAATACGCCAGCGACAACAGCATCGACACGAACGAGCTGACCGGGAAGCTCCACCAGATCGCATCCGCACCCCAGTACGGCTGCAGCAGTTCGGCGAACGGCACGCGCACGCCCCACAGCGAACCAGCCAGGATCAGCAGCGGCGGAATCACCGCGCCGGTGGAGCGCACCACGCCGGAGATGACAAAGCTGACACCGAAGAACAGGAACGAGCCGATCACCACGTGGTTGAGGTGGCGGGCGATGTCCAGTGCCTGGCTGGCCGGTGGCAGGAACAATGCAAGCAGCTGGCGATCGAACACCACCAGCGGCAGGATCAGCGCGCCGGTCAGCAGGAAGTTGAACAACACGCCCTGGCGCGCGGTGCCACGCACCCGGTCCCAACGCTGCGCTCCCACGTTCTGTGCGGCCATCGACGAGCACGCTGCACCGATGGCCATCGCCGGCATCTGCAGGTAGTTCCACAGCTGCAGCGCGGCGCCATAACCGGCGCCGGTATCGGTGCCGTACTGGTTGACCATGGTCATCAGCAGGATCACCGACAGCGAGATCAGCACCATCTGCAGGCCCATCGGCACGCCCTTGACCACCAGTGCCTTGAGGATGGTCAGGTCGAGCTTGAACAGGCGCATGTCGGCACGGCCCAGCCACAGCGTGTGGCGCTTGTGCCGCATGTACAGCAGCAGGCCGGCCAGCGACAGCGTCTGCGCGACCAGCGTGGCCCAGGCCGAGCCGGCGATGCCCAGCGCGGGGAACGGCCCCATGCCGAAGATCAGCACCGGGTTCAGCACGATGTCCAGCGCCACCGACACCATCAGGAAACGGAACGGCGTGCGCGAGTCACCGGCACCGCGCAGTGCGGCGGTGAGGAAGGCGAACGCGTACAGCGTCGGCATCGCCAGGAAGATGATCTGCAGGTAGGCCTCGGCCAATGGCAGCGAGGCGGCCGGCGTGCCCATCGCCGCCAGCAGCGGATGGGCCATGAACCAGCCGGCGATGGCGATGATCACCGACAGGCCGATGAAGAAGGTGGCACTGGTGCCGACCACGCGCCGCGCCTGCGCGATGTCGCGCGCGCCGATGGCCTGGCCGATCAGGATGGTCGAGGCCATGCCGAAGCCGAACACCGAGCCGATCAGGAAGAACATGATGTTGTTGGCGTTCGCGGTGGCGGTCAGTGCCGCCTCGCCGAGGAAGCGCCCGACCCACACCGCATTCACCGAACCGTTCAGCGACTGCGCGATGTTGCCGGCCAGGATCGGCAGCGAAAACAGCAGGAGATTGCGGCCGATCGGGCCGGAGGTCAGGTCAAGCGGCGCTTTGGCCATGGAGTGGTGATCGAATCCCGGGAGGCGCACACTAGCACCAAGCCGGTTTGCGGGATGTGGCAATGCATCAACGACTGCGGGTGAAGTGGAGCGTGGCGCTGGCCTTGATCAGCGCTGTACTGGCCGCATGTTCGACAGGTGACCGGCTGGGTGATACCCAGGTGCGGCCGACCGACCGCCCCGAGTGCCTGGTCGGCAGCCAGCGCCAGGATCTGTCTGCTGGCGTACCCACCCTGATCGGGGGCAGCGGTTGCCGCACCGACCCCGATCATCCGCGTCCCCTGAACAAGCCACCGGAGTAGCACCGAACAATGCCTGAGCTTTCCCCGCTGTCGCCCAGTGTCCGCCTGGACATCTGGCTGTGGGCGGCCCGTTTCTTCAAGACCCGCAGCCTGGCCAAGCAGGCCATCGAAACCGGCAAGGTCAGCGTTGCGGGGCAGCGCCCGAAATCCTCACGTGCGGTGCGCGTGGGCGAGCAGCTGCAGGTGGATCGTGGCGAGGAGCATTTCGAGATCCAGGTGCTGGGCCTGAGCGATCAGCGCGGGCCGGCACCGGCGGCGCAGCAGCTGTATGCCGAGAGCGAGGCCTCGAAGGCGCGCCGTGCCGAGCAGCGTGCGCTGCGCATCGCCGCACGCGATGGTTTCCAGCCGCCGGAGCACAAGCCGGACAAGCGTGCGCGGCGGCTGATCCGTGCGCTGGGAGACATCGACGCGCTGTGACGCATCCGCCATGCATGGCGGATGCCGTACGTGCGGAACACCGTCGGGAGCGCCGAGCCATGCCCGGCGGGCAAGGTTCCGGTCAGCCATTGTTGGGTTGACCTCCTGCAGGGTCGGAACATCCTGTCATGGAAGATTGCAATGCGCCTGCGCCACAGCCTGCTGTGCCTGACCCTCGCCGCAGCCCCGGTGTACGCCGCCGACATCACCTTCTGGGATGCTCCGCAACGCGGCGGTAACAGCATGAACATGTCGCCGCCCGACCGGCCTTACTTCGATGCCCTGCGCGCGACCGGCGCGACCTGGGTGAGGCTGGTACCAGACAAGTGGAAGGGGCAGGGCGGGCGTGACTTCCTGATCGGCAACGCCGACGACTACCGTGGCCTGGTTCCGGCCGACCTGGCCATGCTGCGGCGGGTGCTGGATGATGCCGACGCGGCCGGGCTGAAAGTGGTGCTGACCCCTTTGTCGTTGCCGTTGCTGCGCTGGAAGCAGCACAACGGCGACAAGGTCGACCCGCGCCTGTGGCAGTCCTTCGACAATCACGTGCCGGCCCGGCGCTTCTGGAACGACCTCGCCACGGCATTGAAGGGCCATCCCGCACTGGCCGCCTACAACCTGATCAACGAACCGGTTCCCGAGTACGGTGCTGGCCTGGCCGAACACGCCTCCGCCGACGCCATGCAGCAGTGGTATGCCGGTGTGGAAGACGGGCCGCGCGATCTGCGCCGTTTCTATTCGGAACTGATCGCCAGCATCCGCGCGGTCGATGCGGACATGCCGTTGATGCTGGATGCCGGCTGGTACGCCGCTGCCGATGGTTTCAACTACTGGCCGGCGCCGCTGGCGGACTCGAAACTGCTGTACAGCGTGCACATGTATGAGCCGTATGCCGCCACCAGCGCGCCGAACCAGAGGCGCACCACGCCGTATCGCTACCCGGGCGTGGTGCCGTTTGGCGAGCGCAGCGAACGCTGGGATGCCACGCGTGTCCGCAGTTACCTGCAGCAGCCGATGGACTGGGCGAAGACGCATGGCGTGGGAGCCAACCGCATGGTGGTTGGCGAGTTCGGCTGCATGCGGCGCTGGCCCGACTGCCGGCGCTACCTGCAGGATGTGCTGCAGGTGCTGGAGCAGGAGGAGGTGCATTGGGCCTTCTACGCCTTCCGCGAGGATGGGTGGGATGGCATGGACTACGAGCTGGGCGACGGTCCGCTGCCGTGGTCGTACTGGCAGGCCCAGGAGAAGGGGAAGGCCGTGGCGCCGCCGCGTTCGATGCAGGCACCGGTGTTCGCACCGATCCTGGAGCGGCTGAAGGCGGGCAACCGGTAACACGCCGGGCATGGCCCGGCGCTACTCATGGCGAAGCCGGACACGCCCGGCGGATATCGATGAAGGCGACGCCCGGTAGCGCCGGGCCATGCCCGGCGACACCTTCCGTCAGCGCTTGCCACCCAACAGGTTGCCGCCCAGCTTCAGCAGGTCGCCCACGCCCAGCTGGCCATCGCCGTCCTGGTCCAGCAGGCTGCCAAGCAGGCCGCCGGCCAGACCGCCCTGCTGCTGTACCTGCTGCTTCTCCTGGCCCAGCGCCTGGCTGAGCGAACCGGCGTCGGCCTGGCCGCCGCCCAGACGCTGGGCGAGGAAGGCCATCACGATCGGAGCGAGGATCTGCAGCAGCTGGCTGGTGCGGCCGCTGTCGAGCTGGGTGGCCTGGGCCAGGCCGGTTTCGACCTTCTGCTGGCTGCCACCGAAGATGTGGCCGAGGATGCCGGCGCCATCACTGGCAGCACCACCGCCACCGCCGCCCAGCACCGAGCCGAGCACGCTGCCCAGGTCCAGTCCACTGTGGTTGTTCTGCAGTGCGCCGAGCAGCGCCTGCGCGCCCTGCGGCTGCGAGGCGTTGTTGCCCAGCGCGCCCATCAGCACCGGCAGCGCAGCACTGATCGCACCGGAGGCCTGGGTGTCGCTGATGCCGAGCTGCTGCGACACCTGCTGCAGCGGGGCGCCCTGCAGTTTGGAGAGAAGTTCATCGGTCAGGCTCATCAGGGGGCTCCTTGATTGGGTTTGGGCGTGCTGACGATACGACGCGGACCGTTAAAACGGCGACGCCGCCCCACAGGGAGGCGGCGTGCCGTACACGGGGCCGGGCGATCAGAGCTCGATGTCTTCCGCGCCCGGGGTGGCGGCCGGGAAGTCGGTTTCCGGCTGGGCCGGCTTGAACGGATCCGACGGCTGGCTGGCCAGCGCCTTCAGCGCCGCGGCAACACCGGCACCGTAGGCCGGGTCGGCCTTGCTGCAGTTGTCGATGTGGCGCTGCTTGATGAAGTCCGGCGCATCGCCCAGGGCACGGGCGGTGTTGGCGAACAGGCGGTCCTTCTGGGCCTGGTTGTAGCTGCGGAACAGCGCACCGGGCTGGCTGAAGTAGTCGGCGTCGTCCTCACGGAAGTTCCAGAAGTCGGCGTCGCCGCGGATCTTCATCGGCGGTTCGCGGTACTGCGGCTGTTCCTGCCACTGGCCGTAGCTGTTCGGTTCGTAGTGCGGCAGGCCGCCGTAGTTGCCGTCCACGCGCATCGCACCATCGCGGTGGTTGCTGTGCACCGGGCAGCGCGCTGCGTTCACCGGAATCTGGTGGTGGTTCACGCCCAGGCGGTAGCGCTGCGCATCGGAGTAGGCGAACAGGCGCGCCTGCAGCATCTTGTCCGGCGACGGGCCGATGCCCGGCACCAGGTTGCTCGGCGCGAACGCCGACTGCTCCACGTCCTGGTACCAGTTGACCGGGTTGCGGTTCAGTTCGAACTGGCCCACTTCGATCAGCGGGTAGTCGCTCTTCGGCCACACCTTGGTCAGGTCGAACGGATGCACGCGGTAGGTTTCCGCGTCCAGCTCCGGCATGACCTGGATGAACAGCTTCCACTTCGGGAAGTCGCCCTTCTCGATCGCGGCGAACAGGTCGCGGCCGTGGCTTTCGCGGTCATGGCCGACCAGGATCTGCGCCTGTGCGTCGGTCAGCGATTCGATGCCCTGCTGGCTGACGAAGTGGAACTTCACCCAGAAGCGTTCGCTGTCGGCGTTGGTGAAGCTGTAGGTGTGCGAGCCGAAACCGTGCATGTGGCGGAAGCTGCGCGGAATGCCGCGGTCGCTCATCACCACGGTCACCTGCAGCAGGGCTTCAGGCAGCAGCGTCCAGAAGTCCCAGTTGTTGCGCGCGCTGCGCAGGTTGGTGTGCGGGTCGCGCTTGACCGCCTTGTTGAGGTCGGCGAACTTGCGCGGGTCGCGCAGGAAGAACACCGGGGTGTTGTTGCCGACCAGGTCCCAGTTGCCTTCTTCGGTATAGAACTTCAGCGCGAAGCCGCGGATGTCGCGCTCGGCGTCGGCGGCGCCACGCTCGCCGGCCACGGTGGTGAAGCGGGCGAACATCTCGGTCTGCTTGCCGACCTTCTCGAACAGTCTGGCGCGGGTGTACTTGCTGATGTCGTGGGTGACGGTGAAGGTACCGAACGCGCCCGAGCCCTTGGCGTGCATGCGGCGCTCGGGAATGATCTCGCGGTTGAGGTTGGCCAGCTTCTCCAGCAGCCACACGTCTTCCATCAGCAGCGGGCCCCGCGGGCCGGCGGTCTTGCTGTTCTGGTTGTCCACCACCGGTGCGCCGAAGGCCGTGGTCATCGGCGTGACCGGGTCATCGCCGTGCTTCTGCTTGGGCGTGGTGCTCAGCTCGCGCTGCTGCTTTGCGCCCTGCTCCGGCGACGGGGCGGTATGGTACGGGCACTTGGCGTTGTTGTTGTCGGACTGGCTCATCGGCTGGCTCCTGGTGGCGGTGAAGACGTGGGTAAACATCTTCACTCGACTTTAGCTATGGCCGGATGAAATGAATAATCGAATGATTCGTTCAGGTTGATAGATTCTGTCAATTGAAACGCAGAATCGGATTTGCAAAGCCTTTCGATGGGCCTCCCGCAAGGTGGGCGGGAGGCCTTGGGCGCGCGCTGCGGTTACAGCAGCGCCTTCAACCGGTACAGGGCTTCCAGCGCCTGCTTCGGCGTCAGTTCGTCCGGGTCGATCGCAGCCAGCGCTTCCTGCGCCTTGCTGGCCGGTGCACTGAACAGGCCGAACTGCTGCGGCGCATCCAGTGCCTGCGGTGCCAGCTCGGCGGCATGGCTTTCACCACTGCGCTGCTCCAACTCGGCCAGGCGACGACGCGCCTGCGCCACGGTGGCGCGCGGCAGGCCGGCCAACGCGGCCACCTGCAGGCCGAAGCTGCGGTTGGCCGGGCCGTCCTTCACTGCGTGCATGAACACCAGCGCTTCACCGTGCTCGACGGCATCCAGGTGCACGTTGGCGATGCCGCTGCGACCGCCCTCGTGCTGCTCGTCAGCCAGCGCGGTCAGCTCGAAGTAGTGGGTGGCGAACAGCGTGTAGCAGCGGTTCTGGTAGGCCAGGTGGCGGGCCACTGCGTCGGCCAGGGCCAGGCCATCGTAGGTGGAGGTGCCGCGGCCGATCTCGTCCATCAGCACCAGCGAATGCGCGGTGGCGTGATGCAGGATGTAGCTGGTCTCGGCCATCTCGACCATGAAGGTGGACTGCCCGCGGGCAAGGTCGTCGCCGGCGCCGATGCGGGTGAGGATGCGGTCGATCGGGCCGATCAGCGCACGGCTGGCCGGCACGAAGCTGCCGATGTGTGCCAGCAGCACGATCAGCGCGTTCTGCCGCATGTAGGTCGATTTACCGCCCATGTTCGGGCCGGTGATGACCAGCATGCGACGGTCCGGATGCAGGTCCAGGTCGTTCGGTTCGAACGGCTGCTCGCGCACCGCCTCGACCACCGGGTGGCGGCCACGCTCGATCTTCAGGCAGGGCTCGGCCTGCAGCTCCGGGCGCGCCCAGTCCAGCGCCTGCGCGCGTTCGGCGAAGGCTGCCAGCACATCCAGTTCGCTCAGTGCGGCGGCGCACTGCTTCAACGGTTCCAGCTGCGCGCCAAGGGTATCCAGCAGCTGCTCGTACAGGTACTTCTCGCGCGACAGCGAACGGTCGCGCGCGGACAGCACCTTGTCCTCGAACGCCTTCAGTTCTTCGGTGATGTAGCGCTCGGCATTGGTCAGCGTCTGGCGGCGGGTGTAGTGCACCGGCGCGCGGTCGGATTGGCCCTTGCTGATTTCGATGTAGTAACCGTGCACGCGGTTGTAGCCCACCTTCAGGGTGGGAATGCCGCTGCTCTCGCGCTCGCGCTGTTCCAGGTCGACCAGGAACTGGTCGGCATGGGTGGACAGGCGGCGCAGTTCGTCCAGCTCTTCATCGAAGCCGTCGGCCAGCACGCCGCCATCGCTCAGCTTCAGCGGCGGCATCTCGGTGATGGCGCTGGCCAGCAGCTGTGCGCATTCGTCATGTTCACCCAGCGCGGCATGCAGCGCCTGCAGGCGCGGCGAATCCAGCGGCGCCAGCACCTCGCGCACCGCCGGCAGCAGGCCCAGGCCATCGCGCAGGGTGGAGAAATCGCGCGGGCGCGCCGAACGCAGTGCGACGCGGGTGAGGATGCGTTCCAGGTCACCGAGGCGGCGGAACTGCTCGCGGATGTCGGCGTCGCTGCCACGGTCGATCAGGGTTTCCACCGCATGGTGGCGCTGCACCAGCACCTCGCGCAGGCGCAGCGGGCGGTGCAGCCAGCGGCGCAGCAGGCGCCCGCCCATCGGCGTTACCGTGCTGTCGAGCACGCCCAGCAGGGTGTTGCGGGTATCGCCGTCGACGCGCGTATCCAGTTCCAGGTGGCGGCGGGTGGCGGCGTTCATCGCGATCGCCTCGCCAGCGGTTTCCATCGCGATCGAGGTCAGGTGCGGCAGGCGCTGCTTCTGGGTTTCCTCGACATAACCGAGCAGGGCGCCGGCGGCAGCGGTCGCGCGCGGCTTGTCATCGATGCCGAAGCCGCTCAGGTCATGCAGCTTGAAGAAGTTCAGCAGCTGGCGGCGGCCGCTGTCGGCGTCGAACAGCCACGGCGCACGGCGGCGCACGCCGGTGCGCTGGCGCAGGAAGTCGGGCCAGTTCTCTTCGTCGGGCACCAGCAGCTCGGCTGGCTCCAGTCGGGCCAGTTCGGCTTCCAGCGCGTCGTCGGTCTCGACTTCGTTGACGAGGAAGCGGCCACCGGCCAGGTCGGCCCAGGCCAGGCCGTAGCCCTGCTTCGTGCGCGACAGGGCCATCAGCAGGGTATCGCGGCGTTCGTCCAGCAGTGCTTCGTCGGTGACGGTGCCGGGGGTGACGATGCGCACCACCTTGCGTTCGACCAGACCCTTGGCCAGCGCCGGGTCGCCGATCTGCTCGCAGATCGCCACTGATTCGCCCAGCGCCACCAGCCGTGCCAGGTAGCCTTCATAGGCGTGCACCGGCACGCCGGCCATCGGGATCGGCGCGCCGCCGGAGCTGCCGCGCTGGGTCAGGGTGATGTCGAGCAGGCGCGTGGCCTTGCGCGCATCGTCGTAGAACAGCTCGTAGAAGTCGCCCATGCGGAAGAACAGCAGCAGGTCCGGGTAGTCGGACTTGGCTGCGAAGAACTGCTTCATCAGCGGGGTGTGTTCGGCGGACTTTTCTTTGGACATGGGGCTCGTGAATCCGGGGCATCCGTTCGCGCCGGAGGGCAGCGCGGCGGAGCGGGTACAGGGATGCCCATGGTAACTGGTGGGGGCAGGGGCTGCCGCATTCGCAGGCCTGGGCTGCCGCTTGCTTCAGGCCTGCACCAGTGTGATGTCCGGATGGGCTGCGAAGATCTCCATCACGATCTCGAAGTAGGTCTGCCCCTCGCCGCACTCCAATGCCGCCAGCTGCTGCTCGATGGCCGCGGTGTCGAATGTGCCGGGGTGGGCCAGTTTGGCCTGCAGCCAGCTGCGTGTGGCAGCCACGCCCAATGCTGCGCGGCTGAGTTCGACATCGCGCCAGATGATGGTGCGGGTGGACCGTCCGGCCAGGGCGCCGTACCCGCCGTACAGCAGGTCATCCAGCGCATCCAGGCTGGGCGCCAGCTGCCAGTCTTCGCCGGCCATGAACACGCGGTTGATCTCGGCATAGAGGCCGGCGATGTCGCCGATGGCGGCGCCTTCGATCTGCAGGAAAGTCGTCATGTTCCGACTGTAGCGTCCGCAGGCGAAAGCCGGCGTGGCTGGCGCGACAGGACACCACGGACAGCCAATCCAGCCAGGCCAGCAAGTCCAGCGGCTTCTCGGTGGGCGTGACCTACGACCCGACCAAGGCCTACCGCAGCGCCCGCGATTCGACCACCGAGGGCATGGCCGACAGTGGCTCGGCAATGGGGCGGATCACCCGCACCGCTGAAGGCGCAGCCTCCGGCCTGCGCGCGGCCACCACTTCGACCGTGGTGACTGCCGGCAGCCAGCGCACCAACAGCGAACAGAGCCATTCGACCAGTGATGCCCGCGTCAGCCAGTTGGCTGCAGGTGGCGACCTCACGTTGATTGCCAACGGCGGCTCGATCCTCAGCCAGGGCACGCAGATGTCGGCCGAGGGCAACGCCGTGCTGCTGGCCACCAAGGACATCGTGTTCGACGTGGCCCACAACACCGAGCGCAGCGACAGCAGCAGCCGCGGCAAGGGCTGGGGCTTTGCCAACAACACCAGCGGCCTGCCGTTCGGTACCAACAACTCGCAGAGCCAGGGCAGCGGTAGCAGTGACACCATCACTGGCACGCAGCTGTCGGTCGGTGGCGGTGTGCGCGTGGCCACCACCGAGGGCAACATCAGCCTGACCGCAGCCAACATCGCCGCCGAGAAGGACGTCAGCATCCGTGCGGCCGGTGATCTGCTGGTCCGCAGCGGGCAGGATACGGTCAGTAACGCCAATACGTCGGACAGCAAGGCGATCGGCACGGTACAGATATCGGATACAGAGAAGTTCTCCGGCTGGCACCGCGAGCAGCACCAGGACGACAGCGCGCAGGTGTCACAGGTGGCCAGCAGCATCGGCAGTCTGGGTGGCAGCGTGAACCTGGCCGCCGGTGGCAAGTACACGCAGACGGCCAGCAACGTGGTGGCCGCCAAGGACGTGAACATCACCGCTGCCGAGATCGAGCTGCTGACCGCCGACGAAAGTGGTCACTACTCGCAGAGCGACAAGGACCTGAAGATCGGCGTGTTCGCGCGGGTGAAGTCGCCGTTGATCGACCTGATCAACAACGTGGACGCGGCCCGTCAGTCCGATGATCGCCTGCAGAAGATGCAAGGCATGGCGGCAGGCGCCAACGCGTACCAGGCAGCCAGTGCGATCTCGGCACTGTCCGGCCGTGGCGGCAGTGGCGAACTGTTCCGTGCTGAAGCAGGCATCGGCTTCAAGACCGCCAACAGCAGTGCCGATGGCAGCAGCATGGTGTCGCGTGGTTCCACCATCCAGGGCGGCGGCAACGTCAACCTCACCAGCCCCAGGGCGACATCCATGTGGTGCAGGGCAACCTCAGCGCGGGCAACACCCTCAGCCTGGATTCGGCCGGAGATATCCTGCTGGAAGCTGGCAAGGCGCATGTGGCCGACCGCAGCAAGAGCAGCAATGCCGGCGCCGAGGTGGGCGTAGGCGTCTCTGTAGGCGCGCAGACCGGCGTGTATGTGTACGCCGAAGCGAGTGTTGGCAGCAGCAAGGCCAATGCCGAGAGCAGCAGCTGGCAGAACACCATGCTGACCGGCAAGAACATCTCGATGAAGGCAGAGGGCGATACCACGCTGCGTGGCGCCACGGCGACCGCTGATCGCATCGACGTCAAGACCGGCGGCACGCTGACCATCGAGTCGCTGCAGGACATCGCCGAGAGCATGTCCAAGAACAGCCAGGTGGGTGGCCGCGTGCAGGTGTCGTTCGGCACTGCGTGGAATGCTGATGGTTATGCCAGTGCAGGCAAGGCCAGCGGCAGCTATCAGGGTGTTGGCCAGCAGAGCGGCCTGTTTGCCGGCAATGGTGGGTACCACGTCGACGCCGGCCACGTGAATCTGGTGGGCGGCGCGATTGCCAGCACCAATGCGGGCAACAGTGAACTGACTGCGGGCTCGCTGACGTTCACCGACCTGCAGAACCACATGGACTACACGGCCAGCTCCGGCAGCATCAGTGGTGGTGCGGGCGGGGAGATGGATGGCTGGACGCCCAAGCCGGGAACTGCCACACCCCGAGGTGGTCCGGGCCTGCCGATGATGGAAAAGGGCAGCGACAGCAGCTCCACCCTTGCCACCTTGACCGAGGGCAACATCACCATCGGTGGCAGACAGACGTCGGCGGCCGAGCTGGGCATCAACACCGATGCCAGTGGAGCGCATCGTGCGCTAGATGCACTGCCGGATGCGAGCAAGCTGCTGGCGGACCAGCAGGCAACGGCGGCTGCGGCGGGGACGGTGCTGGCGACCAGCCAGCAGATTGCCTGGGATATCGGCAGTGCGGATGCGAAGAAGATCACGGACAAGTATCGGGAAGGGATGAGTCCCGAAGAGAAACGGGTATTCGATGCGCTCCTTCCCGATGAGAAGTTCAAGCGCCTGGTCGCGTTCGATGCATCCTACCCGGAAGCGCTGGTGACCCAGCAGAAGTGGGCCCCTGATGGCGTCTATGGTCGCGCACTCGGCGCAGTGACCAGCGCGTTGGTCGGTGGTGTTGAAGGGCAGGGGCTGGGTCAGCTGGGTTCCAACGCGCTGGCGCCGTATGCGGCTGAACTGATCGGCAAGACGTTTGACCCGAACAAGCAGAGTGCTGCGCCTAGCGAGGCCATGCAGATGCTGTCGCACGCGCTGCTGGGCGCGCTGTTGGCAGAGGCCAATGGTGGCAAGGCGGGGAGTGGGGCGTTGGCGGCTGGTGGTGGTGAGCTGGCAGCCAAGGTCCTGACGGACACGTTGTTCGGCGGCAACCCGGCGAATCTCAGCCCGCAGCAAAGGGAGGCGGTTCTGGCGCTTTCACAAGCGGTGGGAGCGCTGGCGGGTGGGCTGTCGGGGCAGGATCTGGCTGGGATCGCGTTGAATGCGGGGATTGCCAAGAATTCGGTTGAGAACAACTTCCTTACAGAGGACCAGGCTCGTGTACTGAAGCAGCAGCTCGACGAGTGCGRTGGCGACACGTCATGCCAGAAGACGGTGCGCGACGTTGYCAAGCAATTGTCGGAGAGAATGGATTACGAGCTGCTCTCGGTGTGCACTGCGAACTCAGCRAGCCCCGCGTGTCAGGCGTTTGTCAATGCGGCCGTTTCGTACAAGTAYGGCTTGTGGCCCGGAGAGCTTGGGCTGTTCGATGATCTCGGCCGCAGTAGCGAGGCGCTTTCTTCGTTTGCCCACTCCATGAATGGACGTGCCTATCGTGAGCTGATATTTGAGAACGGGGGGATCCAGCCGGTCTATATCCTGCCTCAGGAACACACTGTAGCTGCACTGGCGGAGTGGACCGGGAATCTTGACAGAACGATTGATCAGTACGGCCTCTTCTCGAAGGAATCGTCAGCTGAGCTTGGGCTTGGACTTGCGAAGGTACTGCTTCGAAAATATGGCGCTGTTACCATAATCGAAGGGAGCGGAGGCTTCGGGAAGGGGGCGAAGGCGGGCAGTTCCGAAGCACTGCCGCGAGCGACGTCTGGGCCAGTCTATGCAACGAATAAGGAGGCGACTGCCGCTGCCACGGCTTTGGGCTTTAGGCGTGTAAAGGAGACTGCTCACGATGGTGAGCTTGTCTTTACTAATGGAAAGATATTTATTTCAAGGGATGTGGATGGCCATAATGGTGGTGCTTGGAAGGCAGCGAAATCGGTGAAGGCGCTAGGTAGCCGAGATACCCGGCTTGGTACGTTTGATTCCAGTTTGAAAAGGATAGGGGGGTGAACTTTGAGTGGGTCTTCTTGGGTAGTTCGTGGTAAGACAATCAAGGATTTAATTGAGGAGCTTATGGCTTTTGAGGATCAAGGCATGTATGTAGAGATTTCAGTTGATGGTGGTGATACCGTTCGGCCGATAAGCTTGGTTGGGAAAGATGGAGGGAAGTGCGTGCTGTTCTATTTCGGTGATGACGCTTAGTGCTAGGTATTTCCTCAGTCTTTCTTTCTGGGCTGATTCTTGAGTGTCTTTGCCTCTGACTGGTCTGCCGCCTCGACGCTTCTCAGAAAATGGTCTGTTGATCTGTGCTTCCGCCGCGCGTCGACGCATCGGGTGGACTGGAGACGTCGTGCTAAAAGCGGTGTCGAACGGTGGCAATGGTCCATGGTGGCAATCTGTCCATGAACAGCACTCGCCTTCTGGTTTCCGAGCTGCGGGCGCTCGCCCCGATTGCTTTGCTATCGGGCGGGGGGCGGGGGCGATCCGTATGTACAGGTGTCGTCCGGCACCGCTGGGCGCGCTGTTGGCTGAGGCCAATGGTGGGTCGGCGGGGAGTGGGGCGTTGGCGGCCGGTGGTGGTGAGCTTGCGGCTAAAGTCCTGACGGACACGTTGTTCGGCGGCAACCCGGCGAATCTCAGCCCGCAGCAAAGGGAGGCGGTTCTGGCGCTTTCACAAGCGGTGGGAGCGCTGGCGGGTGGGCTGTCGGGGCAGGATCTGGCTGGGATCGCGTTGAATGCGGGGATTGCCAAGAATTCGGTTGAGAACAACTTCCTTACAGAGGACCAGGCTCGTGTACTGAAGCAGCAGCTCGACGAGTGCGRTGGCGACACGTCATGCCAGAAGACGGTGCGCGACGTTGYCAAGCAATTGTCGGAGAGAATGGATTACGAGCTGCTCTCGGTGTGCACTGCGAACTCAGCRAGCCCCGCGTGTCAGGCGTTTGTCAATGCGGCCGTTTCGTACAAGTAYGGCTTGTGGCCCGGAGAGCTTGGGCTGTTCGATGATCTCGGCCGCAGTAGCGAGGCGCTTTCTTCGTTTGCCCACTCCATGAATGGACGTGCCTATCGTGAGCTGATATTTGAGAACGGGGGGATCCAGCCGGTCTATATCCTGCCTCAGGAACACACTGTAGCTGCGCTGGCGGAGTGGACCGGGAATCTTGACAGGACGATTGATCAGTACGGCCTCTTCTCGAAGGAGTCGTCAGCTGAGCTGGGGCTTGGACTTGCGAAGGTCTTGTTCCGTAAATATGGAATCGTGAACATGGTTGGCGGAAACGGAGGCTTCGGATCTGGAGCCTCCGGGAACGCTGCTGACTATCAGAAGTTGAAGGATGCGCTGGTCGCTGAGGACCTCCGAGCTATCAGTGCGAGAGATCCTCGCCTTAACATTGCCGTTGGGGGGAGTGGGACAAGCAACCCCAACTTCAGCGTTGGGCGAGGTACGCATGCTGAAGCAGAGCAAATGGGGAAGATATGGGTTGGTGACGGGGCAAGACGAACCAGTGATGGGACTGGTTGGATCAGCGCTGATGGTACTAGGGTGTATCGACCTCCGTCGGAGAAGCTGAGTGAGCTGGCGGTAACAGGAGTTCAGGCGAACTTTGAGCGCTATGAGATAAATAAAATAACGGGTGCCCGCAAGAAGATTGGTAATGGGCATATGGATATCGATAAATAAGGGTGGTTAGATATGAGGGCGCGGTTGAACGGTATATTTAATGATTTCGTGGATCTGCGGGCGTGGGTTCCGGATGGGGGCGACTTCAGTATTGATGTCAGGGTCAATGTCGGCATGGTTGATGTGTCTGGAGGTGATGACTTTGATCTGAATATTTGCACGGCTGGGTGGCTTTCTAAGAACTCTCCGTCTGCTCTCTGGGGGAGGGGAATTCTGGTGGTTAGGGAGTTTGATTTCTCAGAGATCGAATCTGTAATTTCTAGTTACGTCGATTCTTGTGAGGCGGAAAATTGGGTGGGGATAGTTGCCAAGCTTTGCAGGGTTATGAAGTGGGAGTTTGATGATTATCAAACCCCGTGAAGATTCTGAGCAGATTGAGCGTTTCATGGCGGCTTGGCCGCCTGAGTTGGGCTGGGATCCGGACATGTTCTGGGTTGCCAAGCCTGGGTATGGCTGGGTTCCTGGTGGTTTTGTCTGGAAGCTGGAAGATGGTAGCTATTTCAGTCCGCAGATCTAAGTGCTGCTAGGGGTGGAGATGTCGGATCGAAGGAGGATGAATCCGAAACATGGACAATGGTATTAATCCAGTCGGTCGCTGACGGAATCGGAGGGGAGCTATTGATGAATGATGCGTTTGAGTTTCTTATGGAGGCTGTTCCATGGGTTCACGTGTGCACGCTGCTGGAATCGACCGGTCGCATGGCTGAGTCCGTCTCGCGGACTGAGCTGGATGGCGAGCCGATAGCGATTGGCAACTGGGGAGTGCAAAAGTGAAATTAAGGGTTAGTTTTCCAGATAATATTTCTTCTGAGGATATTATAAATCAGAAGCGAATTCCCTGCTTGTGTAAAGTGGCTGATTGCTTTGAGGTGGTGATCTTCGATAGCAGTCCTGAAGTCACGGGTGTGATGGAGGAGTGGGATCGTCGGGAGCTGGCGTTGAGAGCGGTTGCGGGTGCCGGCGGGAAGTACTCTCACTATGCGAGAGGGCTTATCACGATTCGGCCGGTAAGTTTGGGTCTCTATGACGTTATTGATCTGCAGTTTTTCTATGCCAGCATGGGTTGGTGTCCGGTGATTCGGGATGGGGAATACGCACCTCCGCTATCTTATGAGGGTGATGGCTGGGGGGTTAGTAGCTAGGATCATGCCGTCTCTTTGTTGGCTCCGATTTTTGGTGCGTAAGAGTGGTTGGGCTGGTGTAATTCAATTTTATTGCGCGTCGTTGTTGTCGATTGGTGGATTTAAAATCGTAAATATTTTGGTAGTATGTTTTTTCGGTGGCTGCGATTATCAGTGGATTTCTTGCTTGGATCAGGAATCAATGCGGGTGGGCATTGCGTCCGCTTCCTGCTGTCTGAATGATTCTTTTGGCGATGACAGTGAGGGTGATTCACAAGGGTTGGGCACTACGTGGAGCTGAGTGGGATCGGTTCTACAAGGGCGAAGTCGCCGTTGATCGACCCGATCAACAACGTCGACGCGGCGCGAAAGTCCAATGATCGCCTGCAGAAGATGCGAGGCATGGCAGCGCAAGAACATTTCGATGAAGGCCGAGGGCGATACCACTCTGCGTGTCTTCAACAGGCATACCCTTATCGACTTGTGTAAGTAATGAGCATTTCGCTGTTTCTCGAAGTCGAAGCCGGTGCCGACCTGGATGCCATTCTGCATGCCCTGGATTCGATCCAGGCCGAGTACTCCGACGGTACTGACGGTCTGCATGGGTATCTTCCAGTGTCCAACACCGGCTTCGGGTTCTGCATCATTGACCCGCCGGAGGCGCTCGTAGCGGAAGGGATTGAAGCCGAGTGGCAGGTGGGCCTGCTCGGCTCGTTTCATTTCCGCGCGAGCGGGTTTGAAAGCGCCTGGGAGGAAATCTGCCGCTTCACAAAGCGCTACGCCGCGACGTGCGGGTTTCGATTTGTGCTCTCGTTCCAGTTCGAGAGCGTCTATGCGGCAAGGCTCGGGAAGGATCTGGTCTTCCCGGGGCCTGCTGCACCGTAATGCCGGATACCGGAGCGGCAGGCCCCGGCCTGATCCCATTCTGGCTACCGGTGGCGATACACCCTATGGATATAACGCCTTCGTGAGTCGTCTGATTTCACACCTGTCTGCACAGTTCCAGAGTTTTGGATCGATATAATAATATCGACCCATAAAGTTTCCCCTGCCTGCGCCGCCATCGATCGTACGGCCATGATCAAGGGAATTGAGATGCTCGCCTTACGCAACCTCCGAGTGGGATCCCGGCTGGGTGCCGGGTTTGGTCTGCTGCTGCTGTTCATCGTGGCCATCGTTGGCCTGGCGCTGTACGGGAATCACCTGAAGTCCGCCCAGTTCGAGAAAGTGGTGGACGTCAACATGGTGAAGATGCGGCTGTTGAACGACATGCTGGATACCAACAACGCGGTGCTGATGCATCGCCGGCTGATGGTGATCAAGCGCGGCGACGATTTCGACAAGGATTATCAGAAGGCGCAGGAGCTGTCGCAGACCTACGACGGTATCTGGGCCAAGTACATCAAGATTCCGCGTGATGCCACCGGCGATACCCTGGTGGCGAAGATCGACGCGGCACGCAAGGCCACCGATGCTTCCACCCAGCACCTGCATGAGCGCATGAAGGCCGGTGATTTCGACGGCGCGGCCAAGGAACTGCTGGCCGAACATGGCCTGGCGACGGCCTGGAACGAAGCCATCTCGACCCTGCTGCGGCACCAGGAAGCACTGACCGCGCGCAGCCGCGAGGAGTACCGCTCGACCGAATCGTGGACCGGTACGTTGTCGATCGTGTTCGGCGTGATGAGTCTGCTGCTGGGCTCGCTGGCGGCATGGGCGATTACCCGCAGCCTGACCCGCCCGCTTGCAGGGGCGGTGAAGCTGGCCGACGGTATTGCCGGTGGCCGCCTGGACAGCAGCATCGACGCCTCCGGCAATGACGAGGTGACCCAGCTGCTCAGGTCGATGCAGCGCATGCAGGCGCAGCTGCAGTCGGTGATGGCGGCGCAGGGCGAGCTGGCCCGCCAGCACGATGCGGGCAGCCTCAGTTACCGCATGGATGAGAGCGCCTTCCCCGGCGACTACGGGCGCATGGTGCACGAGACGAATGCACTGGTCGGCTCGCATGTGCAGGTGCAGAACCGGTTGATCGAGGTGATGAAGCACTACGCCCGTGGCGACCTGTCGGTGGACATGGATCCGCTGCCGGGCGAGAAGGCCGCAATCACCCAGGCCATGGACGAAACCAAGACCAGCCTGTCGGCGATCAACGGTGAGATCCGCCGCCTGGCGACGGCCGCGGCCGCCGGTGACTTCAGCCTGCGCGGTGATGAAGATCGCTTCGCCTACGACTTCCGCGAGATGGTCGCCGGGCTCAATCGGCTGATGCAGACCACCGACGAGAACCTGGTGCAGGTCTCGACCCTGCTGCAGGCGATCTCGCGCGGAGACCTGACCGTGCGCATGCAGGGTGACTTCCACGGCGTGTTCGCCCGCATGCGCGATGACTGCAATGCTACCGTCGACCAGCTCAAGCAGATTGTCGGTCGCATCCAGTCCAGCGCGTCCAGCATCAACCTGGCGGCAGGCGAGATCGCCTCGGGCAACACCGATCTGTCGCGGCGCACAGAGCAGCAGGCGGCGAACCTGGAAGAAACGGCTGCGTCGATGGAGGAGCTGACCTCTACCGTGAAGCAGAACGCCGAGCATGCCCGCCAGGCCAACCAGCTTGCCATCGGCGCGCACGGTGTTGCCTCGCAGGGTGGCGAGGTGGTCGGACAGGTGGTCACCACCATGTCGGCCATCGAAGCCTCGTCGAAGAAGATCGCCGAGATCATCTCGGTCATCGACGGCATCGCCTTCCAGACCAACATCCTGGCCTTGAACGCGGCGGTGGAAGCCGCGCGTGCCGGCGAGCAGGGCAGGGGCTTTGCGGTGGTGGCCAGTGAGGTGCGCACGCTGGCACAGCGTTCGGCCGGTGCGGCCAAGGAGATCAAGGGCCTGATCGAGGATTCGGTCGGCAAGGTCGCCGATGGATCGGCGCTGGTCCGCCAGGCTGGCACCACGATGGGCGAGATCGTGGCCTCGGTGCAGCGCGTGACCGACATCATGGCCGATATCTCTGCTGCCTCGCAGGAGCAGAGCTCGGGCATCGAACAGGTGAACCAGGCGGTGGTGCAGATGGACGAGACCACGCAGCAGAATGCGGCGCTGGTGGAAGAGGCCAGTGCAGCGGCACGCTCGATGGAAGAGCAGGCCAACCTGCTGGCCGAGGCGGTTTCGGTGTTCCGTACGGGTGCGGCGACGGCCGCGGCGGTGGTACGCCCTGCGTTGGCAGCGGTGGCTGCGACGGTCACTCCGGTGCGTCGGCCCGCTGCGCTTTCACCCCGCATCGAACCGACACTGGCGGCCAACGCCGGTGGCTGGGAAGAGTTCTAGCAAGGCAGCACGCCGGTAGGGAGACGGCGCCCATCACGATGGCTGATCGTGATGGGCGCGGATTTTCTTCCTGAACGCGCGATGGCCGATGAGGTGGCGGACACGCGCATTTCACTTCCGGTTGCCAACCGCGGGAGGACACTTGCGGCATACCGGAACTCAGGAGATGGCCATGAAGACCTCGATCCGACTGCTTGTGCTGGGCACCCTGCTGGCGGCTTCGTCGGTAGCCGGTGCACAGACCTACGGGCCGCGCGATGAAGGACGCCGATTCAACGATGGCAGCCGCGTGGTCTGCAAGAACGTGGAAGTGCAGCGCAACTCGCGCGATCCCAACCGCATTGCCGGTACTGCCACCGGCGCGGTGATCGGCGGCCTGCTGGGCAACCAGGTGGGCGGCGGCAATGGCAAGAAGCTCGCTACCGTGGCAGGTGCTGTTGCCGGTGGTGCGGCCGGTCGCCAGATCCAGGGCAACAGCCAGCAAAAGAACGGCGACCGCGTGGTCGAGCGCCGCTGCGAACGCGTCTATCGCTGACCGATCGCCGGCAGCCCCGGTTTTCCCCTTCCACATCGCAGTACTCGAACGCCGGCCCTGCGCCGGCGTTCTTCGTTGCAGGAAAAGGGGACGGAGGGGATTAAGTCGCAATTCCCCCAGCCGGCCGTTTACGACTTAATCCCCTCCGTCCCCCTTTTTGCGAGGAGGCGCCAGGTGGCGAGGCTGCCGTAGAGCAGCAGCAGGACGGTGAGGGTGATCAGCTCGTGGCTGACTTCGGCCAGGCTGGCGTCCATCTGGTTCAGGCGCACCATCAGGTTGATGCCCGAGGTGGTGGGCAGCAGCTGCGCCAGCCAGACCAGCGGTTGCGGTGTCATCACCGCTGGCCACGACAGATTGGCCAGGAAGAACAGCGGGATCGAGGTGGCGATGATGTACTGGAAGGCGCGTTCGCGGGTGCGGAAGAAGCTGCCGACGAACAGGCCGAAGGCCACCGTGGCGGCGATGAACAGGGTGCCACCCAGCAGTTGCCCCAGCGGGTTGCCGCCGCGCGGATAGTCCTGCACCCAGGCGGTGAAGCCGGCGTAGTAGAACAGGCCGAACAGGCCGATCAGGCCGAAGCCCAGTGCCATGCCTGCCAGCGTCGGCAGGTCGAATCGAAGGCGGCGGCCCAGCGCGAGTCGACGGCCACCAAGCAGCACGCCGATGCCCATCAACAGGGTCTGGTGCACGATCAGTTCGGCCACGCCGGGCACGATGGCGCTGCCATAGCCTTCCTGGGTGTTGTAAAGCGGGCGCTGCACCAGGGTGACCGGCGGTGCCTGCGGTGCCCCCATGAAGGCGGCCTGGCCGACCACGGCATCACGTCCGAACGCGCCCAGTGCATCGGCCACGCTGCCCAGCACCCAGCTGGCACGCCCCAGGTAGGCGCCGTTGCCGAGCAGCACCAGCTTGGCCGGGTGGCCGCGCAGGATGTCGCGCTCCAGGTTGGCCGGGATCAGCACGATGCCTTCAGCGTGGCCGGCCTCCAGCTGCTGGCGCGCACTGTCGATGTCGGCCGGTTGCCCGACCACGCGCGCGACTCGCAGCGCGTCCAGCTTGCGCAGCAGCTCGCGGCTGGTGGCGCTGTGGTCTTCGTCCACCACCAGCACCGGCAGGTTGCCGGCCACCTGGTGACGGTACGCCGCCGGGTAGAAGAACGAGTACAGGATCACCGCGCCGACCATCACCACGATCGCATAGCGGTCGCACAGCACCGCCATCAGGGTCTGCCGCAGGCTGCGCCAGAGCGTGCTCATGCGTCGGCCCTCGCCGGCTGCGAAGCTTCGGGCGTGCGCGCGAAGGCGATCAGGCGCAGGCCGCCGATGCCACCAGCCACCACTGACATCAACACCAGCGTGGCCAGTGGCCATGCCGAAACCAGCAGCGGCGAACCGATGAACTGCTGCTGGGTCTGCAGCTTGATGTAGGCGCTGAGCGGCAGCAGCTGATGCCAGACACGAGTGAACAACGGCCCGTCCAGCACCGGGAAGGTGGCGCTGGAGAACGCCAGCGCGGTGCCGATGCTGAGGCCCACCGCGGACAGCGCGGTACCCATGTCGCGGGTGACGCCGACGAAGAACAACGCGTAGGCGGCCGTAGCCAGGTAGAACAGCGGCTGGGCGAGCAGCAGCAGGAGCCCGCTGCCCGCAACACCATCGCCGCGCAGCCACGCCAGGTAACCGATGCCGAGCGCGCCATACAGCGAGAACAGCAGGATGTACGGCGTGACCTTGCCGGCAATCGCCGGCCACGGTGTGCGGCCCAGCCAGGCGGGCAGGGTGCCGTCGCGGATCTCGCGGCCGAGGCTGCCGGCCACGGCCAGTGCCAGGACCAGCGACAGCACCGCCGGGAAGATCAGCGGCAGCAGGAAGAGCTCGTAGCTGCGCGCCGGGTTGTACAGGATGTCCGACTGCACCGCGATAGGTGCCGCACGCAGTTTGCCCGGGCCGACCTGCAGTCCGATGCGCTCGCGCAGCAGGCGTGCGTTCCAGGCCGAGACCGCGTCGCCGATATCGCGCGCCGCCGACTGGCCGGTGGTCATGTAGGTGGCGTTGTAATAGGCGAACACCGTGCCCTGGCGTCCACGCAACGCTTGCCGGGTGACATCGCGCGGCACCAGCACGATGGCGAACACCTCCAGGCGGCGCAGCTGCGAGCGCGCATCTTCCATGTCTGCAGGCTGGCTGGCGATGCGCACGCCGGGGCTGGCATCGAGCATGCGCAGCAGCAGGCGGCTGTCACTGCTGTGGTCGAGGTCGACCACGGCGATCGGGATGTCGCGCATCACTGAAGGCGTGAACATCCACCCCATTACCACCAGCATCAGCAGGGGCAGCAGGGTAACCAGCATCAGGTCGGCGCGGTTGCCGCGCAGCGACTGCAGCTCGCGCCGCCAGCTGGCGGCGAAACCGCCGCTATCCGGGCTCAGTGCTGGGGCCATGCGAACAGCACGCTCATGCCGGGGCGGAAGCCCTCGATGCGGCGTACCGGGCGCACCCGCACCTCGAAGCTGCGGACGTCGTAGCCGGACGACTGGCGGGTGGTACGCCAGGTTGCATAGTCGCCGGCAGGGTTGATGAAGTAGACCTCGAATTCGCTGTCCACGCCGAGTGCCGGCACGCTGCCCTGCAGCTTGCTGCCGACCTTCAGGCCCTGCATCTGCGATTCGCGCAGGTTCATCGCCACCCACATGCGGTCGATGTCGACCAGGGTGAATACCGGGTAGCCGGCCGGCACCAGTTCGCCCGGGTCGGCCATGCGCTTGTTGATCTCGCCGGCCACCGGCGCGCGCCCTTCCACTTCAGCGCGCGCGGCGTTGACTTCAGCCACCGCGCCCTGTGCCTGCTGCACCTGGCCCTGCGCAGCACGCTTGTCCTGCTCGCGTGCGCCGGCCAACGCCATGTCGTACTGCGCGCGGGCGGCACGCGCCAGTTCACGCGAGCTGGTGGCCTGGGCATGCGCTTCATCGCGCTTCTGCCGGGTCATCACCCCTTCGTTGAACAGGTTCTGCACGCGCTGGTAGGTGGCTTCGGCCAGCGTCGCGCCGGCTTCGGCCCGCTTCCAGTTGGCTTCGGCGGCGCGGATGTCTTCGCTGCGCGCGCCCTCGTCGGCCTTGTCGGCCACGGCCTGTGCGGCAGCCAGGGCACCGTGCGCCTGCTGTTCCTTGGCGGCCACTTCGGGGCTGTCGAGCAGGAACAGCACCTGCCCGGGCTGTACGCGGTCACCCTCGCGCACCTTCAGTTCAGCCACGCGCGCGGTGATCTTGGCGGCCACGTTGATCGTGTCCGCATCGGCCATGCCCTGGATCTGGTCGGCCGGGCTGCGCCAGGCCAGCCACAGGCCCAGTACCACCACGATCAGCAGTACCACTATCAGGATCGGGCCCAGGCGGCGCTTGGCAGGGGGCGTCGTTGCATCGTCGTGCAGCACATCACTCATGGTCGATCACCTCGTCCGCACGGCGCCGGAACTCTTCGAAACGGTCCATCTGTCCACTGACCTCCAGCAACTGTGCCAGCGCAATATCGTATTGGTAGGCGGCCTGTGCGCGCTCTACGCGGGCACCGCCAAGGCCCAGCCGCGCGTCGATCACATCCAGCGAAGTCGCCTGGCCTTCGCGGAACGCCAGCTCCTGCAGGCGCAGGTTTTCCTGTGCCTGGGCGATGCTGCTGTCGAGCAGCACGTACTGCTGGCGCGCGGTTTCCAGTTCGTTCCAGGCCTTGCGCACGCCCAGCGCGACCTGGTTCTCGGCCTCGCGCAGACCCGCTTCTGCCTGCTCCTGCTGCGCGCGCGCGGCGCTGATCTGCGCAGTTCGCGAGTTCGGCGACAGGAAGGTGTACTTCAGGCCGATGCCGAACGCCCAGTCCGGGTCGGTCAGCATCTCGTCGCGGCGGCGGAAGTCGTACTGGCCGAAGGCGAAGATCTGCGGTTTCAGCTTGGCCTGCTGCACGCGCACGCCCTGTTCGGCCTGCGCCACCATCGCCCGCAGGCGCGCGATCTGCGGCTGGCGCGCCTGCGCGGTGCGCTCGAAGCTGGCCGCCGGTTCCAGTGGCACGCGCTGAACGAACAGCGGCGATACCGGCTGCACTTCGCCTCCGCTGCGGAGCAGCGTGGCCAGTGCGGCCTTCAGCGTGGCCAGGTCGTTCACCGTCTTCTGGTATTCGCGCTCGGCCTTGTCGCGGGCCACGGTGGCCTGCAGGCGCTGGGCGCGGGTGGCGAAGCCCTCGCGTTCCAGCTTCTCCGCATCGGACAGGTGGCGGTTGAGGCCATCGCGTACGTCGCGGCGCACGTCCACCGCCTGCTCGGCCAGTCGCTGGCCGAAATAGGCCTGGGCCAGCTGCACGGTCAGCGATTGGCGCTGTGCCTCGCGCTCGGCACTGGCCTGTTCGTGGGCGGCGCTGGCGGCACGTTGTGCGGCCGGAATCACGCCGCCGGTGTACAGCGGCAGCACAGCAGTGACCACCGGGCGCGTGCGCCAGTCGCGTTCGGTGAACGACAGCGGCGAGTCGATGCCATAGGCCTCGGCCACCGGTGCCAGCGAACCCAGTGGCAGGGTGAGGGTCTTCTGGAACTGCAGCCGGCGCACTTCGCCGGTGATCTCCGGCAGGCGCAGCAGGCGGGTGGCGTCCTGCAGGTCCTGCTTGTTGCGCACCGCTGCATCGGCGGCGGCCAGTGCATCGGAGACCTGCTCCAGGCGCTGCCGTGCCTGTTCCCAGTCCAATGCGGGTGCATCGGTGAGGGTCTGCGCCAGCGCAGCGGGTGGCAGGCAGGTTGCCAGCGCCAGCGCCAGCGCGACCTTCGCGCGGTGCATCCTTGTACGTCGGCCGATCACGCCCATGCCGTCCCAGTGGTGAAGAAGTGCGCAAACGGTAGTGCGCGCGGCGTGAAGCCCGGGTCTGCGGTCATCGGTGTGTCCTCAACGAAGGGTGCCGCTGGCCGCAGTGCGCAGCGCCTGGGTGATGTGCTGCAGTGTGCTTGAGCGCACGGCGGCATGCTGCCAATACAGCGGCACATCGAGCCAGCGGCGGGGTTCCAGTACCACCACGCGGCCGGCGCGCACGGCGGGCGCGACCAGGGTTTCCGGGGCCATGCCCCAGCCGAGTCCGCACGCGGCGGCTTCGACGAAACCGGTGGAAGAGGGCAGGTAGTGCAGCGGCGGCTGCAGTCGCGCGCGGGTCAGCCGTCGCACGAAGCGCCACTGCAGTTCATCCTTGCGGTTGAACACCAGCATCGGCGCCCGCGCCAGGGATGCGGCCTGCATGCCATCGCTGAAGTACTGTCGGGCGAAGCCGGGCGAGGCAATGGCGTGGTAACGCATCGCGCCGAGCGGGTGCACGTTGCAGCCCTTTTCCGGCTGGCTTTCGGCAGTAACCGCGCCGAGTACGCTGCCATCGCGCAGCAGCTGCAGGGTATGGTCCTGGTCATCCATGCGCAGGTCGAACAGGTAGCCATGGCGCTGGTGCAGTTCGGCGATGGCCGGCACGAACCAGGTATCGAGCGAGTCATCGTTGACCGCCAACGGGATCGGCGTGCGCGCGGCATCGCTGCCGCGTTCGGGCAGCAGCTCGGCCAATGCCTCGGCCTCCAGCGCCTGCATCGGCCGGACCCGGCGCAGCAGCGCTTCGCCTGCGGCGGTGGGGCGGCACGGTGCCTGACGTACCACCAGTACCTGGCCAAGCCTGTCCTCCAGCGCCTTGATCCGCTGCGACAGTGCCGACGGGCTGATCGACAGCCGGCGTGCGGCGGCCTCGAAGCTGCCTTCTTCCAGCACTGCAGCAAATGCGGACAGTTGCGGATGTACCAGGTCCACACCGGCACCTCTTCAGTATTTCTGCACAGGATAAAGGAAAATCAGTTTGTCTTAACGTGTCCGTTGGCCGCACCCTGCGCGTCCCCCGCTGCCTGGCCTGTCCCGATGTGGATTGCTGCTACCGCCGCCGGCCTGTTCGCAGGTGCCGGCCTGATCATCGCCATCGGCGCGCAGAACGCCTTCGTGCTGCGCCAGGGCCTGCAGCAGCGCCATGTGGGGAGGGTAGTGCTGGCTTGCGCAGGTGCGGACATCGCGCTGATCCTTGCCGGCGTTGGCGGAATGGGTGCGCTGGTGCTGCAGTGGCCGCTGCTGCTGCAGGTCCTGCGTTTCGGTGGCGCGGCCTTCCTGCTCTGGTATGGCCTGCAGGCCGGGCTGCGCGCGTGGCGAGGTGGCAGTGCACTGGCGGCGGGTGACGTGGACGGTGGCGATCGACGGCAGGTGCTGCTGACCTGCCTGGCCTTCACCCTGCTCAATCCGCACGTCTATCTGGACACCGTGGTGCTGCTGGGCAGCCTGTCCACGCGCTATCCGGGCGATCTGCGCTGGGCGTTTGCTGCCGGCGCCTGCGCAGCCAGCGTCATCTGGTTCTGCACGCTGGGCTATGGCGCGCGCCTGTTGCAGCCGGTGTTCCGCAGGCCGTCTGCGTGGCGGGTGCTGGATGCTGGCGTGGCGATGTTCATGTTCTGCCTTGCGACGTTGTTGCTGTTGCGTCCTCTATCGCCATGAGTGCGCGGTCGGGTACCGCGCGCTTGAGTCGTACTTCGTGCATACATCGATCACAGCGGGAGCTCCCATTGCAGGCGAAGGCTGGGTACGGAACGTCGGGTGTTGCGAAGTACCTGCGACCCGCCTTCGTCGAAACGCCACTGGCCGGTCTCGATGTCCTGCGCCAACAGGTTCGAGGCGGTCAAGCGCAGCTTGCCGTGCCGCTCGGTCGCGTACTGTGCCCAGGCTTCCAGTTCGCGTCGATAGGACGTGATGTCCAGCTCGCTCAGGCTGTAGCGTATTCTGCCTCCGCTGCGATGGGTGTAGGCCAGGCCGCTGCTCCAGCGCGATGAGATGCGGTAATCGAGCGACGCATTGGCGGTGAATGGCACCTGGTCTTCAATCCGATTGTCAGGCCCGGGAAGATCCCTGACCCGGGAGTGGTTCCAGGTGGCGTTGCCGCGCAGCTCGATATCCGGCCCTCTGCGGTACAGGCGTGCCAGCGGCATCCTGCCATCCATCTCGATTCCCCAGGCCATGGCGCGGGTACCGTTGACCGGCGTCGATACCCAGCGCCCGTCACGTAGCACCGTTTCATTGCGGATCGGTGCATCGATGCGACGCAGGTAGCCGCCGATGCTTCCTTGAGTACCTTCACCGCCGTGCATTTCCCAAGCCGCATCCAGACCCCACGCCAGTTCCGGACGCAGCGATGGATTCCCGATCTCGTCGGGGTTCAGTGGACGGTTGTTGGTAGAGGTGTACGGACGCGGGACCAGCGAGCGCAGCGCTGGTGCGCGGAAGCTGCGGCTCAATGAGACCCGTAGCTGGTCCTTGCCCTTTGCACGCTTCCACAGGCCCTGCAGGACCGGCGTGAACACGCTGGCACGGTGACGCGTGGTGGCGAAATTCCGCCCTTCGCTGCGGGTCTGCAGTTGTTCCCAGCGACCGCCGACGTAGAAGGCACTGCGCGCGCCCCAAGGAAACTCATCCTGCGCGTACAGCGCCACGCGATTCAGCCGCGCATCGAAGGAGAGGTCGCTGACCGTCGATGGTTCGCTGGGGGAAGAATGCAATTGCTGCACTCGGGATTCACGCCGCGAGTCCATGCTGCTTTCGGCACCGACCTGCAGTGTATGGCGGCCCCACGCCGGCAGGGTCCACTTCACGCGGGTGGTGCCACCCAGCACGTGCAGCTTCGCATCGGTGCGATCGAAAAGATTATCCTGCTGTGCCTCATCCTGTCCTTGTTCGCGAAAGCGGTAGTCCTCCCGGTTTCCGTCCATTTCCAGGCGCAGGTTCAGGCTGCCTCCATCCGACAGTTTTTTCTCCCACTCTGCACTGACCTGGCCCTGGTCAAGGCGCAGGTGCGTGCGTTGCCGGTAATGGGGAGTGCGTAGTGCCGGGCCCAGCAGCGTGTCCCAATCAATGGTCATGTCGCGACGGAAGTCGGACGCGTCCACCAGGGCCTGCAGCGAAAGGGTGGTGTCATCGCTGGTTCTGAACGTCAGTGAGGGCGAGAGCGAAACGCTGTTGCGTTGGCCGGTGGCACGCAGGCGCGATTGTCGATGCAGCAACGGCGTACCAATACCATCCCAGGCGTCCTCTCTACTGCGTTCCTCCGCCAGGAATGCGCGGGCGGTTGCCGTGGCGGTCAGTGAAACATCACGGTCGAGATTGGAACAGGCCTGCCGCCAGCTCGCTGACGGGGTCATGCGCCCTTGGGTATCCGTCCATGAAACCGTCAGCCGTTGACTGTCTTTTGCAACCGGTGCACGGGTGACGATGTTGAGTGTGCCGGCGATGGCACCCATGCCCTGATCAGCGGAGGGCGCGCGCAGGATTTCGATGCGCTCGATCAGATCGGTGGCCAGTGAGTCCAGGCTGAAAGCGGCGGGTGTGCGCTGGCCGTTCAACAGGATCTGCGTGTAGCCCGCGCCCAGGCCGCGTAGCGACACGGTGCCTGGACGGCCCGGTGCGCCGTTCGAAACGCTGACACCGGGCAAGCGCTTGAGTGCCTCCAGCAGGTCGGTATCGCCATGCCGTTGCAGCGCCTCGCGGTCCACCACGATGCGGCTCGCAGTGTCGTCACGGCGAGCGTCGTAGCGCTCGGACTGGACGTGCACTGCATCCAGATCGGTCGTGTTTGAAGGGGAGGGTGTCGTTGGTGGAAGGGCCATGGCATTCGCTGGTCCCATCAGGCAGCCAATGGTGAGCCACACGCCCGCGTGTGGCCGCAGTGTTGTCGGGGAGGGCGAAGATCGACGCATGGTCGTGCGGTTCCTTTGTCACGGCGGGACAGCGGGCCGCAGCAGTACCTCCCGCGGCCGGGTATCGAAACGATGCATGGAGGGCGGCGGCAGGGCGCCGGTCAGTGCATTACTGCAACCAGTGCTGCGGGTCCACTCGTGTTCCGTTGCGCAGCAGTTCCATGTGCAGGTGTGGGCCGGTAGTGCGCCCGGTGTTGCCGCTGCGGGCGATGGGATCGCCCCTGCGCACCTGCTGGCCTGGCTGTACCGCGAAGTCCTGCAGGTGTGCAAACAGCGACTGCCAGCCACCGCCGTGATCGATCACGACAACCGTGCCGTAGTTCGCACCACCGGGATAGGCGTGCGTGGCAGCGATCACGGTGCCGTCGGCGGGGGCGAGCACGGCGGTGCCACGGCGCGCGGCGAAGTCGGTGCCGTGGTGGGCGCTCTGGCGGAAGTCGGCGACGTGCCCGAACACGCTGGTGACCCGCGCATTGGACAGTGGCATGAAGAATGACGGAGGTGGCAGCGTGGCTTCCACCAGTGTTACCGATGCGATGGGGAGTGGCAGCGTCACGGGCGTCGGTCCTGCCACCACGGTCGCCTGTACGGTGGCCACGCCGACTGTGCAGGCAGAGCCCAGTGCGAGCAGCAGCAGGACGCTGGTGAGGCCTGGGCGGCGACCGCTGTCACCCTTCAGCATGTGCTGCAGGCGCACCTGGTGGCCGCCGAGATCGCGATGGGTGAGGGCGCTGGCCGGCTGCACGGCCGTCGCGTAGCGAAGGGTCTGGACATAGGCGTGGGCCAACAGACGGCCGTCGTTGGCGGCGCCACCCTCGGCCAGTGCTCGCGCATCGCATTGCAGTTCGGCGGCCAGTTGCATGCGCGCGGCAATGCGTCGAACGAAGGGATTGAACCAGTACAGCGCACCAACAAACCGCATCAGCGCAGCGCGCTGGGGGTCGCGGCGCTGCAGGTGGGCCGCCTCGTGGCCGATGACCAGGCGAAGCGTACGATCAGGCAGGGCCAGGCATGCCGTGGGCAGGATGATCTGCGGCTGCGGCCTGCACAGGGCGAACGGCGTGCCGCTGCCTTCTACAATGCGCAACGCGACGCCTTCCTGCTGAAGCCCCTGCACAGCGTGGTGCGATTGCGGGCCAGGCAACTGCGCAGTCTGCAGCGGGTGGCTGCGGCGTAGCAGGGCCCGCAGCCGGCCGCTGGCCAATGCCCAACGAACGAGGGCCAGCATGACCCCCGCGATATAGACGGTCAGCAGCAGTGGCGTCAGCCAAGCCATCAATGGCTCGGTCGCCGCGAGTGCAGGCAGTTGTTGCACTGGCCGCAGTACGGCGGTGCCGCTGTCCAGCGCAACGGGCAATGCGCTGGCCAGCTTCTGCAACGGTGCCGCCTGCACCGGCAGCAACAGCGCAAGCAAGGGGGGCAGCACGGCACACAACCACGCCCCCAGCCAAAAGCGTGTCGACGCATGTGAAAGCCTGAGCAGCCGCTGCAGCGATTGCGCGCCGTACCAGGCCAGGCCAGCCCCCAGCAGGCTCGCAGCGAGGCTGATCATCCACGGCGCGGTTGATGACAGGCTCATGGCTGGTCCTCGTCATCCTGGAGCAGCAGCGCCTGCAGTTGCTCGATTTCCTTGTCGCTCAGCAGGCGGCTTTCGGCGAATGCCTGGGTCGGCAGCGGCCCGTCGATCTCCAGTACGCGACGAGCGAAGTCGGCACTGAGTGCGGCCAGGGTGGCCACCTTGCCGACCTTGGCACTGTAGACATTCAGACCGTGCTGGCTGCCCTCTTTCACCAGGCCCTTGTCGACCATCCGTTCCAGCGTCTTGCGCGTGGACGAGTACGACCAGTCCAGTGCGGCAGCTGCCGCGTTGTGCAATTCACGCGCGCTGCAGGCGCCGTCGCGCCACAGGCACTTCAACAACTCCAGTTCGGCGTTCGAAGGTGTTGGGACGCGGGGCATGGTCAGACCTGTGCGTGCGATTGATGTCGTGAGTGTGCGACAGATGTCGCACGCCATGCAAGAGGCACATCAAGGCGCGGAGGTGCTGAGGTGCTGAGGTCAGCCGGTCGCCATCCGGTCGATGGCGCACAACGGTGTCTCGCCGGGGCGCAGGGTCAGGACGCGCACGCCATTGCGGGTGACTGCCACGGTGTGTTCGAACTGCGCCGACAGCTTGCCGTCGCGCGTGTAGACCGGCCATTCGTCTGGCTGCTGGCGGATGGCCGGCTTGCCCTGGTTGAGCATCGGCTCGATGGTGAACACCATGCCTTCCTCCAGCACCATGCCGGTGTTGGGATGGCCGTAGTGCAGGATCTGCGGATCCTCGTGCATTTCCTGGCCGATGCCGTGGCCGCAGTACTCCTTCACCACGCTGTAGCCGTGGCTGCGCGCGTGGCGGGCGATGGCGTGGCCGATATCGCCCAGGCGGGCTCCCGGGCGCACCGCGGCGATGCCTTTCCACATCGCCTGGTAGGTGGTCTGCACCAGCCTGCGCGCGCCGTAGTCGACCTCACCCACCAGGTAGGTGGTGCTGGAGTCGGCGATGTAGCCGTTCTTTTCCAGGGTGATGTCGAGGTTGACGATCTGGCCGCTGCGCAGCACGTCGGTGGTACTGGGTACGCCGTGGCAGATGACGTTGTCGATCGAGGTGTTGAGCACGTACGGGAAGCCGTACTGGCCCTTGCTGGCCGGCCGTGCCTGCAGTTCGTCGACGATCATGCGCTCGACGAAATCGTTGATCTGCATCGTGCTGCGGCCCTGCAGCGGCAGCCGGTCGAGCGCGGCGAACACCTGCGCCAGCAGGCGCCCGGACTCGGCCATCAGCGCGATCTCGTCGGGGCGCTTGATGATGCCCATGGGCTCAGGCCTGGCCCGGTGGCAGCAACGGGGGCTGCACGCCGGCCGCGCGCAGTTCGCTGGCGACGATGTCCTGGAAGCTCAGGGTCGGGTTCATCTCGCACAGCATGCCGACCCGGATCCAGAAGTTGGCCTGGGCGTTGATCGAGCGGCTGGAGACGGTGCAGGCACGGCGCAGCTGGTCGTGCAGGGTGTCATCGATGTTGACGATGCCCATGGGCGGTCCTGGAGAAGTGGATATACGAATCGTATATGTTTCGTATATCCATCTCAAGCCCGCGTCGTTCAGTCCACGTGGGTGGCAAAGCGCAGGCGGTTGCCGTCGGGGTCGCGCAGCAGCATCTCGCGGCTGCCCCACTCGGTGTCATGCGGCGGCTGTTCGATCAGCACGCTGGCGGCGCTGAAGGCACGGTGCAGGGCGTCGAGATCCTCGACGATGAAGTACACCGCGCCGCCGACCTCGCAGTCGCCGCTGTGCTCGGTGAGGAAGATCGTCTGGCCATCGCGGGTGAGCTGGGCGAACAGCGGGAAGCCGGGTTCGAAGCGGTGTTCCCAGTCGACCACGAAGCCCAGCCCCTGCACGTAGAACGGCAGGGTGGTATCGGCGTGGCGCATGCGCAGTTGCGGGATGACGGTCTGGGGCATGGCGGTGGCTCCTGGGGCAGGCGTCCGGTGTAGTGCCGGCCGCTGGCCGGCATCCTCGTGAGCCCGGGAACAATGAGGTTGCCGGCCAGCGGCCGGCACTACCGACTCTGCCTGGGTCTGGTAGTTGCCAACCTTGGTTGGCATTGCCGGCCAGCGGCCGGCACTACCGAAGCCACGCCGGCCAACGGCCGGCATGACCGACGCGGTCAGCAGGCCATCGGCACGGCGGCCATCGCCGCCAGCAGTTCGCGGTTCACCTGCTGGTGCCGTGCCTGCCACACGGGAAGATCGTCGGCGCTGATGTCCGGCTGGCCATCCAGCGACGACAGCCAGCGCTTGAAGCGACTCTGATAGTTGGCCAGCGACACTTCGCCGGTGATGTCACTGCCAACCAGACCGCCGGCACGCAGCGCCTCGATCACCACCAGCGCGTCTTCCAGCTGGAAACGGCCCTGGTCCCAGTTGCTGCGCGCGACGTCCTCGGCGAACACGTCCTTGTCGATCGACAGGTAGGTCGGCTGGGGCGACTTGGCCTGTTCGGCTGCGAACGCGGCCACCAGCGCTTCAGGGTGCTCGAAGCGGCGGAACGCGTGGCCCATGCCGAGGCGATGGCTCCAGCCGACATCCACGTCCATGCACCAGTAGGTCAGGCGACCGCCCATCAGCGGGCGCCAGTGGTTCTCCCAGGCATGGCCGAGGCCGATGTCGCTGGAGGTAATGCCGAGCACATGGATGTGCGAGATCTGCGGCAGCTTGCTGGCGGCATTCACCCATGAACCGCAATGCATGCCGAACGGAAAACGCATGTTGTCCGGATGGTTGTCCAGCACCACCAGCTGGAACGGCGCCTGTGCGCGCATGCGACGCAGCAGCGGCAGGCTGAGATGGTGGAAGTCACCACTGCCAAGCATGACCGTGCCGGGTTGCGCAGGCAGCGACGCGAGCACTTCAGTGCCGAAGCGATCCAGGGTGGCGTTGCTGCAGGCAAAGCGCAGCGGGTCGTGCCACTGCGGCAGCGCCAGGGTCTGTGCCTGGGGCAGTGGCAGCACGCCACCGTCCAGGTCGAGGATCAGCGGGGAACGCAACGGCATCGCTCAGCCGCCTCCATCAGGTTCGCCCTGCAGGTACGGCGCCAGCCGGCGCAGGGCGACACGCAGCAGCGGGGAACGGGCGTGGATCGCGTGCCGGGTGGAGGTGAAGCTGGCCCCCAGCTCGGCCTTGATCCGCGAGTCGGTCCAGCCGGCCACGTAGTGGCTCAGGCCGTGCTGCAGGGCGTACTCGAGGTTGTGCATCCAGCTGACCGCGTACAGGTTGTGCTCGCGCGACTGCGGGTAGGCCAGGCCGATGTACTTGTCCACCAGCTTGCCGGCATGCACGTAGCACAGGTTCCAGCCGATCAGCTGGCCCTGATGGCGGTACAGGAACATCCGGCCCTGGCCCTGGCTGTCGGCCAGTAGGTACTGGAAATAGGGCAGGTCGAGCTGGTCGAAATGCACCGCGCTCTGCGCGTACACGCCCAGGTACAGCGCATACAGTTCGGCCTGCAGCTGCGGGTCGGCCAGGGCCGGATCACCGGTGGCGATGCAGTCGATCTGCAGGTCGTCGCGCGAGCGCAGCTTGCGCCGGATGTTCTTGCGGCGCGACGACGACAGGCGGCTGAGATAGCCGTCGATCGAATCGAAATCGATCGCCACCCAGGCCAGTGGCATGCCTTCCAGTTCAACGAAGCCGCGTGCCAGCAATGCCTGCAGGAAGGCTGCGCTGTGCGCGTTGGCGGCGTCGTCCAGCAGCGGTGAAGCGACCGCCAGGTCCTTGACCACCAGAAGGCGCGTATCGCCGATCGCGTGACGCGTCACGTCCTCGGCCAGCGCCTCCGGCGCGACGTGCGGCGGCAGGGGGGTGTACTCGGTGCTGGTGGCACCCACGAAGCGGGTCTTCCAGGTGATCCACGGCCGCCACAGGCGCGACAGCGGCAGGCCGAGCAGCTTGCTGCGCAGCGCGTCGTCCATCGTGGTGGTCAGGTCCAGCGGTGCGCGGAAGGTCGGCAGGCCGCTGGGAAGGCGGCCTGCCTCGAATCCGAGCGGCGGGTGGGCCAGGAAGCCCTCCAGCAGCGCGGCCGGTTCCAGCGCGGTGCTGGAGGCACGTGACGTCATTTCCATCGGCACGGGAACCGGCAGTGCATCCAACCTCAGCCCTTGGCCTTGGTCAGCGCCTGGTCGAGCAGGGTGATCGCCAGGTCGATCTCTTCGTAGCTGATGTCCAGCGACGGCGCGAAGGTGATCACGTTCTTGTACCAGCCACCCACGTCGAGCACGAGGCCCATGCGCTTGCCGTCGTGCAGCAGGTCACCGGCCAGGCCGATGTCGACCATGCGGTCCAGCAGTTCCTTGTTCGGGGTGTAGCCGTCGGTCTGGCAGATTTCCGCGCGCAGGGCCAGGCCCAGGCCGTCGACGTCGCCGATTTCCGGATGGCGCTTCTGCAGGCCACGCAGGCCGTCGAGGAAGTACGCGCCCTTTTCCGGCACGGTGCGCTCGTAATCCATTTCCTTGCCCAGCTTCAGCACTTCCAGGCCCAGGCGGGTGCCCAGCGGGTTGGAGTTGAAGGTGGAGTGGGTGGAGCCCGGCGGGAACACGGTCGGGTTGATCAGTTCTTCGCGCGCCCACAGGCCCGACAGCGGGTTCAGGCCGTTGGTCAGCGCCTTGCCGAACACCAGAACGTCCGGGGTCACACCGAAGTGCTCGATCGACCACAGCTTGCCGGTGCGCCAGAAGCCCATCTGGATTTCATCGACCACCATCAGAATGCCGTACTTGTCCAGCACGCGCTTGAGGCCGGTGAAGAAGTTGCGCGGCGGGATGACGTAGCCGCCGGTGCCCTGGATCGGCTCGACGTAGAACGCGGCGTACTCGGCCTGGCCGACCTTGGGATCCCACACGCCGTTGTACTCGCTCTCGAACAGGCGCTCGAACTGCCAGACGCAGTGGTCGGAATACTCGTCCGGGGTCATGCCCTTCGGGCGACGGAACGGGTACGGGAACGGGATGAACATCGCGCGCTCGCCGAAGTGGCCGTAGCGGCGGCGGTAGCGGTAGCTGGAGGTGATGGACGAGGCGCCCAGGGTACGGCCGTGGTAACCGCCCTCGAAGGCGAACATCAGGCTCTTGCCGCCACGCGCGTTGCGGACGATCTTCAGCGAGTCCTCGATGGCCTGCGCACCGCCGACGTTGAAGTGCACGCGGCCGTCGAGGCCGAACTTCTCGTGCATGTCCACGGCAATGGTCTTGGCCAGCTGCACGCGGGTCGGGTGCAGGTACTGGCTGGCGACCTGCGGCAGGGTGTCGATCTGGTCCTTCAGCGCATCGTTCAGGCGCTTGTTGCTGTAGCCGAAGTTGCAGGCCGAGTACCACATCTGCAGGTCGAGGTAGGGCACGCCCGCACCGTCGAACATGTAGCTGCCTTCGCCACGCTTGAAGATCTTCGGCGGGTCGACGTAGTGGACGGTGTCGCCGAAGGAGCTGTAGCGGGCTTCGTCGGCCAGCAGCTGCGCATCGGAGGCAGCGGCGTCGGCGTTCTTGTCAAAAATGTTCATGCAGTTCGGTTCCGTGAAGGACGTTCAAAAGGGGCAACGGGGAGCGGGTCTGGAAGGGAGGGCTCAGGCGGTGGCCAGCAGGGGCAGTACGATGGGCTGCGGGCTGGCGTCGAAATGACGTGGCTGCAGCAGGCTGCCATCGAGCAGGCGCGGCAGCAGCGCGACTGCATCGTGGAAGGTGTCGATGGCGGCGTGCTCGATGCCGGCCTTCGTGCAATGGGTGATCAGGCGGCGCTTGGCGAACACGAAGTCGGCATCTTCGGAGACGCAGAAATCCGAGCTGCCATCGCCGATCATCAGCACGCGCGGTGCTTCGTTGGCGCGCGCCTGCGCAGCGCAGGTGCACTTGCAGGTGCCGCTGCGGCAACCTTCGGCCTGGTAGGGCGATTCCAGTTCCCAGTGGTCTTCGCACCAGCGCAGGTGGTTGGCCACCACCGGCAGCCGCGACAGGCCGTGGTTGGCGAGGATGCGGTGGATCGCATAGTCCAGGCCGTCGCTGACGATGCGCAGCGGCAGGCCCAGTTGTTCGGCGCGGCTGACAAAGGCGACGAAGCCCGGATCGATCTGCACCTGGTCCAGGTGGGCGTCGAGCGTGGCCGGGTCCAGCTTCAGCAGCCGCACCTGGCCCTGCATGCATTCACGCGAGCCGATCTTTCCCGACTTCCACTGCTCTTCCAGTTCCTGCCAGCCCGGCTGGCCGTACTTCTCCAGCAGCGAGTCGATGACATCTTCGAGGCTGATGGTGCCGTCGAAGTCACACAGGATGCTCCAGCGCATGGGCAGGTCCGTCGATGAAAGAAACGTCCGGCGCGATGCCGGGGCAGGCTCAATGTAGGCAGGCCGCCTTTCTCGTTCCTTTCCTGTTGAAAGGCTCTATTGACGGGCTGGGAAAGCGTTCAGGAAGGTGCATGGATGAATGCGCGGAGCGCAGGCCAGGCGCGCACCTGCGGGTCAGGCGCGGGCCAGGACCTGCAGGATCTCGGCCGTGTCTTCACGGGTCTGCCAGGCGCTGTTGCCCAGGGTCAGCATGCGTGCAGCGAAGTCGCGTGCGTTGGGCACGTCGGCGGCCGGCACGATGCCGCGCAGGTACGCGTAGTCGGGCAGGGCATGGATGAACATGCGGCTGGCGCCGAGGCCGCGTGGCCACAGGTCTTTCAGCACGGCATCGCGGGCTCGCTGGCTGGGCAGCAGCAGCATCAGCATCGGCCAGGTGCCGCCGGTACCGGCCAGCCCATCGACCACGTCCACCGCCGGCAGCTGGGCCAGCTGCACGCGCAGCTGCAATGCACGCAGGCGCCCGGCCTGCAGGAAGGCAGGCAGGCGCCGCGCGGCATGGGCACCGATGTTCTGCCGCCACGGGCTGACCCGGTGCTGCGGAATCTCCAGCGGGAAAATGTCACCGACCGCTTCTTCCAGGTCGCCACGCTGCAGCGCGCTGCGCAGCGGATTGCCGTACACCAGCGACAGCAGTGAAGGACGGTAGCAGGCCGCAAGACCGAGCAGCTGCACGCTGCGCAGCAGCTCCCAGCGCAGGCTGGAGCGAACGTGCTGGACGGCATGTCCGGCCAGCGCGGCACGCAGTTCGTCATCGCGGCTGACCAGCAGGCCGCCCTCATGCAGGCTCAGGCCCTTGCCGGCGGCCAGGCTGAAGAACCCGATATCGCCGCGCAGGCCGACACTGGTGTTGCCAACGCGTGCGCCGAGCGCCTGCGCGGCATCCTCGATCACCCAGGCGCCGGCGCCGCGCGCAACCTCGCAGGCCAGCTCGACATCGGCGATGCGACCACCCAGGTGGGTGGGCAGTATCGCCAGCGTGCGTGCATCGGTCAGCCGCTTGAGCTGACCAGGATCAAAGTCGAAGTGGCCATGACGGGTATCGCACAGCTGCACGCGCAGGCCCAGGCTGTGCACCGCGATCGGCACCAGCGGGCAGGTATAGGCCGGCAGGATCACGGTGTCGCGCTGGGGTGCGCGCTTGCGCAGCGTCCGCAGGGCGATCAGCAGCGCGTGCGTGCCGGAACAGGTCAACTGCAGCGGCGGTGTGCCGAGCTGGCTGGCCAGGATCGCGCGCAGGTCGCCACCGCCAGGAAGAAAGTCGCTGGCCTGCATCGGCAGGCCGGCGGTGGGCGGCAGCTCGCGTGCGAACAGGCTCATCGCAACGCGCTCATGCGGTGCTTTCGGCAGGGCTGTGCGGATCGTCCGCTTCGGCGCGCCCCAGGCAGACGATGCCGGCCACGATCAGCACCGCGCCGACCAGGTGATGCAGGGTCAGCGGCTCGTTCAACAGCCACGCCGACAGCAGCAGCACGCTGATCACTTCCAGGTGCGATGCGGCAAATGCAGGGCCGATCGGCGCATGGCGCAGCAGGCTCATCCAGGTGAAGAATGCACCCACGTAGCCCAGGATGGCGCCGTACACCCACGGCTGCGACAGCACGCGCAGCAGCCATGCCGTGTTGGCCTCGACCGGCAGTGCGGCATCGCCGGCGTACTTGAAGCACAGCTGGGCCAGCGTGTCGAAGGCCATCAGCAGCGGGAAGCCGATCACATACAGGCGCCTCATGAGCCGGCTCCCACCACGGCCACGCCGGCGGTGACCAGCAGCATGCCGGTTACCCGCAGCGGGGTGAGCTTCTCGCGGAACAGGAAGCGGCCGGCGATCATCAGCGCGACGATGTTGATCGAGCCCAGCAGCACGCCCTTGGACAGCGGCACCAGCGACAGGAAGGCGATCCAGGCGACGAACTCAAGCACGTAGCAGGCGATGCCGATCCACAGCCAGGGCCGGCTGAGCATGTGTTTCCAGCGCTGCAGGCCTTCGCCGTCCTGCGGGTCGCTGGCGGCGGCCTTGAAGGCAAGCTGGCCACCGGTATCGAGCACCACGTTGGCCAGCCACAGCAGCGTGGCAAGTGCCCCCATCTCAGGCCACCGCCTTGAGCACACCCGTACGCTCACCGATCTCGGTGAAGAAGCGTGCGCTGCGGCGGATCACGTCGCGGCGTTCGCGGTCGATGGTGATCATGTGGTAGCTGTCTTCCAGTACCACCAGCTCCTTCGGGCCGCTGACCCGCGACATCACAAGTTCGGCGTTGCCCATGCTGGCCACGTCGTCCTCGCGGGCATGCATCACCAGGCACGGCGCGGTGACCTGGTGCAGGTGGCGGCGGGTCCAGTGGCTGAGCGCACGCATCTCGGCCAGCGCATGCCAGGGGTTGCCCGGCAGGCCAGCGGCGGCGCTGTCGCCGGACAGCATGGCGGCGCTCACCTGCGCACGCAGGCGCTCGTCGCGCAGGCCATACGGCGGCTCTTCCATGAACATGCGGTCGCGGCCGATGTTGAAGCGCTTGAACCACGGCAGGAGGAACGAGAAGCGGGCCACGGCGGGAATGTTCCAGCCGTCGTAGCGGAACGTGGCGCCGTATACGCCCACGCCGGACACCCATTCGGGGCGACGTGCCGCCAGGGCCAGCGAAAGTACCGCGCCCATCGACAGGCCACCGACGAACAGCTGGTCGACCTTGCCGCGCAGGTTCGCCGCCGCATCTTCCACGCCCTGGTACCACTGTTCCCAGGTGGTCGCCAGCAGGTCATCCACGGTGCCGCAATGGCCGGGCAGCTGCACGCCGTGCACCGTGAAGCCTGCATTGTTCAGGCCCTTGCCCAGCATGCGCATTTCCGCCGGGGTGCCGGTCAGGCCATGGACCAGCAGCACGCCCTGTGGGCCACCGGGGAGGAAGAAGTCGTGCGATTCGGTCACCTGGCGGCTCCGGGACGGCAGTGGGGATGGCAGGATCGCAAGCGCGATTTTCGCCAGCCTTTCAGCGCCCCGGGCCGGGTCAGGGGGCCTTCAGCAGCGGCAGCGTGATGGCGACCTTGAGCCCGCCACCCGGGCGGTTGAGGAAGCTCAGGCGACCGCCGAAGTGCTCCACCGCCTCGTGCGCGATGGCCAGGCCCAGCCCGGTGCCGCTGGCGGTGGTGCCAGGGGCACGGAAGAAGCGCTCGCCGAGGCGCGGCATCACGTCTTCCGGGACGCCGGGGCCGTTGTCTTCCACGTACAGTTCCACATCATTGTCGTCCAGTGCGTGCACGCCGACCGTGACGGTGGCATCACGTCCGGCATAGCGCAGGGCGTTGTCGATCAGGTTGTCCAGTGCCTCCTGCAGCATCGCACCGTTGCCCAGCACGCGCAGCGGCTGGGGGCTGCCACGGTAGCCGAGGTCGATGCCATCACGGATCGCTTCCGGCACCCGCATGCCGACCCACTGCGGTACCAGAACGCCCAGATCCAACGCTTCGACCGTTTCCGGCACGGTCTGCGCCCGGCTCAGCGCCAGCAGCTGGGTGCTGACCCGCGCGGTGCGCTGATTGAGCCGGCGGATGTGCTGCAGGGCCTCGCGCACCGTATCCGGATCGCCATGTGCCAGCGCCTGGTCCACATGCAGGGCCATTCCGGCCAATGGCGAGCGCAGCTGGTGCGCAGCGTCGGCGATGAAGCGGTTCTGCAGGGTGATCATTTCCGCCTGGCGCGCGAACAGATCGTCGATGGTGCTGATCAGCGGCTGGATCTCCTCCGGTACGTCGGCATCGGAAATCGGCGCCAGTTCGCCGCGGCGCTGCGCCAGGCGGGTCCTCAGCGGGGTCAGGATGCGCAGGCCGTAGGTCACGCCGAACCAGACCAGCGCGGCGGTGCCCAGCGCCAGCATGGTCATCAGCGGAATGATGATCATCAGGATCTCGCGTGCGCGCTGGCGGCGGTCGGCCATGCTCTCGGCCACAGTCACTGCCAGCTGGTCCTGCGGATCGTTCATCGCCTGCGTGCAGACCGTGGCCATGCGTACCTGCTGGCCGTTGAGGGTGCCGTCGTACAGCGCCGGATGCACGCCGGTGCAGTCCTGCGAGGGGGCGTACGGGCTGAAGTCTGCATTGCCGCTGAGGGTGCCCTTGCGGCTGCTGTCGACGTTGAAATAGCGATGGCCGTCGGGGTCGTACTCGATCAGGAAACGCGCCTGTGGTGACAGGTCGCTGGTCACCGGCATGGTGCTCAGCATCTGCGCGAACGAGTGGGTGTCGTCGATCAGGTTGCGGTCGTGGATGCGGTTGGAATAGTCCAGCGCAACGTAATAGGCCAGGAGCGTGTTGAAGGTGAGCAGGCCCAGCATCGGCAGCGCCAGGAAGGCGAGCAGGCGCCGGCGCAGGCTGGGCGGTCCACTGATCACGGGGCGCTGTCGTCCTGCGCGTCTTCCAGCATGTAGCCCAGCCCGCGCACGGTGCGGATGCCCATGCCGCCGGGCTGCAGCTTGCGGCGCAGGCGGTGCAGGGCGATGTCCAGGCCATTGTCGGTCAGGTCCTGGCCCCAGTCGCACAGCGCTTCCACCAGCTGCGCGCGCGATACGATGCGCTCGGCGCGTACCGCCAGTGCCGACAGCAGGCCGAATTCGCGCGCGGTCAGTTCCAGCGACTGGTCGTCGATCCACACCCGATGCCCGGCCAGGTCCAGGCGCAGGCGGCCGATGCGCAGGTCCGGGTTGCCATTGCTGGTGACCCGGCGCAGCTGGGCACGCACGCGTGCTTCGAATTCGTCCAGCGCGAACGGCTTGACCAGGTAGTCGTCGGCACCCAGGTCGAGCACGCGTACGCGTTCGGCCAGGCCGTCGCGGGCGGTCACCACCAGCACCGCCAGGCCATCACCGCGCTGGCGCAGGCGCTGCAGCACGTCGCGGCCATCCAGCTGCGGCAGGCCCAGGTCCAGCACCAGCAGTGCGTACTGGGTCGAGCCCAGGGCAGCGTCGGCGTGCGCGCCATTGTCGACGTGGTCGACCACGTGCCCCTGCCGGCGCAGCGAGGCGCACAGGCCGGAGGCGATGTCCGGGTCGTCTTCAGCAATCAGAACGCGCATGCGCGGGGGGCTCCTGTAACGGTCAGGCCCACCGGATGGACGGGGTGGGCCTCTCGGCTGCCGAGGGTAGCCGCAAACCGGGTGAAGGTGGAGCGCGGCAACGCCGTCGGGCGCGGTCGCGCTGTCCGTCCATTCAGTCCTGCAGGCCGGGCTCGCCCTGCGCCAGCGGCACCCGCGAACCGTCCAGCAGGCCGCGGCTGAGTCTGCCATCCTCGATGAACAGCAGTTCGCCGTTCTCGCCGTTCTTGATGCTGCTGTCGATGGCGATCACGCGGTCGCCATGGAAGCTGCTGACGTGCGGCATCGAGGTGTGGCCGACCACGATGCGGGTCAGTTGCAGGCGGTCGAGCACGTTCTGCACCCCAGCGGTGTCGAGGCGGCCATCGAAGTAGCCGCGGTACCAGATCGGGCTGGTCTTGCCGTCATACAGCGGCGCGGTGGCCGGGTCGGCCTTCACCTCGGCCTTGGGCAGGCCCAGCGAGGCCTGGTAAGCCGCGTTGGTGCGTGCCGGGTCCAGCGCCAGCTCGACGGCTTCGGGCGAGATGCCACCGTGCAGGAACAGGGTGTCACCGATCTTCAGCAGTACCGGGCGGGTGCGCAGCCACTGGCCGATCACCGAATCGGGACCGTACAGCTGCGGGTAGCTGCGACCGAGCAGCTGGGCGCTGCGCAGGTACTTCGGGTTGACGTAGCGCAGGTCGTCGTACAGCACCATGGTTTCGTGGTTGCCGAGCACGAAGTGCACTGCGCCACCGGCGGCGGCCGCCTGCTGCTGCAGGCCGTACAGCAGCCAGAAGGCCTCGGTCACCTGCGGGCCACGGTCGAACACATCGCCGGCGATGACCAGGGTGTCCTTGCCCAGCGCCCAGCGATCCTGTGCATCGATGACCTGGTTGGCGCGCAGCAGCCGCACCAGCAGCCCGTACTGGCCGTGGATGTCGGACAGCGCGACGATGCGTGGCACGGCCGGCAGCACGGAAATCGAGGGTGCATTCGGCGCGGCCACATGCACGGTGTGCTCGTAGCCGCAGCGCGAGGCGACATCGGTGCCTGCTGCGCCAATGGCCAGCGCGTGCGACTCGACCTTGTCGGCGCAGATCCACTTGGCCTGCAGCTGGTTGCCCTGGCGGAACACATAGGGGCCATCGGCCTCTACATGGGCGGCCGGTGCGGCGACCTCGCGGGCCTGCAGGGTTCCCGTGGCGCAGGCCACCAGCAGCAGGGCGGTCGAGAGGAAGGGGCGATAGCGCGGCATCGGCGGCATCCAGCGGCGGAAAGGCCCGATGCTACCCGGCATGGCCGTGCCGTGGTGTGCGCGAATTGGCGGATCAGGCGCCGCGCCCATCGTCCTTGAGTTTGCGTACGCGGGTCGCGGCGGCCTGCAGGGGCTGACCGTCGCGGCCACGCGGTTGCATGTAGGGCAACGGCCGCCGCGTGCTGGATTCGAGCAGCTGCGAATGGGCTTCACCGGCGCCGAAGCGATGGCGTTCTCCCCACTGGCGCAGCGCGACCAGCAGCGGGAACAGTTCCTGGCCGGCGTGGGTGAGCACGTATTCCTGGTAGGCCGAACCATCGGAGGCCGGCTGCAGCTGCAGGATGCCGGCCTCGACCAGCCTGCGCAGGCGATCGCTGAGGATGTTGCGCGCAGCGCCCAGGCTGCGCTGGAAGTCGCCAAAGCGGGTGATGCCATCGAAGGCATCGCGAATGACCAGCAATGCCCAGCGGTCGCCGAGCAGGTCGGCGCTGCGGGCGACGGGGCAGGGGCTGTCAGCGTGCATGGCGGGCATCTCCGAATGTGGTTGCAGTTTAAAACCAATATCGCTAGCCTGCATCAAGTTTCAATTTGCAACTACATCATGAATGTTCCAATGATTTCCCGCCCACTGCTGGCCCTGCTCGCGGTCGCGGCCGGCGCCAGCGTTGCCAACGTCTATTACGCGCAACCGCTGCTTGACCAGCTGGCACAAGCGTTCGCGCTGGATCGCGCGGTGGCGGGCGCGGTACTGGCCGCTACCCAGGCCGGCAGTGTGCTGGCGCTGCTCGGCCTGCTGCCGTTGGCCGATCGCGGTGACCGGCGTCGCCTGCTGCGGTTGCAGCTGATGGCACTGGTGCTGGGCCTGCTGTGGCTGGCGGCTGCCCGTACTGCGGCATGGCTGTTGTCGGGCATGCTGCTGGCCGGCCTGCTGGGAACCGCGCTGACCCAGGGGCTGATCGCCTATACCGCCACGCTGGCGCCGCCGGAGCAGCGCGGCCGCGTGGTGGGCGTGGTGCAGGGCGGTGTGTTCATCGGCCTGTTGCTGGCGCGCGTGGTATCGGGCGCGGTCGCGGCCACCATCGGCTGGCGGGCGGTCTATCTGCTGTCGGCAGCGGTGATGGCGGCCTTGGCCGTGCTGCTGTGGCGGCGCCTGCCGGCGGTGCCGGTACCGGTGGTACGACCGCGCTGGCGCGAACTGCTGTGTTCGATGCTGGGCATGCTGCGCCGGAACCGTACGCTGCGCGAGCGTGGGCCGCTGGCGTTGCTGCTGTTTGCTGGCCTCAACGTGTTCTGGGCGGCGGCGCCGCTGCCGTTGTCGGCGCCTCCGCTGCAGTGGTCCACTGCGGCCATCGGTGCACTGGGCCTGGCCGGCGTAGTTGGCGCATTGATGGCGGCGCGGGTCGGGCACTGGATGGACCGCGGTTGGGCCGATCGGGTCAGTCTTGGCGCGTTGCTGCTGATGCTGGCCGCGTGGTGGCCGCTTCTGGGCCTGCCGCAGTCGCTGTCGTTGCTGCTGCTGGGCGTGATCGTGCTCGACCTGGGTGGGCAGGCACTGCACGTCGCCAACCAGGCGCTGCTGCTACGTGCGCCCGGTGAACAGCATGGACGCCTGGTGGCGCTGTACATGCTGTTCTATGCGGTGGGCAGTGGTGCCGGTGCGGCTGCCGGGCCCTGGATGCAGGCCCGTCATGGATGGTCGGCGGTCTGCCTGCTGGGCGCAGGCATCGCGCTGTTGGCAGTGCTGTGGTGGGGGGCGTGGCGGATGGCGGCGTTCAATGCATCGGCTGCGGTGCGAAGCGGTAGCGCCGGTTGTCGGTAGAGTCGACTGTTAGTCGACTGCTCTTCCGTCAGTTTGCAAAGAAACCGCGCTGCGCGCGATAGTCGACTGACAGTCGACTCTACCGCCCCCGGGATTTTCATTTCCGCCGGTTCAGCGCTGCAATGCCCGCCGTCCCGGGGCCTCCTGCAATGCCTCGCTGGCCACCACCACGCGGTTGCGGCCGCTGCGCTTGGCCTCGTACATCGCGGCGTCGGCACGTGCCATCAGCCGCTCGTAGTCCGGGTGACCATCGTGACCGGCCACACCGATGCTGGCGGTCAGTTCCAGTATCTGCCCGTTGGCCAGCGTCACCGGCGATTGCGCGATCTGCCTGCGCAGGCTTTCGGCAATCACCTCGGCCTGTGATTCGCTGGCCGCAATCAGCACCACCACGAACTCCTCACCGCCATAGCGGAACAGGTAATCACTGCCGCGTGTGAGCTGCCCCAGCAGGCCGGCCACGTGCTGCAACGCGCGGTCGCCTGCATCGTGGCCGTGGCCGTCGTTGATCGCCTTGAAGTGATCCAGGTCGAGCAGCAGCAGCGAGAACGGCGTGCGGTTGCGGGTGGCCAGTTCGATTTCCCGGCGCAGCACGGTGGGCAGGAAGCGGCGGTTGAGCAGGTTGGTCAGGGCATCGCTGCCGGCATCGAGTTCGCCGATGCGTTCGAACAGCAGCGTCATCAGGGTACGGATGGCGGCCAGGTCCTCGCGGATGGCCGGCAGTACTGCCAGCCGCTGCGCCGGGGCATCGCCGCTCGCGCGCTGCAGGTGCCCGTCGATGCGGGCCATCAACTGGCCCACCTGCTGCGTTTCGCTGCTCTCGCCGAAGCTGGGGATGCCCTTGTGGGTGAACCACAGGCCGAACTCGGAGGTGGCCAGGCTGGCACTATCGCTGCCCTGCACGTGGCCGGCCAGGGCGTAGAGCAGGGCGTTCTCCCAATCCAGCAGCAGGGCGCGCTGGCGCTCGCGTTCGGTGCTGACGTTCTGCACCAGCGAGAACAACCGGTAGGCCGCATCGGCACGGGTGGAGCGTTCGCGCGCATGGGTGTAGGCCAGGGTCATGCCTTCCATGGCGATGTCCATGACCGCACTGAGGCAGTCGATGGCGGCGAAGGCGGTGGCGCTGTCCGGCGCATCGTCGCGCAGGCGCATGAACAGTTCGTGCTTGAGCACGCGTGCGCCGCGGGTGACCAGATCGACCGGAATGCCAACCCGCGCATGCACGTCGCCGATCACCCGCTGCGAGGCCACGGTGGTGGCGACGCCAGCGGCGTCGGTGGTCAGCAACTGCACCAGCCAGCGCTGCATGGCCGGTTGCAGGCGCTGCTTGACCTGCTCGTGGGACAGGAAGCGGCGTGCACGGCCATCCTGCAGCAGCACTTCGTAGAAGCGCTGGGCCAGCGCGGGTGGGGTATCGGTGGCAGCGGCGCGCAACAGCGCGGTGGCGGCCGGGCCGGCCTGTTGCAGGCACTGCTGCCAGGCCTCGGCCAGCGGCTGGCTGGCATCGTCCAGTTGGGGTGGTTCCACGTCGATCTCTGACTGCGTACGGCAAACCACGGGTATCGGCCGCGGCGGCGTGCGGTTGATGGCGGGTTGGCCGGCCAGTTTACGCGCGGTGCAGGGTTGCACGGTGCGCAAACCACATCGGTGCCGCTGCTGCAATGAGTAGACGCATTTGAGAATCACTCGCATTGATGGGAGAATGCGCGCACGGATCGGGCCGCAGGTGACTGCAGCGACGCTCCGCCTCCCCCTCGTCGTTGCCTCAAGCCCTTTGCCAGAGGCCCCGTTGCCCTGCCAGAAGGTCCAGACCATGTCCCCTGCCATTGTCCTTTCGCCGCGCCCGCTGGCGCTTGCCGTTGCCGCCCTGCTGGCGGGCAGCGCCCTGACCGCCCAGGCCGAAACCGACGCCACCGATATCGACACGGTGCATGTCACCGCCTCGCAGATCGCACGCCAGGCACTGGGTACCTCGACCATCACCGCCGAGGACATCGCCAGGCGCCCGCCCGCCAACGACATTGCCGAGCTGCTGCGCACCATGCCGGGCGTCAATCTGACCGGCAACAGCGCCTCGGGCCAGTACGGCAACAACCGCCAGATCGATCTGCGCGGCATGGGCCCGGAAAACACCCTGATCCTGGTAGATGGCAAGCGCATCGGCGCCCGCGATGCAGTACGCATGGGCCGCAGCGGCGAACGCAATACGCGCGGCGATACCAACTGGGTGCCGGCGGAAATGATCGAACGCATCGAAGTGCTGCGCGGCCCGGCGGCGGCGCGCTACGGCTCGGGTGCCTCCGGTGGCGTGGTCAACATCATCACCAAGCGCCCGACCGGTGATCTGACCGGCGCGGTCGATCTGTACGGCCTGGTACCCGAGCACAGCGCTGAAGGTGGCAGCGAACGCGTCGGCCTGCAGCTGAGCGGGCCGATGACCGACACCCTGTCGTTCCGCCTGTACGGCAACCTCAACAAGACCGACGCCGATTCGCTGGAGCTCAACCGCCAGTACGCCACCAATCCGAACGCGGTGCCCCCGGCCGGCCGCGAGGGCGTCAAGAATCGTGATGTCAACGCGCTGCTGCGCTGGGACGTGACCGCCAACCAGGTGGTCGAGTTCGAGGCCGGCACCAGCCGCCAGGGCAACATCTACGCCGGCGACCGTGCGGTCAGCACCACCGGCACTTCGACCGGCATCGATCTGGCCGCCCTGGCCGACGACAAGGCGGAAACCAACCGCATGTACCGCAACACCGGCGCGATCACCCATCGCGGCCGCTGGGGCGATGTCACTTCGCGGGTGACGGCGGCAGTGGAAGCGGTGAACAACTCGCGCATCAATGAAGGCCTTGCCGGTGGCCCGGAAGGCAGCTTCAACGGCACCGACTGGTCGACCTCGCGCCTGCGCAACTACCAGCTGGATGGCGAAGTGAGTTTCCCGACCACACTGGGCGGTGCCGAGAACATCTGGACGCTGGGCTTTGAATACCTGGACAGCCGCCTGACCGACCCGTATTCGATGAGCCAGTCCAGCAGCAGCGGCGGCGGCTTCCCGGGGCTGTCGGCCGACCGAGCGCGCGGCAAGGCCGATGCGCAGACCACCGCCGTATTCGTGGAAGACAACATCTACCTGGGCGAGCGCTGGATCGTTACCCCGGGGCTGCGTTTCGACCATCACAGCCAGTTCGGCAACAACACCAGCCCCAGCCTCAATGCGCAGTTCCGCATCAACAGCGACTGGGTGGTGAAGGGCGGTATAGCGCGTGCGTTCAAGGCGCCGAACCTGTACCAGTCGAACCCGGACTATCTGTACTACACCCGTGGCAATGGCTGCCCGAATGCACTGCCTAGCCTGGGCGCCGGCTGCTACATGCGCGGCAACGCGGACCTGAAGGCGGAAACCAGCCTGAACAAGGAGCTGGGCATCGAGTGGGCGCCGCAGAGCGGCTGGCAGGCGTCGTTGACCTACTTCCACAACGACTACAAGGACAAGATCCAGGCCGGCTACGACCAGATCGGCCTGACCGCCGACGGCCGCGGCCGCATCTTCCGCTGGGAGAACGCACCGAAGGCGATCGTGCAGGGGCTGGAAGGCAACCTGGTGATCCCGCTGCTGGGCGAGCAGGGCAGCCGCCTGAAGTGGAGCAACAACTTCACCTACATGGTGGAGAACGAGAACAAGACCACGCGCCAGCCGCTGTCGGTGATCCCGAAGTACACGATCAACACCATGCTGGACTGGCAGGCCACCGACAAGCTGTCGCTGCTGCTGACCGGCACGTTCTATGGCAAGCAGAAGCCGGCCACCACCAACATCAACAACGATCCGCGCTGCACCGGTACCTGCGACCCGTCGATCGCACTGCAGGATCGCGGTGCGTACAACATCTGGGGCGTGAGCGCGCGCTACAAGGTGACAGAGACGGTCAGCTTCGGTTTCGGCGTCAACAACCTGGCCGACAAGCGCCTGTTCCGCGAGGCCAACAGCAGCGATGCCGGCGCGGCGACCTACAACGAACCGGGCCGCGCGTACTGGGCCAGCCTGCGTTTCGGGTTCTGATCCGACGAGAACTGCGCCGGGGCGTTCCCCGGCGCAGCCTGGAGGTTACTTCACCTGCCGGCAATCGCGCAGGTGGACGCCACCGGTGTCCATCTTGTCGACCACGCCTTCCAGTTTCACCCAGTCGTTCTCACGCAGGGTGGCGCCCAGTGCCATCTGATCCGGGGCCAGCGCACAGTGCACGGTGAAGTTGGCGTTGTTGTCGTCGTTCGACTGGCGCCCGCCGATGCCACCGATGCCCTTCATCCTGGTGACCAGATAGCCCACCTCGAAGGTCTTGGCAAAGCGGTTCGGCTGGGCGGTGTAGACCTGGCCATCGATGATGAAACGACGGCCGAAATACTTGACGAGCAACGGCTGGTACATCGCATCGGTATCCGGCGGGGTGCTGGTGCCGGAGAACAGCGCCCTGAGCGGTGCGGTGTTGATTTCCCGCTGCAGCCGCTTGGAGTCCTTGCCCATTTCGGTGGACATGCCGACCGCGGTGGCCTGGATCGGCTTGTCGAAACCGCTGGAAACACGCACGGCTTCGGCGATCGCCTCGCCTTCGGGGCCGGTCTTCAGCTTGTCCAGCCAGCCACACAGCGCGCTGCGTGCGTCCTCTTCCTTGGCGGTCTGCCCGCGCGACAGCTTGGTGCCGACCACCACGTTGCCACCATTGGAGGCGGTGATGATGCTGACCAGCGGCATCTTGGTGTCGGTCTGCAGCACGTACATCTGGCCTTCGGTCTCGGTGATGACATCACCGCTGACGAAGTTGTTGCCTTCGTCAAGTGCCGCCTTGCGCAGCTGGCCCAGCGCACTGCGGGGCTTCAGGCCGGGAAGGGTGACCTCGGAGGTGAAGAACTGGCCATTGCGGGGGTCGCCTACCGCCTGGAAGTTCTGCTGGCAGGTCTTGGCCGAGACGCTTGCGGCCGTGCCCAGCGCGCAGGCCACGGCGACGGCGACCCAGGGGGTCTTGGTAGTCCACATGTTCCGGATTCCTTGTGCTTGGGTGTCCATTGCGGGCAGCAACGCCGAAGCGATCCGGCCGCCCGTTCCCCATCCACAGGGGATGGGGCCATCATAGTGTGGCCCGGCACGGGCGCAAGCTGCGGCGAGCCGCGGTGTGCAGTCTGCAATGTTATAAACACCGTGATAGTTTCCCCACGGCCGCCGGCGTAGCCTGCCTCCATCGCAAAGGAGCTGTTGCCATGGGCCACGACCACGATCACCTGCCATCCGAGATCCGCCACGAGAAGCCCTTGTGGTGGGCACTCGGCCTGACTTCCACCTTCCTCGTCGTCGAGGTGGTGGGCGCGTTCTGGACCAACAGCCTGGCGCTGCTGTCCGACGCGGCCCACATGGCCACCGATGCGCTGGCGCTGATGATCGCGCTGATCGCGGTACGGCTGAGCCGACGCCCGCCGGACGCGCGCCGCACCTACGGCTACGCACGCCTGGAAGCACTGGGCGCGATGATCAACGGCGCGATGCTGTTCGTGGTTGCCGGCTACATCCTGTGGGAAGCCGTCGGGCGCTTCAGCAAGCCGCAGGAGATCGCCTCCACCGGCATGCTGGTGATCGCCTCGGCCGGCCTGGTCATCAACCTGATCTCGATGCGCCTGCTGCAGGCCGGCAGCGGCGAGAGCCTCAACGTGAAGGGTGCCTACCTGGAAGTGTGGGCGGACATGCTCGGCTCGGTGGCGGTGATCGCGGGTGCGGTGCTGATCCAGTTCACCGGCTGGAAGCCGATCGACCCGATCCTGGCAGTGCTGATCGGCCTGTGGGTGCTGCCGCGCACCTGGGTGCTGATGCGCGAGGCGATCAACGTGCTGCTGGAAGGCGTGCCCAAGGGCATGGACGTGGCCAAGGTGCGCGACAGCCTGTCCGGCCATGCCGCGGTGCTGGACGTGCATGACCTGCACGTGTGGGCGCTGGCCTCCAGCACCCCGGCGCTGACCGCGCATGTCGTGATGCGCGACGGCACCGATGCCGATGCGCTGCGCCGTGAGCTGGGTGCCCGCCTGCACGATGATTTCGGCATCGAGCACGTGACGCTGCAGATCGAGGCCGACCACTGCGGCGAAGCCTGCGGTGAACCGGCGCCGGTGAAGGGCGGCGAGCACGAGGGCCACGAAGGTCACGACCATGGTGAGGACGCGCAGGGCCATCGCGGTCACGTGCATCGTTGAATGGGGAAATGCGGGGACGCCGATCGGGTGAAACCGGCCGGGTGAAACCAACTGGACGAAACCAACTGGACGAAACGGGCTGGATGAAGCCGGCTGGATGAAGCCGGCTGGATCAAACCGACTGGATGAAACCGACTGGATGAAGCCGGCTGGATCAAACCGACTGGATGAAACCGACTGGATGAAACCGGHTGGATGAAACCGGCTGGATCAAACCGACTGGATGAAACCGGCTGGGTAGAGTCGACTGTTAGTCGACTGCTCTACCGCGTGGTTGCGACAGAGCCCGCGCTGCGCGCGATAGTCGACTAACAGTCGACTCTACCTCGTTGGGAAGCCAGCCGGTCCGCCAGCCGGGTCGGCTCCGGCAGGCGGTAGCCCCGCAAAGTGCGCTGTACCCAGTCCAGCGCAGTATCCGCACTGACCCGATGGCCGCCGGCCACGAACAGCGGCTTGCAGCGGATCTTGCTGCGCAGCACCCAGCCCAGTTGTTCATCGCCATCCAGCAGCGGCGTATGCGCGCCGGCCTCGGCGCCCGGTTCGACGAACCGTCCCACCAGTTTCGACTTGGCCACACCGATGCTGGGCAGGTCGGTGACCACACCCAGGTGCGCGGCCACGCCCAACCGGCGCGGATGGCTGACGCCGTGGCCATCGACGAACACCAGGTCCGGCGTGCGCGGCAGCAGCGCCAGCGCGGCCAACAACGCTGGCAGCTCGCGGAAGCTGAGCAGGCCGGGGATGTACGGCATCACCGTGGGAATGCGCGCGATCTCCTGCGCCACGGGCTGCAGCGTCTTCGCATCCAGCAGCACCGCTGCGGCGCGGGTGGTGGCGCCGTTGTCCTCGAAGCCGACATCCAGCCCGGCCAGCCAGCGCACCGTGCGTGGCAGGCGGTCCTGGCGCTCCACGCGGCCGGCAAGCTGGATCTGCTGCGCGCGGGCAGTGGCGACGCTGCCTTCCCAGCGCCCGGGATCGATCACCGTATTCATTGGTCACAGCATCGCATGCGCGGTGCCACGGCCCGGTGAGCGGCGCCCGGGGCTACAATGGCGGCCTGCCTTTCCTCGCGTTGGAGACCCTGCAGTGACCCGTAAACTCGTACTGTTGCGCCATGGCCAGAGCCAGTGGAACCTGGACAACCGCTTCACCGGCTGGGTTGATGTCGACCTGACCGAGCAGGGGCGCCGGGAAGCGGCCGCCGCCGGTCGCCTGATGCGCGAGGAAGGCCTGCAGTTCGACGTCGCCCACACCTCCGTGCTCAAGCGCGCCATCCACACCCTGCAGGGTGCACTGGCCGAGCTGGAGCAGGACTGGCTGCCGGTGAACAAGTCCTGGCGCCTCAATGAGCGCCACTATGGTGGCCTGCAGGGCCTGGACAAGGCCGAGACCGCTGCCAAGCACGGCGAAGAGCAGGTCAAGGTGTGGCGCCGTTCGTACGACATCCCGCCGCCGCCGATGGACCTGGAAGACCCCGGCCACCCGATCCACGACCGTCGCTACGCCGGCCTGGACCGCAACGCGCTGCCGGGCACCGAATCGCTGGCAACGACGCTCGACCGCGTGCTGCCGTACTGGCACGACGCCATCGCGCCGCAGCTGAAGGACGGCAAGACCGTGCTGGTCACTGCGCACGGCAACTCGCTGCGCGCGCTGTACAAGTACCTCAACAACGTGTCGCGCGAGGAAATCCTCGAGCTGAACATTCCGACCGGCATCCCGCTGCTGTTTGAACTGAACGACGACCTGACGGTGCAGTCGTTCCGCTACCTGGGCGACCCGGAAGCAGCGCGCAAGGCCGCTGAAGCCGTAGCCAACCAGGGCAAGGCGAAATAAGAAGCAGAAGGCCGGCGCAAGCCGGCCTTCGCTTTTGTAGAGTCGAGCCATGCTTGGCTGGCGCTGTCGCACCCGAGTAGAGCCACCCCATGGGTGGCTGCATCTGCCAGCTACGAAGGACCCAACAGACGCGCTCTCGGTGGCTGCAACGCGGCAATGTCGATGACGTGGTCCTGGCATATCACCTGATAGTGCATGAATGGGCCGGGGTAACGGGTGTCAGCGAAGGTGGCACGTTCCAGATAATCGAGGAACTTCGAACGGCTGTAACGGCGGAACAGGTTGCCGCTCCAGGCTTCGGAGTCGTCCCAGCTCTGGTAGGACTCGTTGTGCACGGCGTAGCTGATGTAGGCGTTCCAAACCAGCTTGAACCGCTGCGAATGGGAAGTTATCTCTATCGCGCGCACGCCCTCGATCGAACGTCCATTGCCGAGGTCCACTGGGCGAGGCTCTCCTTTCACCTGTCCCTCCTCGATGACCAGCCGCAGACAGTTGGCCTCCGGTTCGCCAATATCCGTCAGGAATAGATACTCGCGGCTGTCGAGGGCCAGTAGCAGCGCAGCGTCGTCCATGGGCGCGATATCCGGTGATCGGGAAGACAAGAATACCGGCGTGCAGTTGGTTGGCGACTCCACGGGCTCGTGACCTTTGGCCGGTCCCCAGTCCCGTTCCCCCGGCTACCCTGTGAAATTACCCGCAGGAGAGCCTCATGAACTTCCGCAACCTGGCCCCGCTGGGCCTGACCATCGCCATTGCTGCCTCGCTGGCAGCCTGTGGCAAGAATGAATCCGCGCCGGCCGCCAACGCCGACGCCAAGCCGGCCTTCGACCTGTCGCAGATCAAGACCCCGCTGATCTCGCTCAACAGCGCCGATCTGGACCCGTCGATCTCGGCCTGTACCGACCTCAATGGCTTCGTCAACAGCAAGTGGCTGAAGGCCAACCCGGTGCCGGGTGACCAGACCACCTGGGGCAGCTTCGAGATCCTGCGCGAGCGCTCGCTGGAAGTGCAGCACGCACTGGTGCAGCAGGCCGCGGCCAGCCAGGCCAAGGCCGGCTCGGTGGAAGCCAAGATCGGTGACATCTGGAAGACCGGCAACGATGAAGCCAAGATCGAAGCCGCCGGCCTGGCACCGCTGCAGCCGCAGCTGGACAAGATCACCGCGCTGAACGATACCGCCGCCATCACCCAGTATCTGCGCGACAGCCAGGCCGAGGGCAAGGGCGTGCTGTTCTCGCTGTTCGCCAATGCCGACTACAAGGATTCGGCCAACGTCATCGCCTACGTCGGCCAGGGCGGCCTGGGCCTGCCGGAGAAGGGCTACTACTTCGACGAATCGCAGGCCAAGATCCGCGACGCCTACGTGGCCTACATCGCCCAGGTGCTGACCCTGTCCGGCGCGGATGCTGCACAGGCCGCCGAGCAGGCCAAGGCCGTGATGGCCTTTGAAACCCGCCTGGCCAAGGCCTCGATGTCGCGCATCGAGATGCGTGATCCGGCCAAGCGCTACAACCCGCTCAGCGCTGCCGATGCCGACAAGCTGACCCCGAACTTCAGCTGGACCGCGCTGTTCGACACCCTGAAGGTACCGGCCGCGCAGAAGTTCTCGCTGGCCCAGCCGGGCTTCTTCGGTGAAATGGACAAGATGCTGGCCGACGTGCCGGCCAGCACCTGGCAGGCCTACCTGCGCTTCCACACCATCGACGATGCCTCGCCGTACCTGAGCAGCCAGTTCGAGAAGGCCAACTTCGAGTTCTACGGCAAGACCCTGCGCGGCCAGCAGGAAATGCAGCCGCGCTGGAAGCGTGTGCTGGAATCGGTCAACGGCGGCATGGGCGAAGCCCTGGGCCAGCTGTACGTCGACGCCGTGTTCCCGGCCGAGTCGAAGGTGGCCATGCAGCACCTGGTGGAAAACCTGTCGCAGGCGCTGAAGGCGCGCCTGGAGCAGCTGCCGTGGATGGGCGAGGAAACGAAGAAGAAGGCGCTGGAAAAGTGGGCCAGCTTCACCCCGAAGATCGGTTACCCGGACAAGTGGCGCGACTGGGCGGGCCTGCAGACCAACGGTGACAGCTACCTGGGCAACATGCAGGCGGCGCGCACGTTCAACTACCGCTACATGCTGGACAAGATCGGCAAGCCGGTGGACAAGACCGAGTGGGGCATGACCCCGCAGACGGTCAACGCCTACTACAACGCCACCAAGAACGAGATCGTGTTCCCGGCGGCGATCCTGCAGGCGCCGTTCTTCGATGCCAAGGCCGATCCGGCGCTGAACTACGGCGGCATCGGTGCGGTCATCGGCCACGAGATGATGCACGGCTACGATGACTCGGGCAGCCAGTTCGCCGCCAACGGCAACTTCGACAACTGGTGGACCGACGCCGACCGCAAGGCCTTCACCGAGCGTACCGACCAGCTGGTCGCACAGTTCGATGGCTACGAGTCGGTGCCGGGCGTGTTCGTGAAGGGCAAACTGACCCTGGGCGAGAACATCGGCGACCTGGGCGGCCTGACCGTGGCCTACGACGCGCTGCAGATGGCGCTGAAGGAAGATCCGAAGGCGAACGTTGAAGTCGATGGTCACAGCCAGGACCAGCGCTTCTTCATGAACTGGGCCACCGTGTGGCGCCGCAACTTCACCGATGGTGAGCTGCGCGTCCGCCTGAACACCGACCCGCACGCCCCGGCCAACTTCCGTGCCAACGGCGCGCCGTCGAACATGCCGTCTTACGCCGCCGCGTTCCAGTGCAAGGCTGGCGACGCGATGGTGCGTGCCGACGACAAGCGCGTGGTGATCTGGTAATCGATCGTCCGTGATGCGTGATGCAGAAGGCCCGGCAAATGCCGGGCCTTTTGTCTTCCAGACCGGTAGCGAGGAGCGGACTGGTAGAGTCGACTGTTAGTCGACTATCGCGCGCAGCGCGGGATTTTCGCGGTCTGGACGAAGAGCAGTCGACCAACGGTCGACTCTACAGGTGCGTCGGCTGGCGCGTCAGTTCATGCCCGGCGGTAGGCAGCTACGCCAGCTCCGGTTCCTGCGCCAGCATGCGATGGAAGCGCTGCAGCACATAGGGATCGATCAGGCCGCCGGACTGCTCGTCGATGATGCGCAACGCAGTCTCGCGTTCCATCGCTGCGCGGTAGGGGCGCACGCTGGTCATGGCATCGTAGGCATCCGCAACGGTGACGATGCGTGAGCCCAGCGGAATGCTTTCGCCACGCAGGCCGTCGGGATAACCGCTGCCATCGAAGGCTTCGTGATGGGCGCGGATCAGGCGTGCGACCGGGGCCGCATCACTGCGGCCGGTGGCGAGAAAGATGTGTTCGCCGCGCACCGGATGCTCGCGCATGATCGCGCGTTCCTCGTCGGTATGCCGGCGCGGCGTCAGCAGTACATCGTCGGGGATGCCGATCTTGCCGATGTCGTGGAAGCGCGCGGCCAGGCCGATCTGCGAACAGGCATCGTCGTCGAGATCGCAGTGCGTGGCCAGGCGCTGCGCGAGCAGGCCAACGCGGTCGCAATGGTGGCGGGTGTAGGCGTCGCGCATCTGCAGCGACATCGAAAGGGCGTCGATCAGGCAGGCCTGCGCGTGCAGCAGGTCGGGGGCGGGTACGGCGTCAGGGAACATGGTCATCCGCCCGCACCGGGTGGGGACCGGTGCGGGGTGTTCGGGGGGCGATCAAGCCGGGGCGAGGGTGGTCAGAAGGGCGCGGGCCGCATTGAAGCGGTCTTCCGGCAACGGCAGCGGGTGCTTGATGCGCAGCTTGTCAGGCCCTTCCATGGCGTAGAGGTTCGGTTGTTTCTGGATCAGCTGGATCACCGCCATCGGATCGATGTTCGGCTTGGACTCGAACACGATGCGGCCACCGTTCTCGCCCAGGTCCAGCTTGCGGATGCCCAGCGTGTTGGCTTTCAGCTTCAGCTCGGCGATGGCGAACAGGTGCTTGGCGGCATCCGGCAGAAGGCCGAAACGATCGATCATCTCCACCTGCAGCTCGCGCAGTGCATCGCTGTCGCGCGCGCTGGAAATGCGCTTGTACAGGGTCAGGCGAGTGTGCACGTCCGGCAGGTAGTCTTCCGGAATCAGCGCCGGCACATGCAGCTCGACTTCGGCACCGCGCACTTCCTCGCCGGCATCCAGGTCGGGCAGCTTGCCCTGCTTGATGCTGCGCACCGCGCGTTCCAGCAGCTCGGTATACAGGCTGAAGCCGACCTCGGCCATCTGCCCGCTCTGGTCCTCGCCGAGCAGTTCACCGGCACCGCGGATCTCCAGATCATGCGTGGCCAGGGTGAAGCCGGCGCCCAGTTCGTCCATTGAAGCGATGGCTTCCAGGCGCTTTTCGGCGTCCGGGGTGATCGAGCGGCGGTCGGGGGCCACCAGGTACGCGTAAGCGCGATGGTGCGAACGGCCGACGCGGCCGCGCAGCTGGTGCAGCTGGGCAAGGCCGAAGCGGTCGGCGCGGTTGATGATGATGGTGTTGGCGTTGGGGATGTCGATGCCCGACTCGATGATCGTGGTCGACAGCAGCACGTTGAAGCGCTGCTTCTGGAAATCCAGCATCACCTTTTCCAGCTCGCGCTCGGGCATCTGCCCGTGGGCGATGCCGATGCGCGCCTCCGGCACCAGCTCGGACAGCTCGCGCTGCATGCGGCCGATGCTTTCCACGTCGTTGTGCAGGAAGTACAGCTGGCCACCGCGCGCCAGCTCGCGCTGGAAGGCTTCGCGCAGCAGCGCGTTGTCCCACTGGGTGATGAAGGTCTGCACCGCCAGCCGGTTCGGTGGCGGCGTGGCGATGATCGACAGGTCGCGCAGGCCGGCCATGGCCATGTTCAAGGTGCGCGGGATCGGCGTGGCGGTCAGGGTCAGCAGGTGCACGTTGGCGCGCAGCGCCTTCAGGGCCTCCTTCTGGCGTACGCCGAAACGCTGCTCTTCGTCGACGATCACCATGCCCAGGTCCTTGAACTTCACGTCCGGCTGCAGCAGGCGATGGGTGCCGACGATGACGTCGATGGTGCCGGCGGCGACCTTTTCCAGCTCGGCCTTGATTTCCTTGGTGGTCTTGAAGCGCGACAGCACCTCGACCTTCAGCGGGTAATCGGCGAAACGGTCGCGGAAGTTGCGGTAATGCTGTTCGGCCAGCAACGTGGTCGGCACCAGCACGGCCACCTGCTTGCCGGCACTGGCGGCGGCGAACGCGGCGCGCACCGCGACCTCGGTCTTGCCGAAGCCGACGTCGCCGCAGACCACGCGGTCCATCGGCTGGCTGCTGGCCAGGTCGCGCAGGGTGGCATCGATCGCGGCCAGCTGGTCCGGGGTTTCCTCGAACGGGAAACCGGCCGCGAACGGCTCGTACATTGCGCGGTCCACCTGCAGGGCCAGGCCGGCGCGCGCCTGGCGGCGGGCCTGGATCTCCAGCAGCTCGGCAGCGACGTCGCGCACCTTTTCGGCGGCCTTGCGCTTGGCCTTGCTCCACTGCTCGCCACCGAGCGAATGCAGCGGTGCCGTCTCCGCTGAAGCGCCCGAGTAGCGGCTGATCAGGTGCAGCTGGGCGACCGGCACGTACAGGCGGTCACCCTTGGCATATTCGATTTCGAGGAACTCGCCGGGCATGCCGCCGACGTCCATCGCGATCAGGCCACGGTAGCGGCCAACGCCATGGTCCTCGTGCACGATCGGCGCACCCTCGGTCAGCTCGCCAAGGTCGCGGATGATCGCTTCCGGCTCGCGGCCGGCCCGCCGCGTACGGCGGGTGCTGCCGGCGCGCTCGGGGAACAGCTGGCGCTCGGTCAGCACCGCGATGCGCGGATCGTCCAGTGCGAAGCCATCTTCCAGCGGCGCCACCGCGATCGCGAAGCGCGCATCGTCGGTGAGGAAGCTGGGCAGGTCGGCCACCACCGGCGGCTTCAGCTCGGCGGCCTGCAGCACTTCCAGCAGGGCTTCACGACGGCCGGGCGAATCGGCGGCGATCAGCACGCGGCCCGGGTAGTGGCCGAGGAAGGATTTCAGTGCGTCGCCGGCCGGTGCGTCGCGTGCGGCCACCGGCAATGGCGGCAATGGCTGGTCGCCCAGCGGATGCGCGTCGGCGATGCGTGCGTGGTCAGCAGCCCACACCTCGATGCGCGGGGCATCGTTCAGGCGCTCGCGCAGCAGCTCCGGCGACAGGTACAGCGCCGACGGCGGCAGCAGCGGCCGTTCGACGTCGTGGCGGCGCTGTTCGTAGCGCTCGCCGGTCTGCGCCCAGAACGCCTCGGCGGCTTCGCCGGCACCGGCGCAGACTACCGGCAGGCTGCCGTCGGGCAGGTAGTCGAACAGGGTTGCGGTGCGTTCGAAGAACAGCGGCAGGTAGTACTCGACGCCCGCCGGGGCCAGCCCGGACTTCAGGTCCTGGTACAGCGCGCTGCGCCGGGTATCGACGTCGAAGCGCTCGCGCAGCGTGGCGAGCACGCGGGCGATGCTGGCCTCGTCCATCGGTACTTCGCGGCCCGGCAGCATGTGCACCGCCTCGACCCTGTCCAGCGAGCGCTGGCTTTCCGGATCGAAGGCACGGATCGAGTCGATGTCCTCGTCCAGCAGTTCGACACGCAGCGGCTCGTCGGCGCCCATCGGGAACACGTCGAGCAGGCCACCGCGCACGGCAAAGTCACCCGGGTCCATCACCTGCGGCACGTTGCGGTAGCCGGCGCTTTCCAGGCGACGTTTCTCGGCTTCCAGGTCCAGGCGCTGGCCGACCTTCAGGTCGAAGCTGCCACCGATCACATAGCTGCGCGGGGCCAGCTGCTGCAGCAGGGTCTGCACCGGCACGATCACCAGGCCGCGCTTCAGCGTGGGCAGGCGGTGCAGGGCCGACAGGCGCTGCGAGATGATGTCCGGATGCGGGCTGAAGCGGTCGTAGGGCAGGGTTTCCCAGTCCGGGAAGGCGACCACCGGCAGGGCCGGGTCGCCGCCGAGCAGGGTGTGCAGGTCGGCTTCGAGCTGGTTGGCACCGTGGTTGTCACGGGCAATCACCAGCAGCGGAGCGTCGTGCGCACGCGCGGCCTGGGCCAGGTACCAGGCCAGGGCGGTCGGCGAGGCGGGGGCGCGCCACCAGGCGCGGAGCTGGCCGGCACGCGGCAGCGGCGGGGCGGGGTATGAGGTACGCGACATGGACCCCGGATTTTAGCAGAAGCCCCCGCCTGGCTCGGTGTGTAGTACCGGCCGCTGGCCGGCAGCCTCATGCGCCGTTGGGGTAGTGGAATGCCGGCCAGCGGCCGGCACTACCGGTAATGCGTCGCCAGGCCACGCCCGGCGCTACGGTCAGTTGTCCAGCTCCAGCACCATCCGCACCAGGCCTTCGGCACCGGTCGGGTGCGGCACCGGCTTGAAGCCCAGCGAGGCGGCCAGCTGCTTCATCGGCTCGTTCTCGGCGGCGACGTCGCCGTACAGGCGGTCCAGGTACTTGCCGCGGCCCCACTTCACCAGCTTGCGCATCAGCTGCCGGCCCAGGCCCTGGCCAATGAGGAAGCGGCTGATCAGGATCGCGTACTCGGCTTCACGGGTACCGGGGATGATCGAGGCCCGGGCGACCGCGCCGACCACCGCCTCACCGGCGGGGAGGGATTCGGCAGCGACCAGGGTGATCTCGGTCTTGGGATTCGGGTGGGTCAGGCGCTGGGTGGTTTCCGGCGAAAGCTCGGTCACCGCCTGCAGGAAACGATCACGGATTTCTTCCGGCCCGAACAGGCTGAACGCCGCTTGCAGCGGTGCGCCATCTTCCGGGCGGATGGGGCGGATCAGCAGCTCGTGGCCGCTGGGAGCCTTGAAGATCTCATGCCAGGGCGGCATGCGGTTGCGAGTGGCCATACCGGGTGATTCCTTGGTGGTCCATCGATTGTGGCATCACCGGGGCTGCATTCCGTGAACGAAAGGCTCACGGCGGTACAGCCTCGTGAAGGCCGTTATTCGGGGGCTTTGAGCCAATCCAGGCGGGTGCTGGCACCGGGTTCGCCCAGGTGCTGGCGCAGTGCCGGCAGGGCCGGGCCCACGACCCGGTCGAACTGCCAGGGCGGGTTGAGCAGCAGCATGCCACTGCCGTTGAGGCGCAGCGGTGAGTCGTCCGGGCGCACCAGGAACTCGATCGTCATCGCCGATTTCACCGGCAGGGCGGTGGCCTTGCGCAGGAAATGCAGGATGGTGCGGCGCTGCTTGATCGGGAACCAGACCGCGCAGGTGGCCTGCGGCCAGCGTGCCAGGGTCTCGGCCAGAGCGGCCAGGACGGCCTGGTACTCGGCGTCCTGCGCCTCGTAGGGCGGGTCGATCAGCACCAGGCCGCGTCCGATCTTGCTGCCGTTGAACTTCGGCGGCAGCAGCGAACGCAGCAGCGCGTAGCCATCGCCCGGATGCACGCCGACACGGCTGTCATGCGCGAACAGCGCCTTCAGCGTGGCCGTTTCGGCTTCCTGCAGCTCGCACACCGCCATGCGGTCCTGCGCACGCATGGCCTGCGCGCTCAGCAGCGGCGAGCCCGGATAATTGGTCAGCGCGCCTACCGGGTTGTCGGCCTGTACCGCCTTCAGATAGCGCTCGACCACCTCGGGCAGCTTGGGCTGGGCCATCAGCCGCATGATCCCGGATTCGGCCTCGAGGGTCTTGCGGCTCTCCTCGCTGGCCAGCAGGTAGCGGCCGGCACCGCCGTGGGTGTCGAGCACGAAGAACGGGCTGTCCTTGCGCTTGAAGCTGTCGATCAGGGCCAGCTGCACGATGTGCTTGAGCACATCGGCGTGGTTGCCGGCATGGAAGGCGTGGCGATAGTTCATGGGCGGCAGTGTACGGGGCGACGGCCGCAGCGGCTATGCTGCGCGCCATGACAGCTCCCGTTGCCCATGTCCTGGTAGTCGAGGACGAAGCCGCCATCGCCGAAACCGTGCTCTATGCGCTGCGCAGCGAGGGCTATGCCGCCAGCCACTGCCTGCTGGGCGGCGAGGCCCTGCAGCGGCTGCAGGCCGGGGATATCGACGTGGTGGTGCTGGACGTGGGCCTGCCCGACCTGGGCGGCTTCGAGGTATGCCGGCGCCTGCGCGCGCWGGCCGGGCCGGTGGCGCAGCTGCCGGTGATCTTCCTGACCGCCCGCAACGACGAAGTGGACCGGGTGCTCGGCCTGGAACTGGGCGCCGACGATTACATGACCAAGCCGTTCTCGCCGCGCGAACTGGTGGCGCGGGTGCGCGCACGGCTGCGCCGTGCGGCACCGGTCATCGCAGCGCCCGGCGCCGATGCGGGCTGGCAGGAGCATGGCGCCTTCGCCATCGACCGTGAAGGCCGGCGTATCCGCTTCCATGGCCAGGCACTGGACCTGACCCGCTACGAGTACGCGCTGCTGGAGGCGCTGCTGCAGCGCCCCGGCGCCATTCTCAGCCGTGCCCAGCTGATGGACCGTGGCTGGGACAGCAGCGCCGACAGCGCTGACCGAACCGTCGATACCCATGTAAAAACGCTGCGCGCCAAGCTGCGCGCGGCCGGTGCCAGCGAAGACCCGATCCGTACCCATCGTGGCCTCGGCTACGCGCTGGAGGTCTAGCCGATGCGCCTGGTACTGAAGCTGTTCCTGGGCTTCTTCCTGATCACCGGCATTGCTGCGTTCTTCGTGATGCGCGTGTTCGTCAACGAAGTGAAGCCCGGTGTGCGCCAGGCAATGGAATCGACCCTGGTCGATGCGGCCAACGTGCTGGCCGAAATGGCCGCCGCCGACGTCAAGGCCGGTACCATCCGCAGCGGCAGCTTCACCCGCAATCTGGCCAAGGCGCGACAGCGTGACCTGAAGGCGATGGTCTGGCGCTTTCCGAAGCGTTCGCTGGATTACCGGGTGACCATCACCGATGCCAAGGGCATCGTCATCTACGACTCGCTGGGTCGCGACCTGGGGCGCGACAATTCGCGCTGGAATGATGTGTACCGCACGCTGCGCGGCGAGTACGGCGCCCGCTCCAGCCCTGAGATTGCCGGCGAAGAGGGCGATACGGTGATGCATGTGGCAGCGCCGGTATATGACCCGGCCGATGGGCGTACCCTGATCGGCGTGCTCAGCCTGGCCCAGCCCAACCGCAGCATCGATCCGTTCATCGCCGCCAGCCAGCGCGCCATCATCGAGCGCGGTGCCTGGCTGATCGGCTTGTCGGCGCTGGTCGGCGTGCTGGTGACGATGTGGCTGACCACCGGCCTGGGCCAGCTCAGCCGTTATGCGCGCGCGGTCAGCGCCGGCGAACCGGTGCCACCGCCGCGCCGCCGCCGCGACGAGATCGGCGATCTGGGCCAGGCGCTGGAAACCATGCGCCGCAAGCTGGAGGGCAAGGCCTACGTCGAGCAGTACGTGCAGTCACTGACGCATGAGATGAAGAGCCCATTGGCGGCGATCCGCGGTGCCGCCGAGCTGCTGCAGGAGCCGCTTCCGGAAGCCGATCGCATGCATTTCGCACGCAGCATCGTCGATCAGCAGGAGCGGCTGACCGAGACCATCGACAAACTGCTGGCGCTGGCCGAAGTGGAACAGCACGGCTGGCTGCAGACCCGCGATCCGATTGCATTGCCAGTGCTGCTGGCCGATGCGGCCGCTGCCGCGCAGGTGCGCGCACAAGCGGCGGGCGTGCAGGTCCGCATCGGCAGCGTGCCCGACCTGCAGGTGCAGGGCGACGGCTACCTGCTGCGGCAGGCGCTGCACAACCTGATCGAAAACGCGATTGCCTTCTCGCCGGCCGGCGCGGAGATCGCGCTGCAGGCCGAGGTGGACGGGCAGGGCGTGCGCCTGCAGGTGGCCGACCGTGGCGCCGGCATTCCCGACTACGCGCGTGAGCGGGTGTTCGAACGCTTCTATTCGTTGGCACGCCCGGGCAGCGGCCGGCGTAGTTCCGGCCTGGGCCTGCCGTTCGTGCAGGAGGTCGCCCGCCTGCATGATGGACGTGCCAGTGTGGATATCCGCGAGGGGGGCGGCACCGTGGCCTGCCTGTGGCTGCCGCTGGGCGCGCCGGGCCAGCGCTCGCGCCGCTGACTTCACACTCGCTTCAAGTTCGCCACAAACCCTGCTCACTGCGGCGGTCCATCCTGCAGCCCTCTCCAACGAGGATGGACCATGAAATCCCTGAAGATGCTGCTGCGGTTCGCCATTGTCGGCGGGCTGATCCTGCTGCTGCTGGTTCCGCTGACGATGATCCGCGGTGTCATCAACGAACGCAGTGCGTACCGCGACGAGGCCTTCTCGCGGGTGGCCGACAGCCGCGCCGGTGCACAGCAGCTGGTGGGCCCGGTGCGGGTGGTGCCGTGGGTGGAACGCAAGCAGGTTGAGCTGGTCGACCCGCTGGGCGTCAAGAAGACCGAGGTACAGGTCACCGAAGGGCACTGGCTGCAGATGCCGGCGTCGCTGGAGGTCGGCGGTGAAATGCTGCCGAGCCAGCGCGAAGTCGGCCTGTTCAAGGTGCCGGTGTACAGCTGGAACGGCCAGATGAAGGCGACCTTCGCCGCAGACGACTATCCGGTGAAGGCCGGCCGCAGCTACGGCCAGCCGTATGTAGCGGTGGGCATTTCCGATGTACGTGGCCTGGTGGGTACGCCGAACCTGCGCGTGGATGGCAAGCAGCTGCGCCTGCTGCCCGGTGTCGGCGCAGCCAGCGAAGTGGGCCGCGGTCTGCATGCACCTGTGGCCGGATTCGCCGAAGACCATGGCGGCACGCTGGCCGCCAGCACCGTGGAGCTGGAGCTGCGCCTGGACGGAAGCCGCATGCTGTCGGTGGTACCGGTGGGCGATGACACCCACATCGCGCTGCGTTCGAGCTGGCCGCATCCGTCGTTCAGCGGTGCATTCCTGCCGAATGAGCGCCGCGTTGATGCGCAGGGCTTTGATGCGCGCTGGGCGGTGTCCTCGCTGGCCTCCGACGCACAGCGCCAGCTGCGCAGTGACGGTGCGGTCGAATCGCAGGCGGTGACCGTGTCGCTGGTTGATCCGGTCGATACCTACACCCAGGCCGATCGCGCTTCCAAGTACGGGGTGCTGTTCGTGCTGCTGACCTTCGTCGGCTTCATCCTGTTCGAGCTGATCAGGTCGCTGCGCATCCACCCGTTGCAGTACCTGATGGTGGGCCTGGCGCTGGCGATCTTCTTCCTGCTGCTGATCAGCCTGTCCGAGCACATCGCATTCTGGAAGGCCTACCTGGTTTCGGCCGTGGCCTGTATCGGCCTGCAGGCGGTGTACCTGGCCAACGTGCTGGGCCACTGGAAGCGCGGCCTCGGCTTCGCTGCGCTGCTGACCGTGTTGTATGGCGCGCTGTATGGCCTGCTGGTGTCGGAGAACAACGCGCTGCTGATGGGTTCGCTGCTGCTGTTCGTGATCCTGGCGCTGGCGATGTGGGTGACCCGCCGGGTCGACTGGTACGCGCTTGGCGCGGAACTGAAGTAAGGAGCACGCCATGGGCTGGCGCCAGGGGTTGCGGCAACGGGCACGGCAGGGCATTCCGGCCCTGCTGGAAGTGGATGCACTGCTGCAGGCACATGGCGTGCTGGCGGCCCTGCCGGGGGCACGGATCGCCCCCGGCCTGGTCCGCTTCCAGCTGGCGGCGGTGACCTGCGAGGGATTGCGGGGGCAGGGATTGCGCTGGCTGCAGGGCGCGCGGCAGGGACGCGGCGCGGTGGCAGGCCGGGTGCCGCGCTACCGGCCATGGAAGGCCGGGGCGGAGGCGCTGGCCGAGATCGGCATCGGCGGCCTTCCGGATGGCTGGCCGGCACACGCGGCAGTGTACGGCTGCAGCAGCATCGACCGGCGGCACTGGTTGCTGCTGCTGCCCGAGCGGGCGCAGTTGTGGCTGGGGTGGAATGGGTGATTCGGCTGTTCATCCACGCATGGCGTGGATCTACTGCTGCCCATGACCGATGGGACGGTATCGCCGCGCCCCTGCTGGCTAGACTCGATGGGTTGATGATCGAGCCGAAGGGCAGGGGTGCGATGTGTTGAAGTGGGGCGTGCTGGCCGCAGCGCTGGTGATGGGTGGCAATGCAGGGGCGCAGCAGCGCGAGACGGTGGACCTGGACATGGTCAGCCGCATCCGCCAGGAGGCCTTCCATCGTTCGCAGGTGATGGATACCTTCAGTTATCTCACCGAGCGCATCGGCCCGCGCCTGACCAACTCGCCGGCGATGGGGCGCGCCAACGCCTGGACCCGCGGCAAGTTCAACGAATGGAAGCTGGACAACGTCCACGACGAAGCCTTCGATGATTTCGGCCGTGGCTGGGAGTTCACCTCGGCCAGCGTGGAAATGCTGGGTGACCGCGTGCAGCCGCTGCATGCGCTGCCGAAGGCCTGGACGCCGGGCACCAAGGGCCCGGTCGAAGGCGAGCTGGTGCAGGTCGAGATCAAGAAGCCCGAAGACATCGAGAAGTACCGCGGCAAGCTGCGCGGCAGGATCCTGCTGCTGGGCGAGGCGCGTGAGTACAAGCGCGGCACCGAGCCGGATTCGCACCGCCACGACGCGACCTCGCTCGAGGGGCTGCAGGAGTTCACCCTGCCGAAGGACAAGGACGCTACCGCCGAGCGCGCCAAGCGGGTCAAGGAATACCAGGAACGCCAGCAGCTGGCGGCCAAGGTCAATGCGTTCTTCGTCGAAGAGGGCGCACTGGCCTCGATCAGCATCAGCAGCTGGGACAACGGCATCATCCGCGTTGCTGGCGGTGGTTCGCGCAAGGCCGGTGAGTCGGTGGGCATCCCCGAGCTGGCGATGATCAGCGAGCATTTCAATCCGCTGGTGCGCGCGCTGGAGGCCAAGCAGACCGTGCGCCTGCGCGTGGATGTGGCCGCGCGTTTCACCGACGAGGCCGACCAGCCCGGCTACAACACGCTGGCCGAGATCCGCGGCAGCAGCAAGCCCGATGAAGTGGTGATGATCGGCGCGCACCTGGACTCCTGGCACAGCGGTACCGGTGCGGCCGACAATGCCGCCGGCGTGGCGGTGATGATGGAGGCGATGCGGATCCTCAAGGCCACCGGCGCCAAGCCCAGGCGCACCATCCGGGTGGCGCTGTGGAGCGGTGAGGAACAGGGCCTGATCGGCTCGCAGGCCTATGTGGCCAAGCATTTCGGCCAGTTCCCGGAACCGAGCGACCCGGCGCAGAAGGCGCTGCCGGCCTCGCTGCGCGAGCCGACCGGCGCGCTGCAGAAGACACGCGACTACAGCAGGTTCCAGGTCTACTTCAACATGGACAACGGCTCGGGCCGCTTCCGGGGCATCTACGCGCAGGAAAACCTGGCAGCGATGCCGATCTTCGAGGCGTGGCTGGCGCCGTTCCATGACGTGGGCGCTACCACCGTGGCCACCCGCAACACGGGCAGCACCGACCACATCAGCTTCGACCGCATCGGCCTGCCGGGCTTCCAGTTCATCCAGGACCGGCTGGACTACTTCACCAATGTCCACCACAGCCACCTGGACACCTGGGACCACGCCGAGCCGGAAGACCTGAAGCAGGCCGCCGCCATCGTCGCCTCGTTCGCCTACAACGCCGCGATGCGTGAGCAGTCCTTCCCGCGCAAGGTAGAGCCGTAAAAGGGGACGGAGGGGATTAAGTCGTTTCTCCCCTCCGTTTCCCGGTTGCAGGCCCAGCGGCTGGGCAATCGCGACTTAATCCCCTCCGTCCCCTTTTTCCGTCGGCGGCGGAGGGCTGTTAAAATCGGGGAATTCCCGTTCCCCGAGCCGTCCATGACCTGCCGCACCCGCTTCGCCCCCAGTCCCACCGGCTACCTGCACATCGGTGGTGCCCGCACTGCGCTGTACTGCTGGCTGGAGGCCCGCCACCGTGGCGGCGAGTTCGTGCTGCGCATCGAGGACACCGACCGTGAACGCAGCACCCAGGGCGCGATCGACGCGATCCTGGAGGCGATGGACTGGCTGGGCCTGGACTACGACGTCGGCCCGATCTACCAGACCGACCGCGTCGCCCGTTACCTGGAAGTGGCCGAACAGCTGGTGGCCGACGGCAAGGCGTACTACGCCTACGAAACCCGCGAAGAGCTGGACGCGATGCGCGAGGCCGCCATGGCCAGGCAGGAGAAGCCGCGCTACAACGGCGCCGCGCGCGAACTGGGCCTGCCGCGCAAGGACGACCCGAATCGCGTCATCCGCTTCAAGAACCCGCTGGAAGGCACGGTGGTGTTCGACGACCTGATCAAGGGCCGCATCGAGATCGCCAACAGCGAGCTGGATGACATGGTCATCTTCCGCCCGGACGGCTACCCCACCTACAACTTCGCGGTGGTGGTGGACGACTGGGACATGGGCATCACCGAGGTCATCCGCGGCGACGACCACATCAACAACACCCCGCGCCAGATCAACCTGTACGAGGGCATCGGTGCGCCGGTGCCGAAGTTCGGCCACATGCCGATGATCCTGGACGAGCAGGGCGCCAAGCTGTCCAAGCGCACCGGCGCGGCCGACGTGATGCAGTACAAGGACGCCGGCTACCTGCCCGATGCGCTGCTGAGCTACCTGGCCCGCCTGGGCTGGTCGCACGGTGACCAGGAACTGTTCAGCCGCCAGGAGCTGATCGACCTGTTCGATGTGAAGGACTGCAATTCCAAGGCCTCGCGCCTGGACATGGCCAAGCTGGGCTGGGTCAACCAGCACTTCCTGAAGACCGAGGATGTGTCCGCGATCGTGCCGCACCTGGTCTACCAGCTGCAGAAGCTGGGCCTGGACGTGGCCGCCGGCCCGGCCCCGGAGGACGTGGTGATCGCCCTGCGTGAACGCGTGCAGACCCTGAAGGAAATGGCCGAAAAGGCCGTGGTCTGGTACCAGCCGCTGACCGAGTACGACGAAGCCGCCGTGGCCAAGCACTTCAAGGCCGGTGCCGAGGTGGCGCTGGGCAAGGCCCGCGAGCTGCTGGCAGCCCTGCCGGAATGGACCGCCGAGTCGGTGGGCGTGGCCCTGCACGATGCCGCCGCGGCGCTGGAGATCGGCATGGGCAAGGTCGCCCAGCCGCTGCGCGTGGCCATCACCGGCACCCAGGTCAGCCCTGACATTTCCCATACCGTGTACCTGGCCGGCCGCGAGCAGGCCTTGAAACGCATTGATGTGGCCATCACCAAGGTAGCAACGGCCTGAGGCATCCTTGCCAGGCCCGAACCGGAGAACACGCATGCCCGCCAAGACCGCCACTGCCTGTACGGCCCCGCACCACCACGTCCATGACGCATCGGATTTCGTGGCGGTGGTCGAGCGCGTCTCGCGCGAACGCGGGCTGCGCCTGACTCCGATCCGCGCCAATGTGCTGAAGCTGATCGCCGAGGCCGGCAAGCCGGTCAAGGCCTATGAACTGCTGGAATGGGTGCGCAACGGCAAGGGCGTGGGCGCTGACGCCCCGCCCACCGTCTACCGCGCGCTCGACTTCCTGATGGCCAATGGCTTCGTGCACAAGCTGGAATCGGTCAATGCCTTCGTGGCCTGCCACCATCCCAGCAGCGCCGCGCACTCGGTGCCGTTCCTGATCTGCAACAGCTGCCACAGTGCAGTGGAACTGGAAGACCGCGAGATCGTCACCCAGCTGGAGAAGCGGGCCAAGGAACTCGGCTTCCAACCGCAGGCACAGACCCTGGAAGTCCACGGGCTCTGCGCGCGCTGCGCCGGGTAACGCAACGGTAGTGCCGGCCGCTGGCCGGCACAGGAGCCGGGTCAGATCCCTTTGCCATTGGCAAAGGGATCTGACCCCGTTTCATGACAAGGCTAGTCCATCGGCTTGCTTGCGGTATCCACCCTCACGATCACCGACATGCCGGGCCGCAGCTGCGCGGCCAACGTCTGGCCTTCATTGATCGATATCCGCACCGGCAACCGTTGCACCACCTTGGTGAAGTTGCCGCTGGCATTGTCCGGGCGCAGTACGCTGAATTCCGATCCGGTGGCCGGGGCGATTTCCTGCACGCGGCCCCGCAGCACCTGGCCCTGGAATGCGTCCACCGAGAACGAGGCCGGCTGGCCGATGGCCATTCCCCAGGTCTGGCTTTCCTTGTAGTTGGCCACCACCCACAGCGTGTCGGGCACCAGGAACAGCAGCTGCGAACCGGCGGCGACGTACTGGCCCACGCGCACGCTGGCTTCGCTGATCTGTCCGTCGCGCGGCGCATGGATCACGGTATTGGCCAGGTCGATGCGCGCCAGTTCCAGCTGTGCCTGCGCGCTCTCCACCTGCGCCTCCAGGCTCTTGCGCGCCACCTGGGTCGATACCAGCGTTTCCTCGGCGATGCGGATCTGCGCCTGCGACTGCTGCACGCTGGCCTGTGCCGACGCCTGGGTGGTGCGGAACTTGTCGCGGTCGTTGACTGACACCAGCTGCTGCGCCGCCAGTTCCTCGTAGCGTTTCAATTCATTGCGTGAACGCTGCAGTTCGGCCTGGCCGGCCGACAACGTTGCGTGCGCCGAGGCGATCTGCGCACGGTTCTGCGCCTGCGACTGGTCGGAGTTGGCCAGCGCAGCACGCGCGCTGTCCAGCGTCGCCTGCGCCTGCGCGACACGCTGCGCATAGATGCGGTCATCGATGCGCAGCAGCGGTTCGCCCTGCTTCACGTGCTGGAAGTCCTTCACCAGCACTTCGGTCACGTAGCCGTTCACCTGCGGCGCCATCACCGTGATCTGTCCGCGCACATAGGCGTTGTCAGTCACCATCACGCTGCTGGTGAAGGGCCACAGGTGCCAGGCGCGCAGGATCAGCGCAATGCCCAGCAAGGCCACCACCACCATCACCACCACGCTGCGCGCGCTGGGCTTGAGGTACTTCGGCGCGGCCGCCGGTGCAGCCGGCGTGGGCGCTGGCGCCGCATCGGTCGGTGGCGGTGGGGTGACGTTGTCGGCGTCGGTATCGTCAGGGCGGGGCGGGACGGGAGGCATGAGGAAGGACTCAGCGGGATGCGGCCGGCGTGGCCACGGCAGGGGAGGTGGGATGACGCTTGCGCCATTGCTTGAGCACGGCGGTGCGCAGCGACAGCAGCAGCAACCAGCACAGGAAGCCGATCGCCAGCCAGCCGCTCAGGGTGAACACGTCGTTGAAGCCGCGCACGTTGGCTTCGCGGCGCGTGGTCTGCGCCAGCTGCGCGCTGCCCTGCGCGCTGCGCAGCACCGGGTCGGTGATCTGTGCGACATACAGTTGCTGTTGGATGCGCAGGCGCTGCGCCACCACAGGATCGGCCGGGTCGAGCTGGCTGGTCAGCGCGCTGGAGTACAACTGCTCGCGGTGCAGCTGGAAGGTGCCCAGCACCGCCGAGCCAGCCAGGCCACCCAGCGTCTGCGTGATCGACAGCGTCACCAGGAAGGTGATCATGTGGTCCACGCCCTGTTTCAGTGCGGCGGAAATGCCGAGCATGATCAGCGGCCCCATGAACATGCCGGCGCCGACAGACGCCAGGAACTGGCTGACGTAGAAGTCGTGCGGCCGGTCCATGCTGGTGCGGTGCTGGTCGAAGAAGGCGGCAGCGCCGAGCAGCAGGATCGCCATCAGCAGCTGGGCGATCAACCGCTTCGGGCCGAACGTCAGCGAGGCACCGGCGATGCCGGTGACCACACCTGCGAGTATCACCACGAACAGCGGGCGCATCTGGTCCGGGCCCATGCCCAGCGTGCGCATCAGGTTGACCACGCCGTAGGACTGCTCGGTGGTGAGGAAGCGGATCAGGAACGCGCCGACGATGAAATGCAGCACCGGAAGCTTCGACAGCCAGCGGATCTGCAGCAGCGGATTGCGCCGGTAGTGTTCGATGATGAAGGCGGTGGTGGACAGTACGATCGAGGCGACCAGCGCCCAGCCCAGCCATGGCGTGTTGAGCCACCAGCGGGTATAGCCCTGCGCCAGCACGATCACCAGCAGCGCGACGGCTGGCGCAAGCAGGGCGAAGGTGAGGAAGTCCAATGGCTCGAAGGCCTTCACCTGGATGCCGGGCGGCAGCTTCAGCACCACCACTGCCGCGAACGCGCACAGTGCCAGCCCGGCTTCAAACGAGTACAGCTGGTGCCACTGGCCGGTATCGACCAGGCCTGGCGAAACGATCCAGGCGATCGGCACCGCCAGCTGCGAAAGGCCTACGCCGACCACCAGCAGATTGCCGGTGAACCGCCGCGGCAGCGCCTGCAGCATGTACAGCGTGCCCAGGGTCGAACAGGCCGCGCCAGCGAAGCCGCTGGCGGCACGGGTCAGCATCGTGGTCTCGAAGCTGCCGACGAACAGGTGCAGCACCGCCAGCACCGCATACAGGCCCAGCCCGATCTCCGCGAACAGGCGGATGCCGTACTGCTGGCGGAACTTGAAGGCCAGCAGGTTGGCCGTGACGTTGACCATTGCATAGGCCGCCACCAGCCAGCTGCCCTGGGTCGGAGTCAATGCCAGCTGGCCCTGCAGGAAGGGCAGGTTGGCGGTGACCAGCGCATTGCCGAGACCGCCGGTGATCGCCACCAGCAGCGACACCAGTGCATAGGCCGCGCGTCGATAGGGGGGATGCCAGGGCATCGAAGCCGAACCGGGCATGGTCGGCTTCTCGTGCTCCTCCCAATCCGGAACCGGCTTCAGATACGGCTGGACCATCAGCGGGCCTCGCTGGTTGCTCCCTGGAGACCCCCGCGCAGCAGCTGCAGGGCGCGCCCGGCCAGGTGGGCGCGCTCGTCGCGGGTCTTGCCGCGCAGGGCTGCGCCCAGCATGCCCGAGATCAGTGAAATATCCGTCTTTTCCAGGTCGGCCCGGCACAGGCCAGCGGCCTTGGCACGGGCGATCGGCGCTTCCAGCAGGTCGCGCACGGTCTCGCGCGCGGTGCGCATGGCCGGCACGTCCGAATCCACCGCGCGCCAGTAATCGGCGAGGGCAGGCGAATCGATGATGCGCTGGGCCATGCCCTCGAACACTTCGAACAGAGCGTCGTCGCGGTCGCCGAGCTGTTCGACCTGGCGTCGGATGCGGTCGACCGTACGTTGCAGCAGCGCCTGGATCAGCGCGGTGCGGTCGGGAAAATTGCGGTACAGGGTGGCCCGGCCTACCTGGGCACGTTCGACCACCAGGTCCAGCGGGGCGGTGACACCGTGTTGGCCGAAGACATGATCGGCGGCGTCGAGGATGAGGGCGCGGCGGGCAGCGGCATCGGCACGTTGGGCGGTCATGGGTTTATTTTCGGACATAAGTGTCCGGTTGACGAGACTTTGAGTGACGGGATTGTCCGCTTGTTGTCGTACGCACATCTTTGTGACGGATATGTGATGGCGTGGACCGGAACGAAAGCGGGGGCCCGAAGGCCCCCGAGGGATCCGACCCCGATCGGTCGGAAGATCCACGCCATGCGTGGATGGGGGAGAGTCAGAAGAACGCGCGGATGCCGAAAGCGACACCACGGCCCGGCAGCGGCGAGTAGTCGCGCAGCAGCGAGGTATGCGGGCGCACTTCGCGGTTGGTCAGGTTGCTGCCATCCAGGAACACCTCATAGCTGTTGCTCGCGTTGCGATCCCAGCGGTAGGCCAGATGCGCGTCGACCAGGGTGTAGCCGTTGCTCGGCTCCTCGTTCTGCGCGACGTCCTTCTGGCGGCTGTAACGCACCGCACCGACCGAGGCGCGCCAACCGTCCTTCGACCAGCGCAGGTCGGCGCCGACGCGGGCCGGAGCAATGCGCGGCAGGTAGCCGGTGTTGGCCAGCTCCACGCTGTAGTTGTGGTTGTGGTCGCCATGCGGCACGGCGATGTCCAGGTTGCGGCTGCCGCTGCCATCCAGCTTGGCCTTCACGTAGTCGCCGAACAGGCGCAGGTCCCAGTCACCGGCCCCGCCTTCGAACAGGTGCACCAGCGCTTCGGCTTCGGCACCGCGGAACACCGCGTCCTGCTGGGTCCACGCACGAACGGGCAGGCCCTCGGTGACGCCGGTGTCGGCCAGGTAGATGAAGTCCTTGAATTTGGTCTGGTAGACCGACGCGGAGAAGTCCAGGCGTTCGCTGTGGGTGTGGATACCCAGTTCCACGCGCTGGCCGCGCTCGGTCTTCAGGTTGGCGTCGCCGATTTCCAGCGAGCGGGTGGCGATATGCGCGCCGGCGGCATACAGCTCTTCGTTGGTCGGTGCACGCTCGGAGCTGTCCACGCCGATGCGCAGGTCGACGGTGTCGTTGAGCTTCCAGATGCCGGCCGCAGACAGGTTGGTGGCGCCGAAGGTGCGGCGACGGTAGTCACCGGTCGGGTCCAGCTTGACCTGGTCGTGGCGGCCGCCCAGTTCCAGCTTGAACGGGCCGAACTGCTTTTCCTGCAGCACGAACAGGCCGATGTTCTTCGTGCCGGTATCCGGAACGAACGCCTCTTCGCCCTTGGCACCGAAATCACTGTTGCCGAACTGCAGGCCGAAGGCGCCGTCCCAGCCGCCGATCTGCTGCTGCACGGCTTCCAGGCGCGCCTCGATGCCACGGTTGGTGAAGCGGGTGGACGGCGTGCCGGCTTCCAGCTCCACGTGTTCGTAGTCGGTGTAGGCCACGCGTGCGTTGATGTTCTTCAGGAACGAAACCGGGTTGTAGATGCCGGCCTTGGTCTCGAAGCGGTTCTGCACCATGTCGATGCGCACGTCATGCTCGTCACCGCCTTCCTCTTCATCGCCATGGTCGTGGCCGTGGTCATGGCCATGATCATCGCCATCGGCGTGCACGTGCGCACCATTGGGAATGCCGTAGTTGGTGCGATAGGTGCTGGCCGATACGCCGAAGTAGCCGCCGTCGCCCAGCCAGGTCGCGCCGACGCCGCCGGCGCGGGTGCGGATCGAGCTGTTGTCGAGGCGGCCGCGGCGCGGCTCTTCGCCTTCCTCGCCCGCGTGGTCATGGTCGTGATCGTGATGGTCTTCAAGGCTGTCGATCACTGCATAGCCGGGAATGCGGTAGTCGTCGCCGTTGCGGACGAGGCCATCCACGTGCAGCACGACATTGCCGCTGACGCCATCGAGGCGGAACATGCCGCTCCGCTCGTTGTTCACCGAATTGCCGCGCAGCTCGGCGCGACCGCTGAGCGGACGCTCCGGCAGCTCGCGCGCGATGCGGCCATCGACCACATTGACCGCACCGCCGATGGCGCCGCTGCCGAACAGCAGCGTGGCCGGTCCCTTCAGCACTTCAATCTGGTCGGCCAGGAACGGCTCGATGCTGGTGGCATGGTCGGCACTGACGGTGGAGGCATCCATGTTGCCCATGCCGTTGGACAGCACGGCCACGCGCGGGCCTTCCTGGCCGCGGATGATCGGGCGGCCGACGCCGGGGCCGAAGAAGGTGCTCTGCACGCCGGGCAGCTTGGCTACGGTATCGCCGAGGGTGCCGGCCTTCTGCTCGTCCAGGCGCTCACCGGCCAGCACGTCCACCGGGCGCGCCAGGGACTCGGCATCGCCCTGCAGCGGCGAGGCCGTGACCTGCACCGACGACAGTTCAGTCAGGTGGCGGTCACGATGCGAGGTGTCCTGGCCGGCTGCAAAAGCGACGGACGGCAGCAGGGTGGCGAGGGCCAAGGCCAGGGAATGCGGCTTGAGCCGCGGGGTGTGGGCGGGCATGAAGAAGTCCTTTGTTACTGTATATCAATCGCAGGGCGCACGAATCCCGTCAGCGGGACAGGGGGAGGGAAACCGTGCGGGTCGGGAATGGATGTTATATTATTCCATAACGATTCGCCGACCCTGCTGGAAGTCATGTCCCTGTCCTCACGCCTGCGCCACCTGCTCGACCGTTTCGGTGCTACTGGTTCGATGCTGTGCGCGGTGCACTGCGCGGTGATCCCCGTGCTGCTGGCGGCGGCGCCGTCGCTGGGCCTGTCGTTCTGGTTGAGCGACGGCGTGGAGCAGGCACTGGTGGTGTTCGTGACCCTGCTGGGCCTGTTCAGCCTGGTCTGGGGCTACCGACGCCATGGTGCGTTGCGCGCGCTGGGCTTCCTGATTCCCGGCCTGGTCGCGCTGTGGGCGGGCGTGCTGTACGACCCGTTGCATCACAACGCGGTGCCGCACGCGGTGGTGATGACCATCGGCGGCCTGTTGGTTGGCGTCGCGCACCTGGTCAACCTGCGCCTCAACCACGGTCACGTGCACGACGCCAGCTGCGCGCACTAGGCGCTCCGTGATAGGATTTTCGATCGTGCGCGGGGGCGCCCAGCAAGGCGGCCCCGCCGAACCCGTGTCAGTACGGGGTAACCAGATTTCACATTTGAGGAGTTGAAGACATGGGTAAGGGTGACCGCAAGACCGCCAAGGGCAAGCGCTACAACGCCAGCTACGGCAACGCCCGTTCGCACACCGCGAGCAAGGTCGCCGTAGGCGCCGCCGCTCCGGTTGCCAAGAAGACCGTGGCCAAGGCTCCGGCGAAGAAGGCTGTGGCGAAGAAGGCCGTCGCCAAGGCCTGATCCGGCCGAACGACCGGTTCAAGGAAAAACGCGGCGCCTGGCGCCGCGTTTTTTTATGCACGTTTTTGTAGAGCCGAGCCCATGCTCGGCTGGCGCAATGCAGTCGAGCCCATGCTCGGCTCTACAGGGAAGTCAGCGCAGGGTCTGCTTCAGCGTTTCCGGATTTCCGTCGTTCGGTGCTGCCGGTACCTGCAGCAGATGGGCCAGCAGCGGGTAGACATCCACGTTGTCGAAGCCCTCGATCACCAGGCCCTGGCGGAACGACGGGCCACCGGCCACGAACACCGCACGCATGGACGGCAGCGCGTTGTCGTAGCCATGCGAACCCCGGTCCTGCTTGGCGCGCTTGGCGATCTTTTCGCGGTGCAGCGCATCCCAGCCTTCATCCATGGCGCAGACGATGGCCGGAACCCTCGGGTGCGTGCCGTAATGCCAGCGCGGTGGCAGGTTCTCCTTCTTCCAGCATTCGTAATGTGCATGGCGGCCAAGCAGGGCGCGCTCGGCATCCGTTTCACGGCCCGGCAGAGGGGCGAACCCTACGGATTGGCCCTGGCTGACATTGCGCGCGATGGCCGGATCGACCATCGATTCGGTCGCGATCACGTGGCCATCGGCCACGCTGGCCATCCCATGGTCAGACACGACGATCACGTTGGTGGTCGATGCCAGCCCACGCTGCTGCAGGCCGTCCAGCACCTGCCCGATGATCTGGTCGGCACGCACGATGGCGTCGGCGTACTGCTTCGAATCCGGGCCGTAGTGATGGCCGGCCTTGTCCACGTGTTCCATGTACAGCGTGGTCAGTCGCGGCGCATCGGCGTCGGTCTGTGCAAGCCAGTCGAGCACGATGCCGGCGCGCTGCTCCAGCGGCTCCTGGCCGTCATAGACGCGCCACTGGCTCGGGCGCACGCCGCGGATTTCCGACTCGCTGCCCGGCCATGAGGTGGTGGCGGTACGCACGCCGACGTTCTCTGCGCCGACCCAGATCGGTTCACCGCCCCACCAGCCACTGGTGGTGACCGCTTCGCGGTTGCTCAGTTCGAAACGGCCCAGGCTGGCGTCGTCCATGCTGTTGTTGACGATGCCGTGGTGGTCCGGGCGCAGGCCGGTGACGAGGGTGTAGTGGTTGGGGAAGGTCAGCGACGGGTACGAAGGCGTCATCCAGCGCGCGCGGACGCCGCCGTCGATCAGTCGCTGCAGGTTCGGGGTCAGGCCGCGGTCCAGTGCATCGGCGCGCAGGCCGTCGATGGAGATCAGCAGCAGCCTCGGCGGCGCGGCCGAAACGACAGGCATGGGAACAGAGGCGGAAGGGGCGGGTGCGGTGGTGCAGGCGGCCAATGGCAGCAGCAGCGCCAGCGCGCAGGTCAGGCGTACGGAAGTCATCGCAACATCATAAGCGGCGGCAATGACGTGCCCAAGACACGTTGCGCTATCGCTCGCCGTGTCCGCGCATTTTTCCTTATCCCAGGGCCTGTCGGCGCGCCCCCTTCAACAAGAAGGGGGTTTTTCTCCAGACATATTCCTGATGCTTCCATCCACGCATGGCGTGGATCTACCGTGTCGACCAAGGTCGACACCTACCAATAGTCGCGCAGAATGACGTTCAGACAGATTGCAGGAACCTGTCGAAGGCGGGGTGGGTCCGGTTGCAGGGGCGTGAGCGCCATGGATGGCGCGACCGAGCTTACAGGGACGTACTTGCAGCGTCCCCTGCAACCGGACCCACCCTGCATCCGCGTAGGAAGCCCGCTGTTGCTGTTGCTCTAGCCTCTGCGGGTGCCGGGCGCAGCCCGGCCAGCCCTCTCAGGCGAACAGCGGTGCCTGGCGTTGTTCCAGCCGCAACAGCGCGGCCTTGGTTTCCAGCCCGCCGCCGAAGCCGGTCAGCGCGCCGTTGCTGCCGATCACGCGGTGGCAGGGCAGGATGATCGGCAGCGGATTGCGGCCGTTGGCCGCGCCCACCGCGCGGGTCGCACTGGGTTGGCCCAGGTGCTGCGCCAGCTGCAGGTAACTCCAGGTCTGGCCGAACGGGATCAGCGCCAGTGCCTGCCACACCCGCAGCTGGAACGGCGTGCCACGTGGCGCCAGCACAAGGTCAAAGCTGTTGCGCTCGCCGTGCAGGAACTGCAACAGCTGGTCGCGCGCTTCCGGCAAGGCATCCGGTGCGTAATGCCAGCCATCACGCCCGCGCGCGGGGTGGCGGTTCTCCGGGAACAGCACATGCGAAAGACCGCGCTCGTCACCGGCGATGGTCAGCACGCCGATCGGGCTGTCGAAACGATCGAACAACAGGGTCATGTCGGTTCTCCAACGAAAGTGCCGGACAGGTGCCACAGGTGCAGTACGGCATAGGCGCGCCACGGGCGCCACGGTTGCGAGCGGGCTTCGGTCGCGCGTTCGCTCAGGCGCTGGCCCTGTGCGTGGCCGAGCACCTGCTGCAGCACCAGGTCGCCGGCGGGGAAGGCGTCGGGCTGGCCGAGTCCGCGAAGAGCGATGTACTGCGCGGTCCAGGGACCGATGCCGGGCAGCGCAACGCAGCGCGCAACGAACTCCTCCAGTGCCTGGCCGGGCCCGAAGTCGAGCTGGCCGCTGGCGCAGGCGGTGGCCAGCGCACGCACGGTGGCGGCGCGGCTGCGCGGCAGGCCGATCGATTCCAGTGGCGCCTCGGCCAGTACCTCGGGCGCAGGGAACTGGCGATCGAATTCCGATGGCATGCCCGGCAGGTGCGCACCGTACGCATCCACCAGACGCCGCGCAAAGGTCGTGGCCGCGGCCACGCTGACCTGCTGGCCGAGCACGGCGCGTACGCCCACCTCAAAACCGTCCCAGCCGCCCGGAACGCGCAGCCCGGGGCGTTCGGCGATGCCACGCGCCAGCAACGGTTCTTCGCCCAGCGCGGCATGGACCTGCTGCAGGTCGGCATCCAGATCGAACACGCGACGCACGCGGCGCACGATGTCGGGGATCAGGCGCGGATCCACCGCGCCCAGCTGCAGACGCAGCTCCGGGCGTTTCGGGTCGGCGGTGATGCGCAGCAGGGTGGGGCGCTCCGGCGTGCCCAGCACGCGCTGGTAGCTGTCCTCGCCGATCAGTTCGATACCGGGCAGGCTGCGCTTGCGCAGGAACGCCAGCATGCGTGGGAAATCCAGCGGCGGGCGATACACCAGGCGCAGCACCAGGCCGCCATCATCGGCTGCCAACGGCTGGTGCTGGCGGCGCAGCGCGGTTGGCGCCATGCCGCAGCCCTGCAGGAAGGCCGTGTTGAAACGGCGGAGACTGTTGTAGCCGGCGGCCAGCGCGACGTCGGTCACCGGCAGCGTGGTCTCGGTCAGCAGCTGCTTGGCCAGCAGCAGCCGATGGGTGGCGTGGATCTGCGCTGGCGTTGCGCCCAGATGTTCGACGAACAGGCGCTGCAGCTGGCGCGCGCTGAGGCCGATCTTCTCTGCGAGGCCGGCTACCGGCTGCTCCTGCAGGAAGCCGCCATGGATCAGGGCCAGTGCGCGCTGCACGGTCTGCCCGGCCAATGTCTGCTGGGCCTGCGGTGCCAGCTCGGGGCGGCAGCGCAGGCACGGCCGGTAGCCGGCTGCAGCGGCGGCAGCGGCGCTCGGGTAGTAGGTGATGTTGCGCGGCTTCGGCGGCGGCGCCGGGCAGACAGGGCGGCAGTAGATGCCGGTGCTGCGCACGGCGGTGAAGAACACGCCGTCGAAGCGTGCGTCGCGGGCCAGGCGGGCGCGGTCGCAGGCGGCGGTGTCGAGGGCAAGGGCGGTGTCCATGGCGCCAGTCTAGGCGGGTGCGGGCAGGGATACTCGCCGGATTCGGACATGGATGCTGGAGGGGTTCTGGCAGGGCTTGCAGCCCTGCACCCGCCGAGGCCAGAGCAACAGCAACAGCAGCTTCCTGCGGGGGGGGGGGGGGGGGGGGGGGGGGGGGGGGGGGGGGGGGGGGGGGGGGGGGGGA
>NZ_RAVT01000028.1 GCF_013464915.1 Stenotrophomonas maltophilia
GTTTGGGCGGGCGGGGGCCCGGCACCCACCCCATCTCCATACATCGGTAGTGCCGGCCGCTGGCCGGCAGCCACCCCATCTCCATACACCGGTAGTGCCGGCCGCTGGCCGGCAGCTTCCAGGATCAGGCAGCGACGCCTTCTTCCAGCACCGGGTAATCGGTAAACCCGACCGCACCACCGCCGAAGTACGTCGCGCGATCCGGCGCATTCAATTCAGCGCCCATCCGCAGCCGCTCCGGCAGATCCGGATTGGCGATGAACGGCCGGCCGAAGCCGATCAGGTCGGCCCAACCTTCGGCCAGCGCGCGCCCGGCACGCTCGGCGGTGTACTTGCCGGCATAGATCAGCGTACCCGGGTAGACCATGCGCAGCGCCTGCTTGAACGCCACCGGCATCAACGGCGCATCCTCCCAATCGGCTTCGGCGATGTGCAGGTAGCCCACGCCCAGCTCACCCAGCAGGTGCGCCGCGGCCAGATAGGTGGCCTGCGGCGTATCGTCCACCGCGCCCTGCAACGTCGTCAGCGGCGCCAGACGCACACCGACGCGGTCACCACCGGCTACTGCCGTCACCGCCTGCACGACCTCGCGCAGGAAACGCAGCCGGTTCTGCAGCGATCCGCCATAGCCGTCGGTGCGCTGGTTGGCCTGCGAGTCGATGAACTGGTTGATCAGGTAGCCATTGGCCCCGTGCAGCTCGACGCCATCGAAGCCGGCAGCCAGTGCATTGCGGGCGGCCTGTGCATAGTCGGCGATGATGCCCGGAATCTCGTCCTCGGCCAGCGCGCGCGGCATCGAGTGCTGGATCATCTCGCCCACGCCCGCTTCCGGGCCAGCGCCGGCAGGGTCGACAAATACCTTCACCCCTTCGGCCAGCAATGCCGAGGACGACACCGGCGCGGCACCACCGGGCTGCAGGGCCACGTGCGAGACCCGGCCCACATGCCACAGCTGGGCGTAGATGCGGCCGCCGGCGGCGTGCACCGCATCGGTCACCCGGCGCCAGCCCTGCACCTGTTCCGGGCTGTGGATGCCCGGCGTCCACGCGTAGCCCTGGCCCTGTGCACTGATCTGGGTACCTTCGCTGACGATCAGGCCGGCACCGGCACGCTGCGCGTAGTAGGTCGCCATCTCGGCGGTAGCAACGTTGCCGGCAGCCGCACGCGAGCGGGTCATCGGCGGCATCACGATGCGGTTGGGCAGGGTCAGCGGGCCCAGACGGTGGGAGGTGAACAACATGGCGGACATCTCTTGCGGGGGGAGTGCCAGCAAGAATGGGGACCGCCTGCGAAAGGCAACAGGCGTGTTGTGGCAAAACAGTTGTGCCCGGCAGGCAAGGATGGTGTGGCCAAGGGTCAGAGCCCCTTCCTGCGGAACGGGATCCGACCCCGCGCGCAACCGGGGTCGGATCCCTTTGCAACGCAAAGGGCTCTGACCCCGAAGCCGGTTACAGCGTCGGCTCGATCAGAACGCCGCCGTGCGCCACACGGTCATAGCAGGTGCGCACCACATCTTCCCCGTACTTCAGCTCCAGCCGGCGCACGATGAAGTGGCCACGCGCCATGTCCTGGTAGTAGTCGGTAAACATGGTATTGAGCGTTGCACCGGCAGCGGCACCGACAATCGGCACCGCCTGCGCGGCGAATTTCTCGGTGACCACCACGCCGAAACGCGCCGCCACCTTCTCCACCATCTTCGCCAGCAGCTTGCCAGCTTCCTTCGGCGCCACGCCCAGGGTCAGGTCACGGCCGGTCACCACACGCCCGGCCAGTTCGGCCGACAGGTGGCGCATCACGTCGGTGGTGAAGCCGCGGGCCAGGTAGTAGCCGGTCTCGCTGGCGTCATCGCGCGGCGAGTTGCCACCCAGCGCGAACACCTCCAGGCACGCCTGGCGGGTGCTGAACTCGGACAGGTCGAAGCCCTCGCTGCGGGCCACGTCGGCCACCGCGCGCATCATGATGGTGGTCGACACCGGCAGTTCGATGAACAGGGCCGCAAAGCCGAACGCCCCGCCGACCGCGCCGGAGGTGGCTGCCGCCAGCTTGTGCCAACGGGTGGAGGCCCCTTTGCCCGGGGTGTTGTCCATGCTCCACAGCGCGGCCTGTGCGGACTTGGACAGCGCCGCCTGCACAGCGCCATGGATACGATTGGAGACCGAGCTGGGCAGCGCCTTCACCGCGAACTCCAGCGGCGTGCCGACCAGGTTGGCCATGCGCGCGGTCAGGGTCGGCGCTTCCAGCAGGGCCACCGCCCGCTGCAGGTCGGACCAGTCGCGGGCGTCGTGGGCGATGTCGCGGGGGAGCAGGATGGGCTCGTTCATGGCGCTGATCTTAGCGCCGGATAGTTGAACGGTTCGTCGCGGGGGGCAGGGCCCTTTCCGCTGGAAAGGGAGCCGCCCCCGGCGCCTTGCCGGCCAGCGGCCGGCACTACCAGTTCGCGTGTCACCCGGTAGCCGGGCCATGCCCGGCGTCGTTGTTCAGGCAACCGGCAGGCCCGACAGCGCGCCCATGAACTGGCGATAGTGGCGCAGCTCGGCGATGGAATCGTGCACATCGCTCAGGGCGGTGTGGTTGCTGTTCTTGCCGACGCCGGCGGCCACCGTCGGCGCCCAGCGCTTGGCCAGTTCCTTCACCGTGGACACGTCCAGGTTGCGGTAGTGGAAGTACTTCTCCAGGCGCGGCATCTGGCGGTGCAGGAAGCGGCGGTCCTGGCAGATCGAGTTGCCGCACATTGGCGACAGGCCCGCCGGAATCCACTGTGCCAGGAAGTTCACCGTCTGCGCCTCGGCCTGGCCGAGGGTAGTGGTGCTGTCCACCACGCGCTGCCACAGGCCCGAACGACGATGCTGGTTGCGGTTCCACTCGTCCATCGCCTCCAGCGTTTCCAGCGGATGATGGATGGCGAACTCCGGACCTTCGGCCAGCACATTGAGCTGGGCGTCGGTAACCACGGTGGCGATCTCGATGATCGAATCGTTATCGGTGTCCAACCCGGTCATTTCCAGGTCGATCCAGATCAGTCGTTCGTTGGCCGCGCCGGTGTCCGCCATTGTGTCGCCTCGTTGCTGGGCAGGCGCGCGGCCTACCGGTGAAGGAAAGAGGCGCCCATCATACCCGTTCGCCCCTCAGCCCTCGCCGACGTGGTCTTCCAGCAGCAGCGGCGGCTTGCCGCGCTTGGCACGGAAGTAATTGGTCAGGCGCGTGCTGGCTTCCTTGGCCAGCACCCCGCCGTGGATCTCGACCCGGTGGTTGTGGCGGGCATCACCGAGCAGGTCGAACACACTGCCGCACGCCCCCGTCTTTGGATCACTGGCGCCGTAGACCAGGCGCGATACCCGTGCATGCACGACCGCCATCGCACACATCGCGCACGGCTCCAGGGTCACGTACAGGGTGCTGCCCAGCAGGCGATGGTTGGCCAGCAGCTTTCCGCCGGCCCGCATGGCCACGATCTCGGCGTGCGCGCTGGGATCGTGCGAGGCGATGTTGAGGTTCCAGCCCTCGCCCAGCAGCTCGCCCTCGGCGCTTACCAGCACCGCACCAACCGGAATCTCGTCGAACTCACGCTGTGCGCGCTCGGCCAAGGCCAGTGCATGGCGCATCCAGTGTTCATCGGCGTCGTGCACCGGTACACCCAGGACATCGGTCATGGCGGTTCTCGCTTTTCAACTGGGCCAGGATGGCCGCCGGGGCCGCATTGTACGCCCGGGGCCGTGCAGGCGCCGCTAACGTGCGTCGAAGCGCTCGCGGGCGGCGTCCAGCACCGGAAAGTTGTGCTCGGCCCATCGATCCAGGGCAGCCAGCGTGTCGACCAGGCCGCGTGCAACCTCGGTCAACCGGTACTCCACATGCAGCGGCTTGCTGCCCCGGTCACACCGCTCGACCAGGCCATTGCGCTCCAGCTGCCGCAAGGTCTGGGTCAGCACCTTCTGCGAGATCCCTTCGATCTTCCGCAGCAGCGCGCCGTTGCGAAGCGGGCCCTGCGCCAATACGGGCAGCAGCAGCATCACCCACTTGCCGGAGATCAGCGCCAGCGCATCGCGTGCCGAGCAATCGGCGGCATAGACATCGCCCGGATAGGCCATGGTTACCTCAAGGTGCGTAATTGCCGGGGCACGCCGGCATCGCGAGGATGGTCGCACACTCCGCCAACACCTCGCCCCATGCGCGCCCTGATCCTGCTTGCCCACCCCGAGCCCCGCTCGTTCAATGCACATCTGGCCGCGCAGGCCGCCGGGCAGCTGCGGCATGAGAACCTGCAGGTGGACGTGGTGGACCTGTATGCGGAAGGCTTCGATCCGCTGGAAGCGGCTGACCACCATCTGCATCGCCTGCATCCCGACCACTTTGATGCCCAACGCGAACAGCGACACAGCGCCGAGCAGGGCCAGCTGCCCGCCGAGGTGCAGCGCCATCTGCAGCTGCTGCGGGCCGCCGACCTGCTGATCCTGCAGTTTCCGCTGTGGTGGTTCGCGGCTCCGGCCATGCTGAAGGGCTGGCTGGACCGCGTGCTGGTCTACGGGCCGATGTACAACAGCCGGCAACGCCACGAGCGCGGCGTGATGCAGGGCAAGCGCGCGTTGCTGAGCGTCACCACTGGGTCGTCGGCTCGCGCATGCGCGGAGGATGGCCGCGAGGGCGACACCCGGCTGCTGCTGTGGCCGTTGATGTACAGCCTGCGCTACGTCGGCTTCGAGGTGATGGAACCGTTCGTGGTGCATGGCGTGCGTTCCGGCCTGCCAGCGGATCGCGTGCAGGCGCACGGCGCGGCGCTGGCGGCGGCCACCGGCGACTACCGCGAACGGCTGGCACGCTGGCGGCAATGGCCGATCGTGCCCTTCAACGACAGCGATGACTTCGAGGATGGGGTGGTGCTGCGCGCGGAAGCCACTGCGCACAGCCCCTTCATCCGCCACCGCGACGCGGGATAAACCTTCGCCTGCAGGCGCTGCCGGAAAGCCTCATACTTCGCACTCTTCCGAAGCACCTTGTTGAACCCATGACCACCCTGCGCCCCTCGCGCGCCGACGAAGGCGCCGCCCTCGTCGACCTCTGGCGTCGCGCCGTCGACGCCACCCACGACTTCCTCAGCACTGAAGATCGCCAGGCCATCGATGCCGAAGTGGCCGGTTTCCTGCCGCAGGCACCGATGACCGTTGCTGTCGATGCACAGGATCGCCCGCTCGGATTCATGCTGGTCGACGGCACCCACATGGAAGCGCTGTTCATCGATCCGGACGTGCGTGGCACCGGGGTTGGTCGCCAACTGCTGCAGCACGCGCTGTCCCTGCATCCTCAGCTGAGCACCGACGTCAACGCACAGAACGCGCAGGCGGTGGGCTTCTACCTGCGCATGGGCTTCGTCGAAACCGGTCGCTCACCGCTCGATTCGCAGGGGCGTCCGTATCCGCTGATCCATCTTCGGCACAACGGCTGACATCTGTCGGCCGCAACCGCGTGCTAGCGTGGCTGCCTTTGATCAAGGAACGCCGTGCATGGATGGTGCAAAAGCCCTGCTGACCCTGTTTGCGCTGGGCATCAGCCTGGTCTGGATCCTGGTGCCATTTGCCATCTTCGCGGTGCGCAGCCTGCTGCGTGAGGTACTGGCGGAACAACGTCGCACCAACGAACTGCTTGAACACATCGGCGGTTATCGCATTCCAAAGCCACAACCCGAACCCACCGTCTGGCGCGCGCCCTGACGGGCACGCGCTCACCGGGGATCAGGCCGTCGCCTCGAAGGCCGGCGAGTACTGCACCTCGCCCCGCGCCAGCGGAGGCTGCAGGCAGAGCGCCTGGAAGTACTCCGCAGGCACACCCGGCAGCACCAGGCCTGGCTCGGCACGGAAGCCGAAGCGGCCGTAATACGCCGGCTCGCCCAGCAGCACGCAACCCTGTGCGCCCAGTCCACGCAGCGCGTCGAGTGCCGCGCGCATCAGCGCCGCGCCAATGCCCTGCCCCTGCCATGCGGGCAGCACCGAGATCGGGCCAAGGCCGAACCAGCCAGTGCTTCCATCGCTGATGGTGACCGGCGACAGCGCAATGTGCCCGACCACCTGGCCCTGAGCTTCGGCGACCAGCGAAATGCTCAGTTCCCCACGCGAACGCAGCGCATCGACGATGAACTGCTCGGTATGGCTGCTGTGCGGGGCCTCGCGGAACGCGGCCTCGGTCAGCGCATGGATGACGGCGTGGTCGGCCGGGGATTCGGGGCGGAGTCGGAGGGTCATGCTGCTCTTCAACGGTAGGGGTGCCCACGGCGGGGCCGGATGCAAGCTGCGCCGCGCCTCGATAAACGCGGATTCACCTTTGTCATCTCCAAGTTAATCCAACAACGCATGTCACAGAATAAGATCGGCATTGACAGGGTGCGTCAATTTTTTGCCACTACAGCGCCTCCAACGCTGGAATCACGTCATGGCAGCGCCCCATAATCGGGTTGCCTCTCATCAAGGAACCGAGGCTCGCATGGAACGCCCTCCCCACAACGGCACGCAGGAAGCACTTTGCCACTAGCACCTCGCCACCGCCTCTGCATCGGCCTGGCCTGTGCCGGCGCGCTCTGCGCCGGCCTGCCTTCTCTACCGTGGTCCATGCTGCGCGCTGATGCTGCGCCTGGCCAGCCGCCGGTGCTGCTCTCTGCCGGTCCCGCACGCGATCCTGCGGCCCTGCGCCTGCGGCTGTTCGGCAGGGACTACGGCAGCGTGCACCTGAACCTGCTCGACGAGAACTACTACCACGGCGGCTTCCGGCACTGGCTCCGCAATGGACTGGGCAATGTGTGGCACGCCCTGACCACGCGCGAGGACCGTAGTCGGCTGCCCTCGTACCGCGAGGGATTCTCCGATGCCCCCGCCGTGGCACCGCCCCCCGAACGGAACGTCCCGCCATGACCGACCGCCCTTCCCCCTTCATTCCAGGAGGCCGACATTGCGCCCTACATTGATCCCGTGCCTTGCTCTGCTTCTGTTGACCGCTTGCCATCCGGAGACCGCCATGAACCAGGAACGTGCCGCTGCTGAAGCCGATGTCGCCCAGGGTGGGCGCGGCCTCGCCAAGCTCAATCCCAACCCGCGCAAGGCCTATGAACTGGTGCTGCGCCTGAAGGACGCCCCCGGCGATTTCGCGGTCGTCGAGGGCGTCGCCCAGTACGATGTCAGCAACGAAGACCAGTGCGGCCACATCGAACCGGCCACCGGCACCGCGGCACGCATCACCAGCCAGGAGCCGGTGCAGCTGCGCAAGATTACCGACGGCGAGTATCGCGGCACCGTCTATCTCGACCGCATGCTGGATGAGGACTACTACGGCCGCGGCGTCTGCCGGTGGCAGTTCAGCGGTGCCGGCGCGATGTTGAAGGCCACCGGCGCCGAAGGCGAGACCCGCTTCCTGACCTTCGTCGACGCCAAGCCGCTGACCGAAGGCAGCGCGCACACCCTCTACTATCCGGACGCGGCCTATCCGCGCGCGCCGCTTGCAGCCGACTATCCGGCCACCGGCAAGTCCGACCCTGCCGACTACGTCGCCGAACTGCAGGGCAAGCTGTTCACCATGAGCCTCAGCGCCAGCGAGGTCACCCCATGACCATCACCAGCCAGGACTATGCCGCGCTGTCCGATGACGCCTACAAGGATCGCGCGGTCGGCCGGCGCGCGCCGGGCCAGGAAGAGAAAGTCATCCTCAACGGGCACGAGTACAAGGTACTGCAGCACGTCGACAACCGGCTCAACGGCTATCAGGGCACCATCTACCAGCGCACCGATACCAACGAGATCGTCGTCGCCCACCGCGGCACCGAGCAGATCGCCCGTGATGCGATCCTCACCGATGGCGGCATGGTGGTGGCGCGGACCAACGTACAGGCACCCGATGCCATCGCACTGACCCGCAGTGCGCTGGATATCGCCAAGCAGGACGCCGCATTCGGAGGACGCGCCCCCCAGGTCACCGTCACCGGCCACTCCCTCGGCGGCGCCCTGGCCCAGATCACCTCGCACCACTTCAACGTCAAGGGCGAGACCTTCAATGCCTATGGCGCGGTCAGCCTCAGCTACCGCATCCCGGAAGGCGGCAACACCATGATCAACCACGTCATGGCCTCTGATCCGGTCAGCGCCGCGTCGCCGCATTTCGGCCAGGTCCGCATCTATGCGAAGCCGGATGAGATCAAGACACTCGCCGCAAACGGCTTCAGCAACCATCCGATGCGCGCCCTGATCCCGGACAGCCCGCTCATTGCAGCAGGCAGCTCATTCGGTGCGCACAAACTGGGCAACTTCCTCGACCAGGGCTCTGTGCTCAAGCACCCGGAAACGCAGAAGCTGGCCAAGGACAACGCCAAGATGATCGAGGAGTACCGCGACGACGTGGAATCACTGCGCCGTGGCGTTACCCGTGCAGCGCGTGGCATCCCGGGCGGCGCCATCGATCTGTACGACCACATCCGCGGCCCGCTGCAGCCTGGTGAACCGGCACGCCGCGAAGCGGAGAAGAACGGCCATCACACCAGCATGCTGCGCATGGACGATGCCAACCACCTGGGCAACCCATTGTTCAACGACGCGATCCGTGGCGTGCATGCGCAGGACGTGCGGGTCGGGCGCGTGCCGGACGTGATGAGCACGCAGCTGGCTGGCAGCCTCGCCGCCGAGATGCATGCCGCTGGCGGCAAGCGGATCGACGAAGTCGTGATGAACGCCGATGCCTCGCGAAGCTTCGCGGTGCAGGGCCAGGGCGGCGACCCGGCACACCTGCGCGTGTCAGTGGACACGGCCATGGCGATGAACACGCCGCTGGAGCAGAGCAGCCAGCGCATCGACCAGCAGGCCGCCGGTCAGCGCCATGCACTTGAGCGTGACCAGCAACTGGAGCAGCAGCAGAACCAGACCCGCAGCATGCAGGCCTGATGGACTGTGCGGGAGCCGGTCATTCCGGCTCCCGCTGCACGTCGGCACTCCGGCTCAGGGACCGGAGGCAGCCATCGGCGCGGAGGTACCGGCCGTCACAAACAGATCCGGGCCAGAATCCGGGAAGCCGCCACAGGCCCGATCCCCCGGTGCCACTGGGTCGCAGGGCCACTGGCTGCGCGAAACCTTTTCGCGCAGCTCGAAGCGATCTCCGGTCCAGACCACGAATGCCAGGTGCTCGCGGTTCCAGTCACTGAACGCACGCGGGCCACCCTTCTGGGCGGTCTCCGGGTACTGCACGAACCAGCGCATGGCCGGGCCGTACTGCAGCTTGCTGTGGTCCAGGCTGATCCGGCCTTCGCGCGACAGCTGGCGTGCACGATCGGCCTCCGTCAACGGCGGCATCGTCGGCATTGCATCGGCGGTCACATCCCGCGGCGCCGCATCCCCGCGGACCTGGTACACACGCTGGGCCACATAGGCCTCGCGGCAATCCCCCGCTGGCACGCGCACCGGCTCCGCGCCGTACTCATCGCGGTTGGCGACCCGGTCGCTGCAGGTGAACGGCGCCGACACCAGGTAGAACGTGCTGTCTGCGTCACGCCCTTCCAGCGAACGCACCCAGATGTCGCCCATCCGCACGATGAAATCAGGGCGCTGGCCGTAGCCCGGCACCGCCTTGAACCAGGCCTTCTGCTGTACCTCTCGCTCGCGCCAGCCGCTTGGCAGGTGGATATCCTGCGCGGGCAGCGCGACCAGCAGCGCGGCCAGATGCGCCGGCATCGTGCCCTGGCAGGCGCCAATCAGCAGGTCGCCCTGGGTCGCCAGTCGCCCGGCCAGATCCACCGGGCAGCGGGCACCGAGTGCACGCTCGGTGGCCTGTTCCGGAGGCAACGGCACGATGGCCAACGCGGGCGGTGCGGGTGCTACCGCCGGAACGGTTGGCTCGACGGTGGCAGGCGGTGCAGCCACAGGCGCCGCCACTGCGGGCGCAACGGGCGCAACCGGCGCAGGCACCAGGTCCGCGGCCGGCGCCGGCTGCGCGCCCACCCCAGGTGCCGCAGGAGGTGTCACGGCAGCCGGTACTTCGGGAGCCGGCGCCGCGACAACGGCTTCGGCCGCCATGGGTGCTGCAACGGGCGCCGCCCCTGCAGGCGCGTCAACGATCGCCTCGGCGGCGGCGGGCGCCTCCACGACGGGCGCCGCTGTCTCCTGAGCCTGTGCCGACGCTGCGGCAAGTCCAAGTGACAGCAGCCAGAGCGGCGGCAGGCGGCGCGCGGATGCACTGCAGCGGGCAGCAGCGTGCCGGGCATTCGAGGGAACGATTCGCATGTAGTGTCCTTACGTTTGGGTTTCCATGTCGGCGCCACAAGGCGCCACGCGTCGTACGTAAAAATACCGGCGGCCCCCTGCCCGCCGGCATCAGGTGTTACATGGATCGAGAACGCTGCTCCTGCTCGCGGGCGAGCGCGGCCGTCGGATCCTGCTGCGCAACACTGGCCGCCAGCTGCTGACTACTCTGCGCCAGTGGCTGCTGTACGGCCTGCTCCCGGTCTACGGACGCACGCAGCATCGCCGGATCACCCAGCGCGCCCTGCACCGCAAACAGCGTGCGGCCATCGCTGCCGGCCAACAGATGATCGATACGCGACAGGCCGGCCTTCTGCGCGCCCAACGCCAATGCGCCAGCGGTATTGTCGAGTTCCTGCGCACTGCGCAGCCCACTCTGCGGTCCCAGCTGCTGCAGATGCCTGCGCGCATCCTCGAACAACGCATTGCCGGGCTCACCGGCATGCGACATGTCACGTGCAACGGTCTGCGCCGGCGCACCGACTTCGCCACGATCCAGTCGTGCCATCACGTCCGGCGTCAACTTCTGTTGCCAGACCTCGAAGCGTTGCCGGCGCGCCTCGATGCCATTGAGCGCGCCATTGAGCGCATGCGTTGCTTCGCGCACGTCCTGGCGCGCCGCCTCCGGCACCCGTGTCTGCCATTGCCATACAGCAATACGGCCCGCGTGCTCGGGCTGCGCGGCCAGTTCCGGGTGATTCACCAGGTCCAGATCCAGCGCCTTGCCGGCGCGCTCGTAATTCTCCTTGCCGACCAACGGCAGATAGCCGCGGCCGTGGTACTTCAGCGCGTCACCAGGCGCGTCGTTGCCCATGCGCCCGCCGTACATCAGCTCGGCCAGGTTCTCCGGGCGGCCACGCAGCGCTTCCTGGCGGGCGCTCTCCAGCACAGCGTTGCCATTGCGCCACGCAGCCTCCACCGGGATCTGCGAGATTCCCCGGGTGAAGTTGAAACTCTCGTTGAGCCGGCTCAAGCCGCGCGACTCGTGCCCTGCCTGGGCCATGAAATTGGCCAGTTCAAGCGGGGAGTCGATGCCAGCTTTGGTCGCCTGCCGCAACAGCTGCGACTCTCTATCGGTCGACACAGTGCAACTCCTGAATCCTCATCAGCGCGGATTCCCTTCCGCCGGTTGGAGCTTGGCTCATGGAAGCGACACCTCGGCGACACTGGACGGGTCGAAGTCTTCGAACCGCACCCTGCCCAGTTCCGCCACCGAGTAATCCCGGATGTTGGTCGCTTCGGTCTCGATATCCACGACCTTGCGTCTCACCCCGTCCACCCAGCAGGCCTTGTCCGCAGGCGCATAGCGGAACCGGTAGGTGCTGCTCCAGCGCTCGCGGCTACCGCCGTTGGTGATCACGCTGAAGGTGCCTTCCTCGACCATTGCATACGCAAAAGGGTCGCCGGCCAGGCCACCTCGGGTGGAACACGGCACCAGCTTGTCGTTGCGCGCGGCCAGCTGCCAACGCCCGCGCCCGTCACCGCGCAGCAACAGCAGTACCCGGTTCGGTCCGTGCTGGCCGGGCACCAGCCCTTCCGGCGTCGGCTGGTCGATGACCAGCAGCTGATACTCGATGCCATCGCCGTTGAGCTCGCCCCTGACAGCTTCCAGCAGGTTCGCACCGGACGGAACGAATGCCAGGGCATCGTCCATGTGTGCGCCAACCCTGTCTTCCATCCCCTCCCACTCCTTCAATGTGGTCATGCCGATGCCCGCCTCCCTGCCCAGCCGGAACGCGTTCCGGCTTATCCGCGCCTGCGCGGACAGGGATCATAGCCTTGCGTACGGCAAGACCGCGATGATGGCGAGCGTCACCCGATGCAGGGGCTGACAGCGTCCTCATTGGACGGAAGAACTCCTGCATTCGGCGGCACTGGCGCGTCATTTTCATGACGCGCGGGGAGCTTACCGCGAGGCGTTCTGCCGCGTCGAAGTGCGAGGAAATCGAAAAGCGGAATTGATCACAGAAAACGGGGCTTAGCGTGAATGGCGCCTTACCTGATGAACAGATCCGCCGTACAGGCCGTTCTGGCGATCCCGCATTGACCCTGCGGCAGCTTCTTCCATGCCGCCTTCGCGCTGCATTGCTGCATCGCGACAACGACCGCCCCCTGTTCGGACATGGCGGTGGCGACGCTGGTGGTTTCAGTGCCCAGACCCGCGTGGGCGACCGCCACGCATTGCGCCTGGAACAGGGTCGCCAACGTACATTCGCCCTTCCCGAACTCCTTGCACTCCTTCATGGATGCACGCTTGGCCTTGCCCCGCGATCGCATCGAGTTGCTGATGAAGGTATCGCCGCGGGCATCCATCGCCACGCCGCGCACGGTCTGCGACCAGTTGGGGCGGTTGTTGTACGGAGAGCCTGAGCTGCTCACCGGAATGGGCGCACAGCCCTGTACACCCTGGCCACCGATGGGATACATGCCCTGCGGGCAGTTGCCTTCGGCAAGCGCGGTGAACGGCAGCAGGCCTGCAATCAGCAGGCACGGGAGAAAAGCGAGGTGGATTCGTTGCATGGGGAGACCCATTTCTTTGCTGCCCATTGTGAGAGGCGGGACTGCCTGAGCGGACGATCGTTGCCCGAACATGCCTCCCGGATCGGGAAGGCTTCGCAGAGCAAATGCAGGCCCAAGCTGGCCGGGCACCTGATCATTGGAGAACTCGGCGATTCCAACCGGAGTGCCCGGCAAGCACCATGCTTGCGTAGTCACGCTGAACGCTCAAGGTCAATCGCGCCAAATTGTGAATCAACGCAGGCTTGATCGGAGTACAGCACCCCAGCACAACACATTACTGCCGATCAAATAGACGCCCTTCGCACGAATATCACCTTCACATCAGCATCTCCAAGCTTGCCTTTGCCTTGGGGAATCAACACGCTCCGGGGACTGGCAGTCAGGGCTCTTTCGCTAGAACGCCTCATAGACCGGTTCAGAACACGCTGAGTAGGCAACTTTGCATTGCGTTCCAGTCGGATCCACGCAGATCTTTTGTGCCTGCACAATGGCTTCCTTCAAGTCTTGACCGCTCGCAACGCCACCACGCGCCCCATTGCCTTGGCTCTGAGGAACTACCCAAGCGGCACACTGGTTTCGGTACGCGATGAGTATTCGGCAATCGCGAGCAGCGTGCATGCCGCATCCCTCGAGAGCGACACGCTCCGCATCCTCTTTCGTCGCCCTTCCTGTCGCCACACCTGCCTCGGCCGTACTCGGCGAGGAAGCAATGGCGCCCCACGTCTTATGCCACTGACCAGCGGGTTCCGGCTCACGGGTGCCTCCCCCTGCCCCAGGAATAGGAGCGCACCCACCCACCCCCTGATCACCGATGGGGTACTGGCCCGGCGGGCAGCGGCCCTCGGCCACGACAGAATCGATGGGCGCGATGCCCAATAGCAGAAGGAAAAGCCACAGACCTCCAAATAGATTTCCTCTGCTCATTTCCACTCCACCGTCCTTGAAATCATCTGCCGTGTTTCACGCGATATCCAAAGGTCTCTGCGCAGACCTCTCGCAACGCTAGCCTCATAAGCTGATTGCAACGACGCCGTAGTTTCCCTGGGCGGGAATCGCTATCAGCCTTGACGAAGGAAGGGCTTGGCACCGTCAGATCGCTGGTTGTGGTAGCTGAAAACGACTCACTCAGACCACACTGCTCAACTACTTGCCCTGCGGCGCCTACATCCTTTCCCCAATCGCGTAACGACCAGAAGATTGGCGACCTTTGGCCACAGCCCATATTAGAGCAAACAAAAGAAGTGGAGCTGCCCCAGGAAGCACAGAGCTTCTCGATGCCGTAGTGAGTTGCACTGGCCACCAGACCATCAATCCGACCACCGGATCAGAACGACTCATAGACCGGCTTCGTACAGTCCTCATATACGACCTGACAGGCCTTCCCGCCAGTGTCGACGCACGACTGCTGGGCAAACTTCCGTGCCTCGGCAGAATTCTTGGCGCTGGCAAGACCGGCGCGGGAAGCTCCGTCCTGGCTCTTGGGAACCAACCACGCAACGCACTGGTTCCTATACGAATAAATGACCCGGCAATCGGACGCACCGCGCCTGCCGCAGTCTGCCAGGGCCATCTGCTCCGCGTTTTCCTTGCTTAGCCGACCCGTTGCAACACCTGCGTCTGCTGTTGCATCGGATGACGCAATCGCGCCCCACGTCTTATGCCACTGCCCCGCAGGCTCGGGCTGGCGAGCGGCACCACCAGCACCTGGGATCGGTGCACAGCCGCCCACACCCTGATCGCCTATCGGATATTGTCCGGGGGGACATCTGCCTTCCGCGCTTGCATTGTGGGGATAGGCAATACCCAAAAAGAGAACAAGACTCAATGCAAGCTGACCCACGGTGTGCAATACGGAAAAGCCCATACGCTCCTCGAATTCAAAAGATGCCAGCGACGCCACATCAGTCACCGGATGCATTCCCTCGTGTGCCAGGGGTCTGAACCGGCGCCCCACGGCTACCATCGAGCCGCGGCATTGTTGCGCTGTGCTGTGTTTGACCGTGACTGCCGTCTGCGGAAGGCGCCGGCGGCGGAGCCGACATGCCCGGCGGACGACCATCAGCACTCGGCGAGGCACTGGCACCACCGCCTATCTGCGAATATGCCATGAAGGTGCCCAGGGTACCCTGGAAGAACATCGCTGCCATTGGGGGTGTAGTCAGGATCAACGCGGTGAGGATCAGGCCCATGCCCCCCTGCTGCATTGCCTGGCTGGTCATGCCGTCGGACATGCTTTCCTTGAGGATGAACTCCTGCACCAGCGCCGTGGTCCAGAAGGTGGCCGCTACACGTACCACCATGTCCAGCGCGATGGAGACCATCGCTGCAAGTACGGCCATCGAGAACATCGTGCCGATACCGTAGAACAGCCAGCGCTGGAACAGCTGCTTGGTCTGCTCGAACAGCAGGCAGAGGATGAACAATGGGCCGAAGCCGATGAACAACGCCATGGCGATTTCATAAAGCATCAGCATTGCACCAGCGGTGATGGCCGGACCTGCGGTGCCCATCCCGATGAAGAACAGTGCCCGCTTCTTGTCCTCCAGCAGCTCCCCGTCATTCATGATCTGAATGGCGTCGATACTGGAAAGCGCGACCTGCATCCATGCCAGGCTCTTGTCGATCTGATCCTCGGGCGATTCGTTCGAGCCCGTCACGACCTTCGTGATTTCTTCCTTGACGTCGTGGGTGAGGAAGCTCTGCAGGTTGGTGCCAAACGCGCCCATCGTGGTGGCCGCGCTGACGATCAACGCCGCACGCGCCATATTGGTCACCAGTACCATCATTGAGTCCCGGCTGCGGCCGGTCACGATGCGGAAGCCCTGCACCAGCACCCACAGGGTCATGAGCGTGAGGGCGATGCCGCCGACCCACTGCATCATTTCCCCCATCATGTCGATGCCAAACTTGTTTATCTTGCTTCGCAGGAAGTCGAAGATGAACTTGAAGAACACGAAATCCCCGATCGACTGGACACGTGCCACGTGCCCCATCAAATCCTGGAATCCGCCACTGAAATCAAAATTGGCAATCGACCTGATCATTTCCGCAATCCCTTGATGTATCCCTACCGGACAACCTCATGGAGCGGGTGCCTATGCACCTGCCCCGAGTGACGTCAGTCGACGCTCAAAGCACCTTTCAATGCAGCGGTCTTGACCAGCTGCGAGATGACGCCCGGCTTGCCCTTCAATGCCACGCGCGCCAGCACGCGCTGATTGGCCTTCATTGATTCCTCATAGGCGTCGTAGGACCGCATGCGCGCCTCCCACTCCTGCTGCAGCTTGGCAATGTCGTTTGCCGTACGCAGGGAGTCACTATTCACCGCGGACATCGTGCCGGCCAGGTTTCCGTCCCCGCCAAAACGCCAACCCATGATCTCACCAAGCGTCGAATTGATGCTGGGGATGGTCTTCTCAAGAAACTCAACCGTCTCGTTGCGCTTGCGGTTTTCCATCATCTGGATGTTCACGCAAAGCTGCTGCTGCTGCGCATACAGGTCGCCAGAGGTGTCGAGGACGAACTTCTTCAGCAGGCTTCCTGCACTGAAGCCTGCCGAAGTACGGCAGACGTCTGCAACCATGTAGTCATCTGGAACACGCTCGAGCGTTGCCCCGGGTGGCAACCCAAAATTGTTGATCAGACCCTGGATCTGGACCAGCGCGTCCTGATATTCCTGGAACGTCTTTTTCCAGCGAGTCACCTGAGCCGCGTACTCCAGCCCATCAGCCTTGATCTGCGCCTTTCCTTGAGCAACGTCCTTCAGCGCCTGCATCAGGTTGCTGAGGTCGAAAACAGGGTAACCACCGGCTGATACCGACGTCGTGGAGAACATGACCATGCTCCCCAGCAGGATGGCTGCCAGGCGCTTCTGACGCAGACCGCGTTGGCGCTTGTTATTACGGGATGTCATGTTCATGTTCTTCTCCAATGGAATGGATTTCATTCAGCGCTGTTTGATCCAAGGCTTTCAGGCCGCATCGGTTTCGGCAGAGGCCTTGGCTTTACCGGAGCCCTTTCGGTTCTTGTAGAAGTCCTCCAGCCACTGTTCCGGCGTGAGCTCGTCCACGGTGATCCGATTGCGGACTGCAGCCGTCTGCAGCACCCGATGCATGATGTCGATGTTGTCGGTCGAGGCCGAGATCACCGACAGGATGTCGTCCATGCCGCGCAGGTTGAGCTGGCAGACACTGGAGGCATGGCCCTGCTTGACCAGGAAGCAGCGCGAGCGCTCGTCCAGTGCCGTGACCACCTTGAACTCCGCCTCGGTCAACTTCAGGCCATCCATGTAGTCGCTCTTGCTGGCGTTCGGGTTCGGCAGCAGGACGAGCGTGGCGGTCTGCTCGATCAGGGCAGCGGAGATGTCACTCTTCAGCGCGTCTTCCGGGCTCTGGGTGGCGAAGATGCCCAGGCCGTTCTGCTTACGGATGGTCTTCTGCTTGTTCTTGGCAAATTCCTTCAGGCCACCCTCACCGTCCAGGATCTTCCAGAATTCGTCCATCACATAGATCAGCGGACGACCGTCGATCAGCGACTCAAGGCGGTGCAGCAGGTAATTGATGACCGGCACGCGCACTTCGGGGTTGTCGATGATGTCGGTGTAGTCGAAGCCGATGATGTTGGCCTTGCTCAGATCCACCGTATCGATCGGGTTGTCGAAGACCCAACCCAGCGAATTGCCCGAGGTCCAACGACGCATGCGCGCATAGAGGCCGTCGTCACCCATGTTGGGCAGGCTCTTCTGGAAGTTGGTCATGCTGCGCAGGTGCATCGGCGTATCGAGCATGCTCTCCACCGCGCGGTAGATGTCCTCTTCCTCGCGGGCACTGTACTCGCGCTTGCCAGCCAGAACCTTGATCAGGTCGGCCAGGAACTGCACGTTGGATTCGTTGTTCTCGCACTGGAACGGATTGAAGCCGGTCGGCGCACCATTTTCCAGGGCCAGATAGTTGCCACCACAGGCGCGCACGAAGATCTCGGCGCCGCGGTCCTTGTCGAAGAAGAAGATGGTCGGCGACGGTTCGTACTTCTGTACCTGGCTGAGCAGGAAGTTGATCAGCGCGGTCTTGCCGGTACCGGACTTGCCGATGACCATGGTGTTGGCGATCGCCTTCTCACCCAGCGAATTCTCGGATGGATGGGTGGCATGGAAATTGAAGTAGTACGGCTGGCCGTTGGTGGTCTGCAGCGTGGTCACGCAGTCGCCCCACGGGTTGTTGTGCTGCTTGCCGGTGGCGAAGTTGTGCAGCGGAGACAGGCCGAGGAAGTTCAGCGAGCTGACGTTGGCCAGCCGCGTGCGGAAGCGCCAGTTGGCCGGCAACTGCGAATAGAACGACGAGGTGACCGCCAGATCTTCCTTGGTCGACACGAATCCGGCGTTGGACAGCTCGGCACGGGTCGAGGCCACGTTCTGCGACAGCTTGGCCTGGCTGTCGCCGTAGACCGCCATGATGAAGTGGTACTCGCCCAGCACGAAGTTTCCTGACGACAGATGATCCATCGCCTGGTCGAGTTCGACGATCTGGCTGACCGCCTTGTCGCCCGAGGAAATCATCATGCCCTTGGTCCGGTCCAGCACCTTCAGGGCGTCCTGGCGCCCCATCGGGCTGAACGAATGGGTGATGACGTACTCGTAGTCCAGATACTTCAGACCATTGAGGATGCCCGGATAGGTCCCCTCGGCATATTCCTTGATATTCAGGATTGCGCCGAAATGATTGACGCCATTGGGCGTATTGATCACGAAATCGCCGGTCTTGGCCGAGAACATGTGCCGGCTGACCGGCAGGTAGTCTTTCACTGGCGCCGACAGTACCGGCACCGGCTCATCGATGCGGTTGATCAGGTAGCCGAACAGCTCCAGCGTTTCGGAAAACACCACGCCGTTCTTGGCTTCGTACATGCCGAGCCGGTACGGCGCGTAGTCGCGGATCACCGCCTCGACGTTGCCGGCCAGCTCCATCAGCTTCTCGACCGCCTGCTCCTGCTCGGCGCGCAGCTTTTCCACGTTCGCAGACTTCTCCACGAAGCGCTTTCCCGCCACCACCGGACGATAGATCATCGTCAGGTACAGCTCGTTCTGCATGATGCGCTGCGAGGACAGCATGCCCATGTACTGGTCGGACACATCCTGGTTGAAGCGCTGCTTGTAGTGGCTCTTTCCCTTCAGGGTGCGACGGCGGCGGATGTCATGCACCCAGAAGGCGACGTTGACGAAATCCGGCGCACGCAGCGTCTGCAGCAACCGGTTGAAAGTATTGTGCCGATGCTCAAGCTCCCATTCTTCGCGCCCCACGAACGGCAGCCCTTCCAGGTGCCAGGTCAACAGGTAGTCGCCGCCCGTGGTCTTCACCACATTCGGAGCCACGTGCGACGACAGGGGGATGAATTCGCTGATGGAGGTATCTGGGTTGAACATGCGACTGCTTCCAAAAGGTACTGCCGACAAAGATTCGGAGTTGGCCAGGCGGGCGCTCAACGCCCGCGTGGCCGGATCCAGCCCTCAATCCCTGGGGGCTGGCTTGCTGCGGTAGTGATTCGGGTTGAACACCCACATGCCATCGTGCTCCTGCACGTTGCGCGTCTTGAGCTTGAACATCAGGCGCAGGCCCAGCAGGCGGAAGATCATCTCGTCACGCTTGGCCATCTGCCGCATGATGAAGATCGCCACCGGAATGGTCAGCAGAAACCAGAAGTTCGTGTACATGCTCAGCAGCAGCAACCCACCGGCCACCATGAAAAATGGCAGGTAGGGAACGCCCAGGAACATCGCTGGGCGCGTGCAGCCCCGGAACAGGACGTTCTTATGCACTGTAGTACTGGACGGCGTGCTTGATCATCTCAAACGCCATGCCGGCGCCGTCGCCGCCACCGCCGACGTTGTCGCAGTTGCCAGCCTCCTTGCCGAGCAGCATGCGCGCGATCTGGCCTGCCGCACCGATCAGCACGCCGCCGATCAGGATCGGGGCCACGTCACCGATGCGCTTGTGGGCAAACGCGATCTGATAACCGGCGAAGATCACGGCAATCGTGACCACGGCGATCGAGGCCATGTTCAGCAGGCCGTTGATGTTGGAGAAGAAGCCGCAGACCTTGCCATCGGTACCACCGAAGTCGGTGCCGCCGGCCAGGGCCTGGGGAGCGAACACGGCACCTGCGAATGCGACGGCCATCAGCATGGTCTTCAGCGTGCGCTGGGCCTGGACGAGGTCGAGATTGAATCGCTTCATGGATTGATTTCCTTGTTGATGGACTAACACAACTGAATCGACCAGCCGGGGGACCGGTCGCACCACGACTTCGTCAGAACACGAAGGCCGCATCCCCTGCGGGAATCTGCTGCACCGGCGCACGTGGTGCCGGTGCGTTGTAGAAATTCTGGGTGTCCGCTGCCGGCGCGTTGCGCTCGTTCCAGGGGCGCAGCATCACCGGCGCGTCCGACCCGGCAGCCATCCCGGGAAGCTGCTGCGGCATGGTTGACCTGCCCTGTGCCGCAGCGGGCTGCGGATACTGCTGCGGGGCCTGCTGCGGCATACCGTTTCCGCCCTGTGCCTGCGGTTGCATCATTCGATCGACCGAGCCCAGCACGACGCGCGATACCGCCTGGTCGGCGATGTTCAGCAGGCTGCCGCGGGCCATCGCACCGGCCGATGGGTAGACGGTGTAGGCCCGGGCCGGGTCATTGGACGGTACGTACACCGGCGCACTGGCCTGGGCGACGATGCGCGCCTGGGCCGGCGAGACTGTCTGCGGATGATGTTCGACCTTCACTACCCGACGCTCGCCACGACTGACCACGTCGATAGGCGCAACGCCATTGGAGGCGACCTGCTGGCCACGACGGATGGAGTCGTAGACCTTCTGCACGTAACCGTGGCGGAAGCCGGTCTCGAAGTTGCCCGAGTAGTAGCAGCTGAACGACTTTCCCCAGTCCTTGCCCGAGCGGTTGTAGCACTCGGCGAGGATGCGGGAGCCCGCCTGCAGGTTCGGGCACTGCTGGAAGGCCTTCTCGTAAGAATCCAGACCATACTTGGCCAGGTTGTAGCGATTGACCTGGGCCAGGCCAATGGAGAAGTTGTAGCCCTTCTCCTCCAGCATGCGAACGGTGGCCAGCGCCTCGTCGAGGGCCTTGGGCTGGCGCACCAGGGCGCCGCCGACCACGCCGATGGCGTAGGGGTTGCGCGACGATTCCACGTTGATGACGTGCTGCATCACGTCCATCGAGACGGCCATTTCCGGGCACGCCATCATTTCCAGTCCTGGCAGCATTGGTCAGCCCTCCTGCCCCTGGGCACGCCCAGGATTGAAATCAATACCGGTGATATAGCGCGAGCCTGCGTGCGCCTTGATATGCACGACGATGTCGATGGTCATCATCAGCAGTCGCTTGATGACGTTGAATTCCAGACCGGATCCTTCAGTCGATGCCTTCACCATGAGGGCCAACTGGTCCCAGGTCTGCTCCGGACTGCCTGCATGGCAGCTGGTGATCGAACCCGGGTGGCCCGATGCGCAGTTGCGGATGAAGTAGAACGCCTCGTCACCGCGCAGCTCGGCCAGGATGATGCGCTCGGGCTTCATGCGCAGGCAGGCTTCCATGCAGCTCTTGGCACTGACATTGCTGGTGCTCTGCCCACCCTTGGAGTACAGCAGATGCACCACATTGGGTTGGGTCAGAAACAGCTCGCGCGCGTCCTCGATCGTGACCAGGCGTTCGTTGTCCGGAATATGATTGACCAGCGCTTTCATGAAGGTGGTCTTGCCGCTACCGGTCGCACCGGATACCACGATGTTCTTGCGGTACATCACCGCACGCCGGAAGAACTCGGCGTACTCGCGCTGCTGACGCAGCTCCAGCAGCTCGCGATCCTGCTCGCTCAGACTGCCATCCTGTTCCAGGATCTGGTTGAAGAAGCCATCCTCGTGGTACTGGGTGAGCGACTTGGTGTGCTTGGACGGCAGGCGGATCGTGATCGAGACCTTGCCGGCATCACAGGCCGGTGGAATCACGAACTGCGCACGCTGCCCGGTCGGGAAGGTCAGCGAGACGACCGGATCGGCATCGGTGATGCGCTGGCCGGTGTTGCTCTCATTGACGACAGCCGTGCAGAACTGCCGGGCCCGCTCGAAGGTCAGGCCCGGCACGTCCACCCGCTGCCACCCGGCCCGGGTTTCCAGGTACAGCTCACCGGGACGGTTGATGCAGATTTCCGTCACTTCCGGGGATGTCATGTACTCGGCGATGCCCAGCACTTCGTACTGATAGCGCAGGAAATCGCTGGAGACGAGGGCGAGGGGTGACACTTCGGCGTCCATGGTTGTTCTTCGGGTTACCGGCGCGGGTTGAGCACGTTGGTGAAGTCAACGTCCTTGGCGACGTAGACGTTCACGATGGTGCCCTGGTTGATGGTGACGGTCGGCGGGCGGTTCGAACTGGTCAGGGCTTCGTTGGCCAGACGCTCCATCGTGCGCGCGGTGGCGCTTTCATAGGGCGAACGAACGGCGAAACCGTTGCTGGAAACCGTCGTCGACTCCGGGCCATGCTCGGCTGCGGCGTACTTGAAGGCATCGGCGATCAGGCTGATCATCAGCGCAGACGCAATGCGGCTGCCCCAGTGCGCGCTGTACTGGCCTGGATGACCGGCACCGCCCAGCTGATCCACGCCCGGGCTGGACATGGCCACGTCGATGCCATTGGGGGTGGTGATGCGATCCCAGATCACTTCCACGCGCTTGCCCTTGGGACCGCCGCCGTAAGCACCGTAGATCTTGGAACCCTTCGGCAGCAGCAGGCTGCGGCCGTTGATCGAGTAGACCGGCTCGGTCAACAGGCACGACGTATAACCTGCAAGATCGGTGATGATGCGGGTCTCCAGCACGCAACGCAGGTAGGTGCCACGCACCAGCAGTGCATCGGGGCTCCGGATGTAGGAAGCATTGGACACATCATCCACGTCAGGCCCGCGGCGCACCTTGGCCGGCGGAGCGTTGCCGCTCTGCGCCTGTATCGCAGCCAACGTGGCCTGCATGTAGGGATCATCGTTGTCCCCTGCTGCGGCCTGGCCGCCAGCTTCGCCCGTGCCCACGCCTGCGCCACCACTACCGGCGATGCGGCGATCCAGCAGGCTCGGGCCGCGCTCGATCTCGCGCTCGGGTGCGGCACGCGGAATGTAGGTCGGGCCCATCGTTTCCTGCGGCGGCGGCGGCGGCAGCATCGGAATGGGCTCGGCGGCCTCCCGGGCAGCCTCGCGAATCGCGGAGGGCGCCATGGTCGGCAGATCGGGAGTGCTCGAACGTGCGACCTGCGGCGGCGCCTTGGCGTCGTCAGCGTCGTCCTTGCCCTTGCGCAGCAGCAGGAAACCCATGGCCAGCAACAACACCAGGATGCCGCCGAGGAACAACAGCGCCTTGCGGTTCAAGCGCTGCTCTTCCGCAGAGCGAAGCTGCGGAGCGCTGGCATCCAGGTCCGGTGTCGCCTCGGCCTGCGCATGCCCGTAATAGGGGTTCGCCGGTGGCTCCTGAGCCGCAGGGCCCTGCCCGTACGGAGACGGATTTGGATCGTTGTCGGGAGTGTTCTGCTGGCTCATTTCTTCACGTTCCTTCGCAGGCCGACGACGAAGTCGCCGTGGCGGATGACCAGGTACGGGTAGGTCCCGTGCACGATCAGCGTATTGCCCTCAACCGTGGTGTTGACCACGAAATCCTCGCCGTACTCCTTCTCGCGGCCGAACACGGCCGGGAAGATACCGGTCTTGTACTCGGGCGAGTTGGGCAGTTTCAGATAGGTGAAACGGCCATCGTCGTAGGCGTTGACCGGGATCAGCCACCCCATCTTCTTCGCCTTGCTGGTCGAATAGGAGTAGTTGAAGTTGTATTGGCGATCCTTGGCCAGCTCGGTACTCAGCAGCGGCTGCGCCTCTTCCTCGACCGCTGCCTGGGCAGGCCCGAAGACGGTGTCATTCGGATAGACGAAGGCGATCTTGTACTGCACGCCGGCGCGACGCGCCTGCTCAAGCTGGCGCCAGTCGGTGGCAACGACCTTCAGCTCGAAAATGTACGAATGGGTCTCGGTACGCACCATCATGTTGGTGTCGACGTCGACGTTCTTCGGCTTGAGGTAGAACACGTTCTCGCGCCGGGTCAGTTCCCAGCCGCTGCTGAAGCCGGTGCTGTAGTCGAGGATCTTCTCGTTCGGGCTCAGCTCGATCTGGGTGGTGAGGCCCAGGCCGGTGCGAACCGGGTAGATGCGGTCCTTCTCGTACTCGTAGTGGTCAACTGCCTGTGCCATCGCCGCGCCGGAGAACACCAGCGACAGCAACGACAGCAGCGCCCACGCGCTTCCCCTGACTTTTCGACTACTCATCGGTTGCTTGCTCCATCAGCATTTCCGGTGGAATGGTTCGGTGCCGGCATCATTGCCGGCTGCCCCGGCGCGCCCTGCCCCGGCATCGGTTGCCCCTGGACCGGCTGGCCCTGCATGGGCGCACCCTGCATCGGCTGCATCTGTCCATTGGCCGGCACCGCGACAGGCTGACCGGTGGCGGGGTCGATCATGGTGGCGGCGGCCGGATTGTTCGGGTCGTACATGCCCTGCGCCTGCTGCGCAGCGAGTTGGGCCTGCTGCGCAGCATCCTGGGCCTGCTGCTGCATGGCGCCGTCATCCGGCACGGGCACGCCACGCGCATAGTCGTTGTCGACACGGTACTCGGTAACCTGGAACGCCAATGGGTTGAGCACCCGGTCCTGTTCGGACAGCGCGAGATTCTGGTTGTACTGGAAGCGCATGGTGACCAGCTGGTTGTCCAGATAGGTCGATGCCCCCGTGCGCTTGTCGAGCAGGCTGCGCTGGATGCGCACGGACGCGCCGCGGAAGCTGCCGTTGGCCTGCGCGCCCAGCGGGGTGATGCTGAGGATCTTGACCCTGATCGCCTTGCCCCGTCCGTACATCACGAAGGGGTTCTGCGGATTGTTGCCGGCATAGCGCTGCTTCATGCTTGCGCCGACGGGATCGCTGGACATGACGAACACCAGCTCCCAGTCGCGCAACCCCATCACCGCGGAGTCGTACGACTCGCGCGCCAGTACGTACTGGGCGACATTGCTGCGGTTGACCGCTTCATTGGTGGTGATCGTCTCGCCCTGGAACGTGCCCCTCAGGCGCGCCACCGTGGCCGTGCCTGTGTAGGCATCGGCCATCACCAGGAACGGCACCTTCTCCTTCAGCGGCAGCATGTAGTAGTAGCCGCCAGCCAGTGCCAGCGACATCAGCAATGAGCCGGTGGCCACCCACCACGCACGTCGTTCGCTGCGACGCGCCATGTCGGCCACGGTGATCTCGTAGCTGACCGCCTTGGCGACCGACTGCTCGACCTTGGGACTATTGCCGGGATCCTTCTTGCGGAACATGGATTCTTCCGTACTGCTGAAACATCAATGGGCGTGGAGCCCCTGCGACAGGCGCGGGGAGCAGCACGTTCGATGGTTTCGAGGTGGACTCAGGTGCCGCTGTTGGAATCAGCGCCCTGCGCCGACGCGGTGGGCGTCGAGCCAGCGCTCTGCACAACGATCTGGTTGCCTACGATGGAGACGGAGATACCCTGCGCCGCATACGCTGCCGTGAGGTCGATCACGGCCTGCTGCGCATTGGTGGTATCGATGTTCGAGACCGCGCCGTACAGGGTGAAATCCGAGCTCAGGCGGTAGTCCAGCGTGCGTCCGGAATCCTTGGCCCAACGCTCGAGCATGGCTTTGAGCGTGCCATCCATCGGCGAGGCCTGGTAGACGTAACTGGAGTACAGCGGAATCTCGGTTGTGGCCGCGGCGAAGCGGTTGACCGGCTTCCAGCGGCCTCCGAAATCGGGGGCGGGCTTGGTGGCACACCCTGCCACCATCAGCGCCGCGACTGCGGCGATGGACATTTTCGCGATAAACGCCTGATTCATACGGGCTTCACTTTGACGTACGAAAAAGCAGTTTCGAACGTTGGTTCCCTGGCCGTCCGGCGCTGCATGGCGCACGCCGGAATCGGAGGGACGCACTGGCATGCAGCACACCCACTCCGGCTCCCCTGCAGCCCGAAGGCTGCCAACCAGGTTGCAGGCCGAGCGACGGAGCTTCCCCGTCACGCACCTGCACACCCATACCAACGTCGAAACCATCCTTGTTTCCATGGCACAAACTCCTGGCCACCCTGCTTCAAAACTTTGACATCCAGCACACATCTCTGGATGTCGCACACAGGGTTACACAACTGCGCGTCAATTCCATGTCAGGAAAACCTGAAAATCTATCGAAACGTGTTGTTTTTTTGACGGAGCGCACCATTTCACGTCAGTGAATGTGAATTCACTTCACATTTTTATGTTTGTGAAATCAGACTTTCAGCATCGGAACATCGACCTTTGGCAGCAGCCGCGAGGTGAAGTAGCGGTCCTTGTAGTAGCGGATCTTGTCGCATTTCACCGGATGCGGTATGCCCTCGTAGAGGAACACTTCCTTGTCCGGCCCCATCGCCTTCAGCTCCTGCGGCAGCATCAGCGCGCGCCGCTCTTCGGTGAAGCTGTGGGTCTTCTCGCGGGCGTGGGTGACGTTCTTCTTGCGGATGGTGGTGTAGCCCAGCATGTCCGAATAGTCGTTGGCGTCCTGCTGCTCGCGCGGCGCGTACAGGATCTGCAGCGCGTGGTTGGTGATGATCGTGCGCGACACTTCGCGGCCATAGGTGGCATCGAGCTGCGACATGCTCTGGATGATCGGCAGCAGGCGGATGTTGTAGCCGGCCATGTAGGACACCGCCGAGGCGATGATCTCGACCTTGCCGATCGAGGTGAATTCGTCCATCAGCAACAGGCACTGGTACTTCAGGTCCGGGTTGGACTTGGGCAGTTCCTTGGTGTTGAGGTTGATCAGCTGGCTGAAGAACAGGTTGATGATCAGGCGGCTCTCGGCCAGCTTGTTGGGCTGGATGCCGATGTAGATGGTCATCTTCTTCCTGCGGACGTCGGTCAGCAGGAAGTCGTTGCTGCTGGTGGCCTTGTCCAGCACCGGGTTGATCCAGGGATTGAGCGGTTCCTTGAAGGTGCCCAGGATCGAGGCGAAGGTCTCGTCGGCCTGGGACAGCATGTTGGCGAACGCCGAGCGCGCGTTGGCGCTGAGGAACGAACGCTCCGACAAGGCCTTGAGGTACTTCTTCAGATCGGTGCCATCGCCGGATGACAACCGGTAGACAGAACCCAGCGTCGGCGTGCCCGAGCCACCCGGGAAGCCACTGCTGCGCTCGTCGTCCCAGTTCTCGAACAGATACAGGGTGAAGGCCATGAACGCGTTGCGCGCCTGGCTGACCCAGAATTTCTGGTCCTCGGCGCCATCCGGATACAGCATCGCGGCGATGCTCATCAGGTCCGACACCCGGAACGCCGGGTCATCGGAGACATAGCTGAGCGGGTTCCAGCGATGCGTGCGCCGATCCTCGGCGAAGGGATTGAACAGGTAGATCTCCTGGCCCTGGCTGGCACGCCAGCCGCTGGTCAGGTCGAAGTTTTCCTGCTTGATGTCCAGCACCACCAGTGATTCGCCGTACTCGAGCAGGTTCGGGATGACCACGCCGACGCCCTTGCCCGAACGGGTGGGCGCGGCCAGGATCACGAACTGCTGGCCGTCCAGCCGCACCAGCTTGCCGCCGTGGCTGCCGACCACGATGCTCTGGCCGGTCTTCCTGAACATGCCGTGCTTGGACAGGTCGGCGCCGGTGGCAAAGCGCGCGTCGCCGTGCAACGAGCGCTTGTCCTTCTTCAGCAGCAGCACCAGGCCGGTCACCAGCAGGACCAGCAACGGCAGGCCGAAGCCCACGTAGCCGGCCCACTTGATCTTGCCCACGAAAGGCGCAACCTGCGGCTGGCCAATGGCGTGGTAGTACTGGTAGTACGTGTTCCAGGTGAACAGCTTGGTGTCCAACCCAAGGAACAGCAGGGTCAGGTAGCCGGAAAACACGAAACCAAGCAGCAGGGTCGCCAGCGTGATGATGGCGATGAGCGAATACTTCTTACTGGGCAACACCCGGATCCTCCATGATGCGCACGAGGGCGCGACGGCCTAGCGGCGGCGCCAGCGCGACGCCTTCTTCCGCAGGTGGTTTTCGTTCTCCAGCCCGGGCTCCTCGCCCTCTTCACGCACCCGCTGCAACAGCAGCTGGCGCGCTTCGGCCAGTGATACAAGGTCGGTCAGACGATCCCCATCGTCGGCGACGACCGCATGGCCGACCACATCGCCCGGAGCGTACACCGGCTCGTAGGACACCGCTACCAGCTGATAGCGGCCACGCGTCTCCAGCACATGCCTGAATTCCTGCATCGATTTCCTCCTTGTCCAAGCGCTCCACGATCCCCTGTGTGCACCATCATGCCGCTCCGCATGTCGTCATCACATGCAGGACGCCAGCCGCAGCGCGCCGCACCTCCTGCAGCCCCGAGCCCACGCGCGGGCGGCCACAATCCCATCGATCAAACGCTGATTTGCCCCGCGGCATGGCTGCCCCTGTTGCGGTGCAGCAGTACAATGCACGGCTCCCCGCCCCCATCGCGCCCCCGCATGAGCCCCAACTCTTCCCTGGCTGCGCGGCTGACGCCCCGTCAGCGCACCCTGATCATCCTTGCCCTGTCCCTGGGCGGCTTCGCCATCGGCACCAGCGAATTCGCCAGCATGGGCCTGATGCTGGAGATCAGCCGTGGCCTGTCGATCTCCGAAACCCAGGTCGGCCACCTCATCAGCGCCTACGCCATCGGCGTAGTCGTCGGTGCGCCGATCCTCGCCTTCGTCGGCGCCAGCTTCCCACGCCGCAAGCTGCTGCTGGCGCTGATGGGCTTCTATGCCATCGGCAACCTCGCCAGTGCGCTGGCGCCCAACTACGGCACGATGCTGGTGGCCCGTTTCGTCGCCGGCCTGCCGCACGGTGCCTACTTCGGCGTGGCGATGCTGGTGGCTGCGGCGATCAGCCCCGCCGGCCAGCGTGGCCAGGCGATGTCGCGCGTGTCGCTGGGCCTGTCGATCGCGATCCTGGTCGGCAATCCGCTGACCACCTGGCTGGGCCAGCAGCTGAGCTGGCGCACCGCCTTCGCCCTGGTCAGCGTGCTGGCCGTCGCCACCGTGGCGATGATCGCGCGCTTCCTGTTGCCGGATCCGGATGAAGTGCGCACCTCGCCGATGCGCGAACTGCGCGCCTTCAATACCACGCAGGTGTGGCTGGCGCTGGCCATCGGCGCGGTTGGTTTCGCCGGCATGTTCTGCGTGTTCACCTACCTGGCACCCACCCTGGTGCAGGTCACCGGCGTAGCCGAATCCTGGATGCCACTGGCGGTGGGCGTGTTCGGCATCGGCGCGATCATCGGCAACATCGCCGGTGGCTGGCTGGTCGACAAGTTCCACTTCAAGGCCGCCGCCGTGGTGCTGCTGTGGTCCATCGTGATGCTGCTGCTGTACCCGCTGGCCGCGCAGTCAGTGTGGACGATCGGTCCGATGATCGTCACCGTCGGCACCATGGGTGCGCTGGCCGCGGTGCTGCAGACCCGCCTGATGGATGTGGCCGGCGAAGCGCAGACCCTGGCCGCCGCCTCCAACCACGCCGCCTTCAATACCGCCAATGCGCTCGGCCCCTGGCTGGGCGGCATGGCGATCAGCGCAGGCTTCAGCCCGGCCAGTACCGGCTATGTCGGTGCCGCCACCGCCATCGGCGGCCTGCTGCTGTGGTGCGTGGCGGTGATGCTGGACAGGAAGCGCAAGGCCACCGCCGGCAGCCACTGAACGCGGCGCCGGGTCGTCAGTCGTTGCCCATGCGGCGGCGGCGGCGCCCCGGCCGCAGCATCGCTGCATCGCCGGCCGCAAGTGTCGGACGCGCCAGCTCACCACGTTTCACACGGTCCAATACCCGCCGAGAGTTGGCCGCGCAATCAATCCCGTCCGGCCGCGCCTGGATGTCCTCGATCAGGGCCAGGAGGTGGGCGCGGCTGTCGGCCAGCCGCCGCTGCAGCGCCTCGATGTCGGCCACCTTCTGCTGCAGCATCGTGATCAATGCGTCGTGCTGCCACTGGCCCATGTCTGGCGGCAGCAAGGCGCGTATCTCCTCCAGGCTGAAGCCAGCGCGCTGCGCGCCAGTAATCAGCTCCAGCAGCAGCACCGCCTGCTCCGGGTAGTCGCGGTAGCCGTTGGCCTGGCGCTGGACCACCAGCAACCCGGCCTCTTCGTAGAAGCGGATGCGCGACGCTGCCAGGCCCGTGCGGCGGGCCAGCTCACCGATCTTCATCTGCCTGAATCCTCGACATGGAAGCCTGTTGACCTTCAATCAAACTTGAAGGTTAGCGTAGCGCCATTCCCCTGTCCTGGAGCTGTCCGATGTCGCTGTTCTCGCCCCTGGCACTGCCTTCCGGTGCCGTCATCCGCAACCGCATCGCCAAGGCGGCGATGGAGGAAAACATGGCCGACGCCCACCATGCCCCCTCCATCGCACTGCTGGAGCTGTACCAGCGCTGGGCCCACGGCGGCGCCGGGCTGATCATCACCGGCAACGTGATGGTTGATGGCCGAGCCATGACCGGCCCCGGCGGCGTGGTGCTGGAAGATGATCGCCATCTCGACCGGTTCAGTGCCTGGGCGGAAACAGCACGCTCGCGGGGTACGCAGATGTGGATGCAGATCAACCATCCCGGTCGGCAGATGCCGGCCGCGCTCGGCCAACCGGCGCTGGCACCTTCGGCGGTGCCACTGGACATGGGCGCGCTGTCCAAGCAGTTCGCGCCGCCAAAGGCGATGAGCGAAGCCGACATTGAAGAAGTGATCGCCCGCTTCATCCGCAGTGCCGAGCTGGCCGAACGCGCGGGTTTCAGCGGCGTGGAGATCCATGCCGCGCACGGCTACCTGCTCAGCCAGTTCCTGTCGCCGCTGTCGAACCGTCGCGAGGATCGCTGGGGCGGCAGCCTGGACAACCGTGCGCGCCTGCTGCTGGAGATCGTACAGGGCGTACGCGCCACCGTGTCACCTGCGTTCGCAGTGGCGGTGAAGCTCAACTCCGCCGACTTCCAGCGCGGCGGCTTCTCGCCCGAGGACGCGCGCGCCGTTGTGGAGATGCTGGCGCCCCTCGGCGTGGATCTGGTCGAACTGTCCGGCGGCAGCTATGAGGCACCGGCCATGACCGGTACCGCACGCGACGAACGCAGCCTGTCACGTGAGGCCTACTTCCTGGAATTTGCACGTGAGATCGCCACGGTGGCGACGATGCCGCTGATGGTCACCGGCGGCATCCGCCGCCGCGAAGTGGCAGAACAGGTGCTGGCCAGCGGCGTTGCGATGGTCGGTATTGCCACCGCGCTGGCGATCGAGCCTGATCTGCCACAGCACTGGCAGCAGGGCCGCGACCCGGTGCCGGTGTTGCGCAACATCAACTGGCGCAGCAAGCCGCTGGCGGCCAGCGCGCACATGGCGGCAGTGAAGTATCAGCTGGGCCGGTTGAGCCGGCGCCGCCCCACTGCGCCCGGGGTCTCGCCGCTGTGGGCGCTGTTGCTTGCACAGGCCGCCGGCAAATGCCGGGCTCGCCGCTACCGGCGCTGGATCAGCGCCCGCGCCATCACACATTGAGCCGCGCGGTCTTCTCATCGCCGCAGCGATGCTCCACCATCTGCATGACCGGCGGCAGTCCGCTGCCGGTCGCAGCAGGCAGAAGGAACCACCGTGGCAGCAGAACCAACCAGGAACCGCGAAAAGCTGCTCGATGATCTGCTCTCGCTGGGCCGCAACTGGGCGCTGGCGATCGCCATCGCCGGTGCCGGCGCAGCGGTCCATTACAGCGAGTCGGTGTACGAAGCAGGAATCTGGCGCGGCCTGCTGCCTACGATCTGCTTCCTCGTCGCAATCATCTGGGTCGTGCTGAGCATCATCCGTTTCGACCTGACCATCCAGCAGCATTTCCAGCGAAAGCTGTCGCGCTGGCTCAGCCGTCTGCTGTATGTCGTGCTGCTTGGCACCGGCGTCACTGCCGTGTTCTTCGTCACCGAGCTGGCGGCCAACAACCACATCGCGCGGATGTGCGACTCGGTGGCCAACGAGCCGGCCAGCCGCATCCACAGATCCGCGGAATGCCAGCGGTTGTACCAGCATCGGGCGGCCTACCGGCAGCGGCTGGAATCGGCCGAGGGTGAGTTCGACTGAGCAGATGCGTGGGCGAAGGCGCACGAAGATGCACATGGAGGTCCAGCAAGGGTGGATTCGAAATAGTTGCATGGACTTCAGTGCAACCCGACGCCACGATTTCCTGCCGGAGAACCGTGATCGAACACAGGCCATGAAGCTGCCCAACACCCCCACCCGTCTCCCCGCCCGAGCACGGAAAATCGGCAGTGAAGTACGCATCTTCAGGCGCTATCACCAGTACGCCCTGTTTGCCGTCGGAGCCGTACCACTGGCAATACTCCTGTTCGCCGTCGCGCCCGAACTTGGACTTCTTCCTGCACTGGGTGCAGCAGCGGTTTTCACGCTGTCGGCGTTGTTCCTGGCCTTCGTTGTCTATTCCCCAAGACGGGACCGGGTGGCACTGGAACATGATCGCCTGGTGTTCCAGCACCGCGCTCCCCTCCCATTCAAGCAGATCCTGTCCTACAACCTGGACGATCATGTCGATCTGACCATGATCGATGGACCGAGCGTGCTGCTCCAGCGCACACGGGCATCGATGCAGGAATTCTCAAACTTCCGGGACGCTCTGGCAGAGGCTCTCGCGAATCGGCCTGCCGACGCTGCCGCTGCTCCGCAGCGTCGCTACTTCTTCGGTGCCTGGCCTGCACGCGTGTGGGGTGCGGTCCTGTTGCTGGCAACGGCGGCACTGGTGATCACAGGCCTGCTGCATGGCTGGCCGCTGTACAAGGCGCCAATGCTCGGAATTGTGCCCGTGGTGGGCATTGGGCTGTTGCTGTCGCGCCGCCGGCACTGATCACATCATCGGCGACGAACACATGGCGTGGATATGCATTCGGGCACAGTACGTGCGCCGCTCATGCTTGGACCCATCCAGCCACCATGCTTCACGCGCCTGCCCCCGCACGTCATGATGCCATCGCCCTGCAGGCAGGCATCCTCGGCAGTGTGCTGGGCGTAGCGGCCTTCAAGGCCATTGCGCTGTCGGCGCTGGCCAGCGGCTCACTGATGGTGATCGGGGTGTGGATGCTGGCCTGTGCCGTGCTGGGCGCCTGGGCCCTGGCGGCCTACCTGGCCTGCCTTGCGCTGAGCCGCCGTGTGTTCGTGCTGATGCTGGCCCTGTGCATGGTGCTGATGGCCTGCATCGCCTGACCGCGCCGCGCGCTGGACTATCACCCAATTGTTACGGAATAACAAGTGCGATCGGTCCGATTGCCTGTGCCCGGGGTCACGGATTGCAATGGCAGGGCCACTCCGGCACCACCCCGAGACCGCCCCATGAACCTGCTGCCCCGGCTGCGTACCCCACTCGTCTTGTTTGCGCTGGCCTCGCTCAGCGCCTGTGCCACCTATGACGACAGCAACATGCATCAGGCCTGCCAGGAGTCGCCGCACCTGAAGGATCTACCGCGCGAAGTGGCGGCCCGCGAGAGCCGCTGCAACAAGAGCATGGAAGTGTGGTCGAGCGAGCGCAAGGGCAGTGACAGGCCGATCGACCTGAGCGGCAAGAAGAAAGATCTGTAACCGCACCAGGCGCAGCCTACGACGGCTGCGCCTTCGGCATGCAGGTCATCCCGTCGCCAACGGTCCGTACCAGCGCTGCAATGCCTGGTCCAGCCCTGCCCCATCGCTTCCCGCGTCGCAGGCCCACGCAACAATTCCATCGGGCCTCACCAGCACCGCCCCCAAGCCCAGCGTATCGTCCACCGCCGAGGCGATGCGGGTGAACGGCTGCCGCCAACGGTCGACCAGGTCGCACGACGCGCAGTTCTCATCGAACACGAGCAACGCCCCCTGCCCCGTCCTCAGCACCTCCCCCATGCGGCGGCCATCGGCCAGCCGGAAGTCCGGTACGCTGCGACCAACAAGTGGATGGCCATTCCCCAGATCAAGCTGCTGCGATACGCCCCAGACCCGTTCGGCCAGATAGGTGGCCCCATCGCGGGTGCCAGCGAGATCGGCCATCACCGCCGCCAACGCACGCGAACCGGCTCCAGGTCGCATCAGCGCAACCTGCGCGCGCGACCAGTCCAGTACTTTGGCGCCGATCGGATGCCGCTCCGCCTGATAGCTTTCCAGCAGCGCCACGCCGGCATCACCGCGTACCACCCTGGCCAGCTTCCAACCCAGGTTCATCGCATCGCCGATGCCCAGATTCAGGCCCTGCCCTCCCAACGGGGAATGCACATGCGCAGCGTCACCGGCCAGCAGCACGCGGCCGTTGCGATAGACACTGGCCTGGCGCGCGCCATCGGTCCAGGTGCTGTGCAGATGCAGGGCCGTGATCGTTGCGTCGCAACCGGACACGCGCCGCAGCAGGGCCTGCGCTGCATCCAGATCGAGGTGCGTGCGATGACCGGCACCTCCGTCGAAGTCGGCCAGCGCCAGCACGCCCGGCGGATTGAAATTGCACATGCCCTGCGCGGTGTATTGCCGGCCCGGCGTCAGCACCGACGGATCTTCCAGTTCAACCAGCAGCGAATGGCCGGTGAATTCAGGATCGGTGCCGACGAAGCTGAAACCACACTGCTTGCGCACGGTGCTGCGGCCACCGTCGCAACCGACCAGCCAACGACCGCGCACGGCTCCGTCAGCAGTCTCAATGACCACCTGCGTCTCGCCTGCCTGTACGGCCTCTACCGCGCGCCCGCGTTCGATGCGCACGCCCAGCGCGCTCGCACGTTCGGCAAGGACCCTTTCCAGCGCCTGCAGCTCCACCGCCATCTGGGTGCCGACCGGCGTCGGCAGGCGCCAGTTCCAGCACCCGCTGTCCACGCAGTCCAGCGCGAACGGAATACCCGCAAAGTGCCCACCCAGCGCGCGCGGCTGCGCCAGCCAATGGGCAGTGCCAGGCGGTGGTGCCCCCTTGTCGGGCTTGAGCACCTGCGCCGCGGCGACCGCGTCCAACAGGCCGCGCCGATCCAGTGCCTCCAGCGTGGGGGTGTTCAGGCCGCGCAGCCCGAATGGCAGGTGCTTCAACGGCGAGTCGGCGGACCCGGCCTGTTCCAGCACAAGCACCGAACACCCGGCATGGGCCAGTTCGCAGGACAGGAACAAGCCAACCGGGCCAGCACCGGCAATGACGACGTCGTACAGCATGGGGATTCCTCGTGAGCGCCGGGCCGGCGCTCTGGCAAGCCGAATGTTACACTCGGTGTACGATTTCACAAGTGAGCCGCCCATGACCCCGCCCCCAGGCCGCCGCGAGCAGCGCAAAGCCGAGACCCGACAAGCGATTTCCGACGTCGCCACCGGGCTGATCATCGCGCGCGGCTTCGAGGCCGTATCCATGTCCGAGATCGCCAGGGCCGCGGGGGTATCACGCAAGACGGTCTTCAATTACTTCGCCAGCAAGGAAGACCTGGTCTTCGACCGCGACGAGGAAGCACGTGCACTGCTGCGCGAGGGAATGCTGGCGCGCCGCAGCATGCCCCCGCTGGCGGCCTTCCAGTCACTGGTACAGGAACTTCTGGAGAGCGGTCACCCCCTGCTGCGGATCAACACAGGCGCGGCGGCCTTCTGGCTGACCGTCGCCGAAAGCCCCGTACTCGCAGGCCGCGCACGGGAGCTGCAGGCCCTGCTCATCGCAGACCTTGCATGCTTGATGGCAGATGCAACCGGGGCCGACCCCGCCGACGCACCGGCACAACTGGGTGCATCGATGCTGATCGCAGCGCTGGTGGTGGCCTATGCCGATGCACTGCGTGCTTTCAACAAAGGCAACGATTCCACGCCGGCATTCACTGCAACCTGGCAGCGCGGCAGCATCGGCGTGCACGCTGCGCTCAGCGGGACCGCCTACACAGCACGCCACCAGCAACCAGCCCGCAACGATCATTGAATCCACCGCATCGGCGGTCACGACCAGCATCGATTGGCCCGATCATTCCCGCTTGCCGGCATCTACGGTGAAGCCACTGTTGCGCCAGGGCCCACCTCGCGCAGCACCCTGTCTTCCCGCAGAGGCCAAGCCATGAAAGAGACACCTGAGCAAGCCGACTGGCGCCGCCAGATCAGCGGCGACCTGACCAAGAAGATCAACAGCGCGCAGACCTACCCGGACATCCGCAACGCCGTCATCAGAGCGCTGGCCGACATCGACGCGAAACTGCATGCCCTGTCCGAGGGCGTGCGCACCAAGTACCTGCTCCGACAGGACATGCCGCTGGTGCATTTCTACATCAAGGGCGGCAATGCCTTCGCCGCACGCATGGACATGTTGCAGAACCACAACGAGCACCTGTTCACCTCGGGTGACTCGGACTGGGATACGCAGATCGTGATCGACCCCTGGCTGCCAGGCGCGGTGCAGAACGAACTGCATGCCTTGATCGAAGATCTGGTGGTGGAAGAACTCACCATTGCCGGCCAGAACGTCGCACTCCTGATCGATCAGCTCGCAGCACAGAATGCGGCGTATCTGCTGCAGCCCCTTCCCAGGCCGCCGCAGCCCGCCGCTTCGCCGCTGGAACCGACGCCTCAGCCATTGCCCCTCCCTCCAGGCCAGCCCGCGAACGTCACCTGGCGTGCCACCTGCGATCCCACCCAGGCACTGCGCCGTGTCTACAGCCGCGACACCACCGGGCTCACCCTTGATACCCGGCGCGACCTCACATCGCCTGGACGTGCGGCTCCACCGGGCATCATCCTGAACGACGCCATCCGGCCCTTCATCCTTTATCGGATGGGTTACACCTGGCATGCCGAGCTGATCACCGCGCCGCCGAATCCACCTCAGACGGCACCCGCGACGCCCCGACCGATCCTGATGGAACTGATCGACGTCAGCCTGCCGCGCCGGAACTCGATCGAGGCAGTCACTGTCTGGTCGGAAATCGACCGTGGAAAACTGGTGATCGGCACCGATGGCGGGGCCCAGGATCCGGTCCGTCTGCCACTACCGGACATGGACTACCACCTGCGCGAGAACCTGGTGATGCTGTGTGAGATCGCCGTCGACCCCAACCGCCCCAGCGCGCGCAAGCGGCCCAAGCGGGTGGCGCGCGTAAACGAGATCTACACCCTGTACGCGGGCCAGGACCGTCTGGCGCAGTTCAAGAAGGTAGTCGACAGCATGGCCGGTGAAGAGGCCTCCGCCAACGCCAATGCGTCTGCCGACCAGCAGATCAATGGACTGACAGCGGTAGTGCAGCGGCGCATGCAGGACGCCAACGCCAGCTATGTGCAGAACAATCCAGCACCGGCGGTACTTCAGCGGATTGCCCAAGGACGCCAACGCGCACTGACCATCTTCGAGCTGCTCAAACAGTCCTTCACCGCCCCCGTCGACCCTTCCGCCATGTTCAGTGACGATCTGGTCCTGGTGCAGAGCCTGAAACAGAGCCCCTATCTGGACGTGCCACAGGTTCCGTTTACCGGTGTCGACGTTGCGTTCATGGTGCGCGTCGACCAGAAGACACAGATGGCGTTCGATAAATGGGATTTCGCCCGGAAGCTGCAGGCGGTACTGCCCAAGGGAACCAAGGTCAGCGTGCGCAGCCACGCTTACAACACCCGGCGCGGCGGCAGCCTCAGTTATGAGGTCACTCTGGTAGTGCTGACCACCAACGCGGAACTGAAGGAGAACAAGCGCGCGCTGGCCTTCATCACGCTCACCTCCGCCACCGAGATGGAGGCGCCTGGGCGACCGAGCCCGAACGACCCGACCGTGCGCTATGCCTCGCTCCAGGACATCGATGGTCAACGCAAGGCCGCTGCGGCCCTGCTGCACGATTTCGTGCTGCAACAACAACTTGGAAAGCAGCACGATGCCATCAGCGAGTTGCTGACACCGACGTGAGATGCACGCTCCCGGCGCTGCCCACCCTGACCGGGCGGGCAGTGGCTGATCGACGAAGCGCCACCATGCCAATGCCAATGATATTCTTTCTCATTTGCACCCCCATACTGTCGCCCCCATGGCCCTCCCATCGCTCTGCAGGCACCCCCTTTGCGCCGCTCTGGCCATTGCCCTGACACTCCCCGCCCATGCAGCGGATGATCCGCCGAAGGAGCTGGATGCCGTCCAAGTGCGCGGCCGCGCACAGACGCTGTACCGCGTGGACGACGCCGCCGTCGGCACCCGCACCGATACCCCGTTGCAGCTGGTGCCCCAGTCGATCCAGGTGGTGCCACGCGAGTTGATCGACGACCAGGCCGCGCGCCAGGTGACCGATCTCTATCGCAGCATCAGCGGCATCAGCTATTTCAGCTATGCCGGGGTGACCCTGCGCGGCTTCCGCCAGGAGAACGTGCTGTATGACGGTCTGCGCGGCGATCCCTATGCAGGCTTCTCGGTGCCGCAGCTGTTCAACATCGAACGCGTGGAGGTGCTGAAAGGACCGGCAGGTGCGCTGTACGGCGGCGGAGATGCCGGTGGCGTCATCAACTATGTGACCCGCAAGCCCAAAGCCGCTGCCGAGCGCCGCATTGAGGTCCAGCTGGGCGACAAGGACTTCCGAGCCGGATCGATCGAGGGTACCGGGCCGTTGAATGCGGCCGGCAGCGTGCGCTATCGCGCCGGGCTCTATGCCGACAGTGAAAAAGGCGTGCGCTGGAACACCGACAGCGAGAGCGTGATCGGCGATGCCTCGCTGGCCTTCGACGTCGGCCAGACCGGCGAACTGTTGCTGCAGTTCACTGACATCACCCAGAACCTTGGCGGCAACCGCCTGCGCGGCGTACCGGTCAACGATGCGGGCACTTTCCTGACCGACCGCCGCTGGAACCACAACGAGGCCAGCGACTTTCTCGACATGCGCGCCAAGGTGGCGCTGGCACAGTATCGCTTCGCGCCGCTGGATACTCTGGACGTGGACTTCGCCGCCCGCTGGTTCAGCAACAACGAACACCAGATGTACCACGAGCCGATGGGCCTGATCGATCGCGACCGCGATGGCGTGGCCGAATGGATGACCCGCCAGCTGCGCAACCAGATCCGTGACAACGAAGCGTTCACTGCCAACGGCAATGCAGTCTGGCGGGTAACCACCGGCGCGGTGGAGCACAAGGTGCTGTTCGGCGCCGATGTATACCAGCTGGATGCGGATTTCACTGCACAGACCGCCAACAGCGCTGACCTTGCGCGCGGCGCGGGGCCGGTGCGGGGCATCGACCTGTTCAATCCGGTGTACGGCGCCAGCACATGGCATGACTACAACCTGGGCGCCCTGCCCTGGCGCAGCACGTCCACCCGCAGCAAACGCCATGGTGGTTACCTGCAGGATGAGCTGGCGCTGGGCCCGCGCTGGCATGTGCTGGCCGGGCTGCGCTGGGATGGTTTCAAGGATGAGGATCGCATCGCTGGCAGCAGTGTCGAGGGCAACGATCTCAGCTGGCGGCTGGGCAGCACGTTCACCGTGCACGAAGGCTTGAATGTCTACGCCAACGTCGCCAGCGGTTTCGTGCCTCAGAGTGCCACCAACCAGAATCCGGCCGCCGGCGGACCGTTCGATGCCGAGCGCAGCAAGCAGTGGGAAGTGGGCATGAAGTCGCTGCTGGCCGACCGCGTGACGTTGAACATGGCCGCCTACCGGATCGACCGCAGCAACATCGTGCAGGCCACTGGCGAAGTGATCGGTGGCGTGAGCCAGCTGGCCGCGCTGGGCCTGGTGCGCAGCACCGGGATGGAGCTGGACCTGCTGGCCGACCTCACCGAGCGCTGGGTGCTGAACCTGACTTACGCCTACAACGATGCGCGGGTGAAGGACGCCGGCCCGAACGGCATCACCAACGCCTCAGGCGACCGCTTCGCTAATGCGCCCCGCAACAAGCTGGGCCTATGGACCCGCTACGACCTGCCAGCAATCAACTCCGCCATCGGCTTCGGGGCAGACCATGTGGGCGAGCGTGTCAGCCTGGATGGGCAGACGGTGAAGGCCTACACGGTGTTCGACATGAGCTGGAAGACGACGTGGAAGCAGTGGCAGTTGCAGGCCAACGTGAAGAACCTGTTCGACAAGGTGTATGCGGCAAGTGGCTTCATCGAACGCAACGGGCATTTCCCCGGCGAGCCACGACGGGTGTATGTGCAAGCGGCCTACAGCTTCTGAGGCAGGGCTGCGAACCATGATGACAGGGGGAGGTGGCTGCCCACCTCCCCTGCTGGCGTCAGTGCGAGCAGGCCACCAGCATCGAACGGGTAGCCATCTGGGTGGAGGTGAAGCCGTTCTTGTTGCCCACCGCGATCGCGTTGCCGTCGTCGCCATCCTTGCTGAAGACCACATAGCCGCCGGGGCACATCTGCCCGGCCTTCTCGTAGCAGCCACTCCAGGAACTGGAGCCGCTGCAGTCGATGGAGACGCCACGCCGGCCATCGGGGGTGACGGTCATCCTGGCGGTGGTGCAGCCGCTCAGCGCGGCCACGAACAACAACGGAACGAACAACTTCATGGGTACTCCAGGGGTTGGGGATCAGCGGGAGGGCGCCAAGGCTGGAGTGCCCGGATTGCGCGAACCTTGCGCCGATGCCCTTCTTCGTGGGCACAAGCGGCCTGCAGGGCGTCCGGAAGGCACGCCATGTTCACGCAATGTTCCTGTAATACGGTGCCGGCGCGTGCCGAACCGCCCCGCCACGCCCCCTTCCTGCGCAAGCCCTGCCGATGCACATCCTGCTGATTGAAGACGAAGCCGAACTGGCCGCCACCCTGAAGTCCGCCCTGCAGCGTGAGCGCTACGTGGTGGACCTGGCCAACACCCTGGCGCTGGCCCGCGAAGCGGCCCTGTACGGATCGCACGACCTGGTGCTGCTGGACCGCACGCTGCCCGACGGCGACGGCCTGGGATTGATTTCACTGCTGCGCGAGCGCAACCCCGGGGTGCCGATCATCGTGCTGAGCGCGCTGGGGCAGCTGCCGGACCGCATCGCCGGTCTGGATGAGGGCGCGGACGACTATCTGGCCAAGCCCTTCGCACTGGAGGAACTGTTCGCCCGCATCCGCGCTGCGGGGCGCCGGCCGAGCGGCATGCAGGTAGAGCCGATAAGCATCGGCCGGCTCCTGTTCGATCCTGCCTCGGGCGAGGCCAGCGTGGGCGGGCAGCGGCTGGAACTTCCGCGCCGCGAAATCCGTGTACTGACCGCGCTGGCCCGGCGGCTGGGCCGCACCGTGCTGCGCGAGTCGATTGAAATGGCGGTGTATGGATTCGATGACGGCATCCATTCAAATACGCTGGATTCGCACGTGTCGCGGCTTCGCCGCAAGCTGGCCGATGCCGATGCCCGGGTGGAGATCCACGCCATCCGCGGCGTCGGCTATCTGATGCGGGAAGCCAAGTAATGGCGCGTCGTCCATCGTTGAAGCGCCCGCTGATCGTCAAAACGCTGATCTATCAGCTGCTGGCGTTGCTGGTGGCGTTCTTCGCGCTGCTGATGGTGCTGATACGTGCCGACAGCGGTGGCTACTACAGCATCCAGACCTTCGCACCGGTGGCTGCCGAGGCGGTGCACCGCGATCGCAATGGCGAGCTGTACGTGCAGCACACACCGGAACTTGCCGAGCTGCTGAAGATCGTTCCCGGTGCATGGTTCATCGCCGAGGATGAGCACGGCCAACACGTTACGTTCGGACCTGTGCCGCCGGCCTATGCCTCGCTGGTAGGCGCACTGGATGGCATCCCCTTTGGTGACCTGCGCGGGCGCGATCGCAGCGATGGCCTCGCCGTCGTGGTCCGCCAGCACAGTGGCCCGGCCGGCAAGCTGACCATCATGGCCCACGGCGAAACTGATACGCTGACCTGGCAGATGGCGCTGGCGGCACACATCATCACCCTGCCGATCTTCCTGCTGCTGGGCCTGGCCACCATCGTCCTGACACCGGTCATCGTAAGACGAGCCCTGGCCGGGGTGGAGCGCATCGCGCAGGAAGCCCGCAACATCTCAGCCAGCCGCCGCGGTGTCCGCCTGACCGAAACCGCTGTACCGGTAGAGATCGCTCCGTTGGTGGCAGCGGTGAATGAGGCGCTGGACCGGCTGGACGAGGGACACGAACGGCAACGCCGCTTCATTGCCGCCGCCGCACATGAGCTGCGCACACCCATCGCGATTCTGAGGGTAAAGGTCGATGCGGCCGACGATGCCACCTCGCGCAGCCTGGCCGTGGAAGTGGCGCGCCTGGCGACGCTGGCAGAGCAGCTGCTGGATCTGCACCGCATGGACGAGGACGGGCCGAAGGAGACCATCAACCTGGCGCGGGTGGCCAAACGGGTGGCCGCTGATCTGGCGCCGCTGTTGATCCAGTCGGACAAGGCCGTAGCCGTGGCGGTGGAACCACACTTCCCGGTGTTCGGCGAGACCGGCGCGGTGGAACGTGTGATCTCCAACCTGGTACTGAATGCTGCCGAACATGGCGGACGCCAGATCGTCGTGCGCGTCCAGGGCAGCTGCCTGGAGGTCGAGGACGACGGCCCCGGCATACCGGTCGACCAGCGCGAGCGCGTCTTCGAACCCTTCCAGCGGCTGCGGCCACGACAGACAGGCGCAGGCCTGGGGCTGAACCTCGTACGTCAGGTGATCGACCGTCATGGCGGCCGCGTCACGATTCTGGATGCGCCTGGCGGTGGTGCTTTGATCCGTGTCGAGTTTCCACTGCACCCGGGTGTGACCCGCTCGCCACCCTTGGAGAACCGGGAACATCGCATGCACGTGGATAACTGACACCTGTCCATGCGTGGACGGCCGCGAGGACAGGCAAGGTTGCGGCAATGTTCGCTGCACAGCATCGGGGAGTGGCAGCTGCCCTGCCACCGCATTCCGATCTGACAGGAAGCCTGCATGTGACCCAGGGAGCTCCTCCACCCTCCTCTTCCACGCGCACCGTGCCACCGCCGAATTCGCCAGACATCACGGCTGCTGCATGGAATCGCCGCCCACGCAATGGCCGCGCGATCGGCCTGGAGCATTGGCCGCGTTGGCTACGGGCAATTCCCGAGGTCGAGCGCGCTGGCGTACTGATGCGGCTGTTCGGCGCCTTGTTTCTGCTGCTTCCCGGCATTGCGCTGGTGGCTTCAACGTATCGGCACGCGAATGCAGCGGCGGCCGCCGCCGTGTTCCTGTTCGTCACGGTGCATGCAGCCCTGCATGGCTTGGCGGCATGGCGAGCGGCAACCACGCGCCCAACTCCGCCGATACTGCGCTTTCTGGAAGGCCAAGCTGCCGGAGTAATGATTGCCAGTGCGCTTCTGATCGCCATCGGTGCAGGGATGACGAAGCTGCCTGTTTCACCCTTGTTCTGGTTGCTGGCCGGCACGGTGAGTCAACTCTTCGGTGCGCGAATGGCAGGCCAGCGGCTGCGCAACGCGTTGCTGGTGCTCGGTAGCGCTTTGCAGTTCATCGCCGTAGCACTGTTCGCCCTTCTTGCCGCAGGCTGACACAGCGATAGGCCCGCAAGGTTCACGCAACCCAGCGCATCGAGACTCGACGGCCATCCACGCCTGCCACGGCAGACGTGCGCTTCTTCTGCCGCGAGGACCACCGATGACCTGTCTCTTCTGGATGCTGCGCCGATGAGCGCCGTGCCGCGCAAGCGCCGCCGCGCGCTCATCATTGCTGCCACTGTGCTGTGCAGCACACTGATTTTGTTTGCATGGTTGCGTCCCGCGCCACCACCGCAACTTCAGCTTGCGCCGGTCGTTCGCGGCAACATCGAACAGGTGGTGGAAGCCACCGGCACGTTGAAGCCCTCGCGACTGGTAAGCGTTGGTGCCCAGGTATCCGGCCGCATCGAGACTCTGCATGTGAAGCTGGGCGACAAGGTGAAGGCCGGTGATCCGATTGCCGATATCGATTCGCGCACCCAGCGCAATGCATTGCTGAGCGCGCAGGCCGCACAGCGCACCGCGCGTGCCAACCGCGATGCGCTGGCCACCGACCTGCGCCAGTTCGAGCTGGCACTGCATCGGCAGCAGCAGCTGGTGGCCTCGCAACTGGTGGCCCGCGCCGACTTCGATGCAGCCAGGGCCAAGGTCGACGCCACCCGGGAACAGATTGCTGCGCTGGACGGTGAGGTTGTGCGCCGACAGACCGACGTCGATGTCGCCCAAACCAATCTGGAATACACCCGCATCACCGCTCCCACCGACGGCACCGTGCTGGCCGTGGTCGCGCGACAGGGGCAGACCGTGAACGCAGTACAGAGCGCACCGACCATCGTGATACTGGGCAACCAGGACGTGATGACGGTATACGCGGAAATTTCCGAGGCCGACGTCGTTCACACGTCTGTTGGCCAGGAGGCATTCTTCACCATCCTGGGTGATGCCGGCCGCCGCTACAGCAGCAGGTTGCGTGATATCGCACCGGCGCCGGAATCGATCACCAATGAAGACAGCCCCAGCCTGGCTTCACCGGCAGCGTCGGGCGGCAGCCGCACGGCCATTTACTACAACGGGCAGTTCGACGTGAACAACGCCGACGGCCGCCTGCGCAGCTACATGACCGCGCAGGTCCGCATCGTGCTGGGACGCGTCAACGACGTACTGACCATTCCTTCGGCCGCATTGGGTGCGCGCGCTGCCGATGGCAGCTACAGTGTTCTGGTACGTGGCGCCGACGGCCACGCAAGCGCGCGGCGCATCACCACCGGGCTGGACGATCAGATCCGGGTGGAAGTACGCAGCGGGCTGAAGGAAGGCGAACAGGTCGTGCTGGCGCAGGCCAGCGACGAAGCGACCATCACACCCGTGCAGCCGAAATGACTACGACCACGAGCGGGCCGCTGTTGCGCGTTCGCGGCGTACGCCGCGAGTTTTCCGCGGGCGAGCAGACATTGGTGGTACTCGACGGTATCGACCTGGACATCCACGCGGGTGAGCTGGTGGCCATCGTAGGTCAATCCGGTTCCGGCAAATCCACGCTGATGAACATACTGGGCTGCCTGGATCGCCCTTCTGCTGGCATCTATCAGATCGGCGGGCGCGAGACTGCGCAGATGTCGCCCGATGAGCTGGCCGAGCTGCGTCGCGAGCATTTCGGCTTCATCTTCCAGCGCTATCACCTGCTGACCGACCTGACTGCACTGGGCAATGTGGAAGTGCCCGCGATCTATGCCGGCATGCCTGCCGAGGCACGCCATGCGCGTGCGGCCACGCTGCTGTCGCGGCTTGGTCTGGGCGAGCGCATGCAGCATCTTCCTGGCGAACTGTCGGGTGGCCAGCAGCAGCGCGTCTCGATCGCGCGTGCGCTGATGAATGGCGGCGCGGTGATCTTCGCCGACGAGCCCACAGGTGCGCTGGACACACATTCCGGCAGGGAAGTGATGAAGATCCTCGGCGAGCTGCATGCCGAGGGCCATACCGTGGTGCTGGTGACGCATGACATGGCCGTGGCCGAGCACGCGCAGCGCATCATCGAAATCCGTGATGGGCGGATTGTGGATGACCGTGCAACCGGTACCGGTCCGGCAGCGGGCGTGGTGACGCCCGCCGTGCCCAAGCGCACGACGGACGGCTGGCAGGTCTGGCGGGACCGGTTCACTGAAGCTTTCCGGATGGCCCTGCGCGCCATGAATGCGCACCGCATGCGCACCTTCCTGACCATGCTCGGCATCATCATCGGCATTGCATCGGTCGTGTCGGTGGTGGCGCTGGGCACCGGCGCACGGCAGGCCATCCTGTCCAACATCGCCTCCTTGGGCACCAGCACCATCGAGATCTATCCCGGCTCGGGTTTCGGCGACCTGCATTCGGCGCGCGTGGAAACGCTCACCCCCGGCGACAGCGTGGCCCTGGCCGGGCAGCCGTTCGTCGACAGCGCCACGCCCGGCGTTGCCACCACCGGTACCGCGCTGCGCGGCAACCGCTCGGCCAGCGTGCAGGTGCAGGGCGTCAGCGAGCAGTATTTCCGCGTACATGGCCTGAAGTTGGGCGAAGGCGCCTTCTTCGGCCCGCCCGCCGTGGCCGGCTACCAGCAGGTGGTGGTGATCGATGCCAATACCCGCGCCCGCTTCTTCGCTGCGGCGGACAATCCCATCGGCCAGAGCCTGCTGCTGGGCAACGTGCCGGTACGCGTGGTGGGCGTGGTGAAGAAGGACGCCGGCGCGGCCAGCGATGCCTCGTTGCTGCGGGTGTGGCTGCCCTACACCACCACCATGGCGCGCATGCTCGGGCAGCGGCATGTTTCCAGCATCACCGTGCGCGTCTCCGATGCGATCAGCATGGAAGCGGCCGAGCAGGCCATCGCGCGATTGCTGACGCGGCGCCACGGCAGCACCGATTTCTACATGAGCAACAACGCGAAGATCCGTGAATCCATCGAACAGACCACCGGCATCCTGACCATGATGATCAGCTCCATCGCCGCCATCGCATTGGTGGTCGGCGGAATCGGCGTGATGAACATCATGCTGGTGTCGGTGACCGAGCGCACACGCGAGATCGGTGTGCGCATGGCGGTGGGCGCGCGCCGTAGTGACATCCTGCAGCAGTTCCTGATCGAATCGGTATTGGTGTGCCTGCTCGGCGGCCTGCTCGGCATCGGCGTGGCCCTGGCGCTGGGTGCCGCATTGGAGGTGGCCAAGGTGGGTTTCAGCCTGGTGTTCTCCGTCCATTCGATTCTGGCCGCCTTCGCCTGTTCCAGCCTGATTGGTATTGGCTTCGGTTTCCTGCCCGCGCGCCGCGCCGCCCAGCTGGATCCAGTGGAGGCCCTGGTTCGATAGCCACCGCATCTGCCAGCAGTGACGGCAGGTTCGCGCAATGTCTGCGCGGTCTACTGCAGCTACCAACAATGTCCGCACAGGAGCTGGACGATGTTTCTGAAACCAGGAAGAACCTCACTACTGCTGGCAGCAACCGTACAACTGCTTGTGCTGCTGCCCTACTCCGGCGATGCCCACGCACAACGAGGCGACCGCTACGCCACGCAGTGGAACCAGGGCTACCGTGATCGCGATCGTGATGCCTGGGAGCGTCGTGAGCGCGAACGCGAACGTGAGCGGGAACGCGAGCGCCGGCACGACGCCAAAGCCACCGGCGTGGTGGTGGGCGTGGTGGGTGCAGCAGTGGTGGCCGGCGTGATCGCCGCAGCCGCCAAGCGTGAACGCGAAACCCGCGAACGTGCCGACTACTGCATGAACCGCTACGGCAACTACGACCGCCGCAACGATACCTATCGCGGCGCCGACGGCTACACCTATCCCTGCCGCTGATTGACCCTCAACAAGGACAAACACCCCATGACCAGAACTGCTCTGTTGATTGCCCTGTGCGCTGCGCCATTGCTTGCCGGGGCCGCACCGGCCGACCCGAAACAGGCCTACATCGATTCCACGTTCACCGCGATGGATGCCAACAAGGATGGTCGCGTCGACAAGGCCGAATACATGAAATTCCAGCAGGGACGCTTCAGCAGGCGGGCCGATTCGATCGACGCCGCGTTCACTGCCATGGACATCAACAAGGACGGCAGGATCAGCAAAGAGGAAGCCACCGTGGTGCCGGAGATCGCGAAGTATTTTGCGGGCCTTGACACCGATGGCGACGGCTATCTGTCGCTGAAGGAAATGCAGCAGGCCATGGTTGCCGCTCAGACTGCAGACGCGCCAACAAAGTGAATCCAGGGCGGGGCGCTGAAGATGGATGCCCACCTGGGCGCGGTGCGGGTTGAATACGCCCACTTCCCACGATAGCCTCCGAGGTGCCCAAGGAGGGCTATCAACGGAGTGAAGCATGAAGATTGGATTCAAGCTGTCTGTTGCTATTGCGGCTGCTGCACTGACCCTGGGAATCGGCAGTGCCTCCGCGCAGTCCCGCTGTACCCCGTGCTACACCGCCTACGACGCTTGTCTGGCGGCGGGCAATGGCGAGAACGTCTGCTACCCGGCGTTTGCCCGTTGCCTGAGAAACAGCGGCTGCACCATCCCGTAAGTCACGCGTTGCCGTGATGTGTGCCGGCCCCCATCCAGGGGCTGGCATTGGTGCTTCTCGAAAGGTGTTCCTCGCTCCCCACGGTATCAGTCTGCATTCCAGCTGGCCGGCAAAGCCGAGCATGCACGCAGAATACTCATCCACCATATCGGTAGCACAATGCGACTGGCGCATTTGCGCGACGGCGTGCGGACCCGGTGCTGAGCCCCTGACACCCTTTGTCGTCCTTTGCAGCGCCAACTCTGCCAGGTGACAGTACCAGACGGCAGATCGTCCCAATTCAGGTATCCTTGCGCGCAGTCAGCCACGCCTTCATGCGGCCGCTGCGGCGCAGCATCGTCGTTGCCGACGAACACACGATTCGCCATGGATGTTTCAACGTAGTCACAGGGGAAAATGGATGAAGAAGTTCATGTTCGCGGCGATCATCGCCGTGTCGCTGGTAGGTTGCACCACCAATCCTCCGCTCAATTTCTCGGTCCCGAATGTCGGCGTCAGCAGCAAGAAGATTGATGGCGAGTTGAAGTCGCTGACGGTCTCGCTGGCACGTCCGGATGAAGCCAAGGGCAAGATCCCCGCGCAGGCCCAGCACGAAGTTCCGCAGATGTGGCAGAACGCGCTGACCGAAGCGCTGAACAAAATGGCGGTGTTCCGCGACGACGCGCCGGTGAAATTGAGCCTGTCGGTGAAGATCCTGGCGATCGACATTCCGAGCTTCGGTGCATCGATGACCACCAGGACGATCGCCCGCTACGAGCTGATCGATCGTGCAACCGGTAGCATCGTCTACACTCAGGATGTCAGCGCGTCCGGCGAAGTTCCGTTCAACTACGCCTTCGCAGGCATGATCCGTGCCCGTGAGTCGATCAGCCGCTCGGCCCAGAACAACATCGCCCAGTTCCTGCAGGCTCTGGAGACAGTGGATATCTCCAAGCCGATGTTCCCGAACAAGCAGGAAGCGCCGTGAAGCGCCTGCTGCTGGCAGCATCCGCTGCTGTGATACTGACCGCATGCGCACCAAATGTGCGCACGGACAGCTACTCCATCGGTTCGGTGGGACAGGTCAATCGCACCGTCAGCGGCACGGTCATCAGCGTCCGCGCGGTCAGTATTGACGGCTCACAGGGCGGTGGTGCCGTTGCCGGCGCTGCGGCTGGCGGCGTGGCCGGCTCCACCATCGGTGGCAGCGACCAGGCGGCGGCCATCGGTGCCATTGGCGGCCTGGTGGTAGGCGCGATTGCCGGCGCAGCCTCCGAACGCGCACTTTCGCAGGCCAAGGGCCTGGAGTACGTGGTGCAGACCGAGAACGGCAATCTGATGACAGTTGTACAAGGCCCCGATCCGGTATTCAGCACCGGCATGCGGGTGCTGGTGCTGTATGGGTCACCCTCGCGGATCATTGCCGATCCACGCCAGTCGAAGTCGGCCCCGTAAACGCGGCGATGCCCCTTTCATGGGGCATCGCTCTGCTGCGGTGCGATTTCAACCCATCCGCACCGCGTGACTCTCGCGAGTCTGCACTTCGATATCCTGCTGGCGCTGCATGAGCGCCTGCTGCCGCTCCAGGCTGGCGGCTTCCATCTGCTGCAAAGACTGCGCAACCGGCGTATGTACTGCTACATCCGTGGGCATTGAAACGCGCAGATGGGCGGGATCGTTCATCTCGCCCTGCACCACGAACACGTTGCGCCCTGCGGGAGTATCGGCCGTCTGGGCGCTCAGCAGCACGTGATCGGCACGTTCAAGCTGGTTGCGGCGGGCCAACGCCATCACGCTCGCCACAAGACGCTCGCTGTTCTCATCGTGGGTGCGCCCCGCGCTGGCATCGATCGCGGCAACGCCTTCGCGCACCTGCTGCATCAGTGCGTACTCCCGATGGCCTGGGCCGATGTCCGCCAGACGGGTCGGCGCCTGCGAGGGATCCGGCACGTCGTCCACCGCTGCCGTCAGCGGGCTGCGGGTAATCGTCCGATACGGGTCGTCCGGGTGGAACTGGGTACGCTTTTCCTGGCGCTCCAGACGAACCTCGCGGGCGTCGTTGAGTTCGGCGATACGGGAGGGATCGGTGATCTCGCGCAGCGACACGTGGCCGCCGCCTGCACTGACGCTGGCCCATTTCCTGTCCGCCTCGAAGTACATCGCGTAGTAGCTGTTGCCACCGATGACGTTCGGATCGACCGACGAGCGCCCTTCCAGGGCCTGGGTGGCTTCCAGCACGCTCAAGCGGGTCAGGTACTGTCCGCCCTTCGTCCATCCCATCTGGCTGATGGCATCGACGCTGGTATTGCCTACGCGCGGGCCTCCGGCGTAGTCATTGTTGAGCATGTTGGTCCAGATCTGTTCCAGCTTCCCGGGGCCGCTCTTCTGCTCCGCCACCTGCAGCAGCACGCGCGGCGTCCAACAGTTTGGATCAAGCTCATGCCGTTCAAATGCCCGGTCGTGGGCCAGCATCACATCCTTGCCGGGAAGATTCAGTGCCATTTCGGGACGCCCCTGCTCCATCCAGTACAAGCGCCGCTCCAGGTCCTGGCGCAGAAGCGTCTGCCCAAACACCTCCCATTGGCGCTCGCTCAGCTGCGCGTCGGGAAAGCCGGATCCCTTGCCCTCCTGGTGCCGTGCATAGTCCTGTGCGTAGCTGTTTGCAACGCGGCCTGGCAGGCTGTCGTTGCGAACAACACCCAGCGCCAGCGTCCCATAGCCATCCGCATCCGGCAGCTGCGACAGATAGTTCCAGTACAACTCGCGGTTTCCGGCCTTGGCATAGCTGGCCAGAATCTTGAGATTCTCTTGCGTCAATCCGCCCATTGCCAGCTCCTGAATGCATTCATTATCGGACTCGGGTGCGCGCGAGGACACCCCGCACCGCATCCTCCATCCGCTTCCAGTCAGCCAGGAAGGCCCGCTTGTAGTTCAGCGAGATGGAAAGCTTGTTCTCCACATCCGAGAAGTAGTGGAAACACCCTGCCGCAGCTTGTCCTTGCTCGCTGATGACCTGATCGCCCTGCAGGCGAACGCCATCCCCCCGGAATGCCGTGCTTTCGCATTTGATGAATGTGGCCAGGCTGCCATTGGGAGCGCGCGCGATGTACCAGTCATCTTCATAGGCAGGATTTCGGATGGGCGGTTTTCCATAGCGCGCTTCGTACTCCTTCGAGAAAACCTCCATCCTCGTTTCATCGATGGCGTAAGGCGTCAGGCCCATGACGTCGGGCCGCGCAATCCGCAGATCGAGCCGATCCCGAGGATCCCCTCGCTCCACCGATCCTTCCTCGGTGGATGCCTGGTTGGAGGATAATCGCTCCAATGATGTTTCGATTGGCGCACGGTCGATGTAATCGATCGCCACAGCAATCTCCTTCCGGAAATCATTCGTACGCGGATTCGCCCGGGCACCCGGAGCAGTCGGCTTCATGTCCGGCCACTCGATGACCAGCGTCACGCCCTCGCCCGGCCACGGTGCGATCTGACTGTCCAGGTAGTTGGCTGGAATGCGGAAGGTATTCGGCCCGAGCTTCACGTCCACGGGCGCGTCGGTATAGGTATGGCCGTTGATCGTGCGGCCGGTCTGGGTTGCGCCGGACATGGCGGAATTCCTTTCGTGTTCGTTGGACGGTGGCCGCGCACATGCGCCGGCACTCACTGCAACGGCAAGTGCAAGCGTCAGACACCGGCTGGGAGACATTACGTGCATGGGCATTCCATTGCAGGGTTCCAGCTCCACTATAGGGAACCAGGTGTCAACGGAACAGGAACCGTATCGCCGCCCTTCACGAAGCGAGGCAGCCCTGCACATGCGCTGCCTCCAGCACTACCGCTGTTGCCGTGGCCTCCGGAACGCTGCGGGGTGCGCGGGCCATGTCGACCACACTCGGCGCTACGCTTCAGACCTCAGCCGTCGCTGTCCGTGCGTCCATGGCCTCGATAGGTTTCACCCCACTCGCGCATCGCCAGCAGCACCGGCACCAGCGTGCGCCCGAATTCGGAAAGCTCGTATTCCACCTTCGGCGGCACTTCCGGGTACACGTGGCGGATCACCACGCCGTCAGCCTCCAGTTCCCGCAGCTGGCTGGTCAGCATGGACTGGGTCGCGTTGGGCACACGCCGCGTCAGCTCCATGAAGCGTCGCTTTCCTGTCATCAGGTGAAACAGAATGATCGGCTTCCACACGCCGCCCATCACCGACAGCGTGACTTCCACCGCGCAACCGCTCTTGCCGTCCCAACGCCTGCTACGCATGCATACTCCGGAAAACCATAGTACCTACGGAAAATCATCGTTCTTGTTGCGATAGTGGTGCGAGCCTAGCATGGGCTCATCCACTGAACGTGAGACCGCACCATGAGTTTCAAGGCACTGCTGACCCGCAAGACCAACGACGGCGTTTCCACGGAGCTGGTCGATTTCGACGAGGCCAACCTGATGGATGGCGACGTGCTGGTGCAGGTCGAGTATTCCACGCTGAACTACAAGGACGCGCTGGCCCTCACCGGCACGCGCCCGGTGATCCGGACGTTTCCGTTGATTCCTGGCATCGACCTGGCTGGCGTGGTGCTGGACTCCAGCAGCGTCGACTTCAAACCCGGCGACCGCGTTGTGCTCAATGGCTGGGACCTCAGCATGGGCCACCACGGCGGCCTCGCCCAGCGCGCCCGCGTTCGCGGCGAATGGCTCAACAGGATTCCCGCCAACCTGAGCACCCGTGACGCCATGGCCATCGGCACCGCCGGCTACACCGCGATGCTGTGCGTGCTGGCACTGGAAGACGCCGGCGTGACGCCTGACAAGGGCGATGTGCTGGTCACCGGCGCCAACGGCGGCGTCGGCTCGATCGCGGTGGCGATCCTTTCAAAGCTGGGCTATCGCGTGGTGGCCGCCACCGGGCGCCCGGAACATGCCGGGTACCTGCACAGCCTGGGCGCCGCCGAGATCATCGACCGCGCGCAGCTTTCAGAACCGCGCGACCGGCCGGTGAGCGCCGAGCGCTGGGCCGGCGTGGTCGATGTGGCGGGCGGCCCCACCCTCGTCAACGCCATTGCCGAGACGAAGTACCGAGGTGCAGTGGCCGCCTGCGGGCTGGCGCAGAGTGATGAGCTGCATGGCTCGGTGCTGCCCTTCATTCTCCGCAACGTGACGCTTGCCGGCGTGGATTCGGTGAATGCGCCGCAGGACGTCCGCCAGCGCGCGTGGGACCGTCTTGCCACCGACCTGGACCCGCAGAAGCTCGAAAGCACCGTGCAGCTGATCGGGCTTGCCGAGGTGCTGGACGTCTACGACCAGATCATTCCGGGCAAGGTGCGTGGGCGTATCGTTGTGGATGTGAATGCGTGAGCAGATTGTCTGGATCAACTGCATCTGATGCAGTTTCCATGCTGCGGCGAATGGTGAACACGCAGTGAAACAACGCGGGCGGCGGTGGCCTAAAGCCACTGCTGCTCGCATACGCTCGGGTTCCCATCGCTGCCTGGACACCTGACATGCCAATGACTGCATTCGCGCTTGCCGCTGCGCTTTCGGGCCTGCCCGACATCACCTGGGAGCGCGAGCGCGCCGAGGATGCGCACCAGCTCATGCTGTGCCAGATCCATCGCGATGCGCTGAAGCAGAACGAAGCCAAGGACGATGCCTATCCGCGTGCCAAGGCGGTCTGCGATCTGCTGGCGCGCGAGTACAGGGACAAGTGGGATTTCGATGCGCAGGACGCCCTGGTCGCTTCGGCGGTGGATCTGGATGAGCTGATCCGACGTGGTGATGTGGTGGAAGTACCGCCGACGAAGCAGGATCGCGCCTACGAGTGATGCCGTGCCGGCAGGCAAGGCCGCACGCATCGTCAAGCGCCCTTATCATGTGGGCCTGGGGGCGCTGTACGCCCCATTGACGCTTGCAGGGCAGTATCTGGATGTCTATGGAATGGTGCCCCTCGGGCTGGGGCCGACGCGTGACCCGTTCGCCCCATTGGTCGCTGCGGCTTGATGGCGAGTACGTTGAACTCAGTGTCTCCGGCCAGCAGTACCGGCTGCGCGTGGATGATGATCAGCAGGTGCAGGTCCATCGAGGGGTCTTCTGGTCACGGGTCGAACTGCAGACCGGCGATGCTGCCGGGCTGTGCGTGGACGGGCTCCCCAACGGACCAGCGTCCCGGCTTGCGGGGGCCCTGCAGCACCTGCTCTTTGCGCGAACCACGCGTGGACGCAAGGCCCTGTTCGACACGATTCTGGAGCAGATCCAGTCCTGGTTGAGCGACGCGGATGCCCTCATCGATCGTGGCAGTGCCGGCCGCCGCTGGATCACCCATGAGCAGCAGCAGGCGCTGCTGGCGAAGCGCTCAGACCTGCCCCTGCAGCCGCCTGAGCTGGAGCAGCTGTTCCGCGATGAAGACGTGCATGAAGATCTGCATGCGGACAGCCATCGCGCAGCGCTGGACGCCCTGCGCGACTGGAACCTGGATTGGCCCGCTGCCTGGGCCGAAGCCAATGAGGCCATGACCCTGCGCGAGCTGGTGTTGGCCAAGGGCTTCCTGGGCCGTGTCGAGAGCAAGCCGCTGACCGAGGAACAGGCCCGCGCCGTCATCTGCTTCGACAATCGGGTGCAGGTCGTGGCCGCGGCCGGCTCCGGCAAGACCTCCACGATGGTCGCCAAGGCCGCTTATGCCATTGACCGCGGCTTTGTCGAGCCCGAACGCATCGTGATGCTCGCCTTCAACAAGGATGCTGCCAAGGAACTGGAGGAACGTGCGCAGCGAACCTTCGATCGACTCGGCATGGGCAACACCGTGGTTGAGGCCCGGACCTTCCACGCCCTGGGCCTGGCCATCATCGCCAAGGCCACCGGCCGCAAGCCCGATATCCCGGAATGGGCCACTGACGCCACATTGGGCTTCAACAAGCTGGCCGAACTGGTGGACGACCTGAAGGACCGCTCGACCCACTTCCGCACCCAATGGGACATGTTCCGCCTGGTGTTCGGGCGCGACCTGCCGCCATTCGGTGCGGAAATGGAGGCCGACGGCTACGACCGCGATGGCACGCCCTACATCCGCGCCCTGCAGGGTGAGCGGGTGAAGAGCCTGGAAGAGTGCGTCATCGCCGACTGGCTCTTCTACAACGGCGTGACGTACGACTACGAGCGGCGCTACGAATTCGATACGGCCACCGACACCCATCGCCAGTATCGCCCCGACTTCTATTACCCGGATGCCGGGCTGTATCACGAACACTTTGCGCTGGATGCTGATGGCCAGCCGCCGGAACATGTTTCCGACTATGCCGAAGGCATGCGCAGGAAACGCCAGCAGCATGCAGCGCGCGGCACGGCCCTTGTCGAGACAACCTCATTTGGCCTGCGTAGCGGAGAGGCGCTGCGCCATCTGGCCGAGAAACTGGGCGACTCCAGCGTTGAGCTCGACCCGAACCCCGACCGCGAGCTGCCCGAGCAGGGCGCAAAGCCCATGCCGGACGCTGACCTGATCGGGCTGATGCGCACGTTCATTGCCCACGCCAAGAGCAATTGCCTTACGCTGGATGACATGGCCGAGCGCCTGCGGCAAATGCCCGAAGATCAGTTCAAGGAACGGCATCGGCGCTTCCTGGAGATCGCCAGCCCTGTTTTCCAGGCCTGGCACAATGCACTGGCTGACGAGCGTGGCATCGACTTCGAAGACATGCTCAACATGGCGGCCGGGCTGCTGGAACAGGGCCGCTACGAATCGCCCTACGAACTGGTGATGGCCGACGAGTTCCAGGACGCCTCGCGTGCCCGCGCCCGGCTCTGCCGTGCTTTGGTCGGTAAGCCAGGGCGCTACCTGTTTGCGGTGGGCGATGACTGGCAATCGATCAATCGCTTCGCCGGTGCCGACGTTTCAGTGATGACCGGATTCCGCGAGTGGATGGGCCATGGCCAGGTGCTGAAACTGGAGCAGACATTCCGCTGCCCGCAGGCGCTCTGCGATGCGTCCAGCCGCTTCATCAGCCGGAATCCAGCGCAGATTGCCAAGACGGTTCGTTCTGCCGCACCGGCAATGGGACCAGTGCTGCAAGCGTTCCAGATGAATCGTCGCGAGGAGCTGCAGGATGGCGTTCGCCAGTACCTTGCGAAGCTGCATCAACAGTTGCTGTCCGGGGCGGTGCCGCAAGGGCGCAAGGAACGCGTGACTGTATTCATCCTGGGGCGGTATCGCGCCGATCGCAGCGCGGTGCCACCGGATTGGAAGACTGCCTTCGGCAGCACGATGGACGTGGAGTTCCTGACGGTCCATCGGTCGAAGGGACGCGAGGCGGACTACGTGATTCTGCCGGGCATGATCAACCGCAGCTTCCCGAGCCTGCGCGCCGATGACCCGGTCCTTTCGCTGGCAATGCCGGATGGGGATACCTATCCGCTGAGCGAAGAACGGCGGCTGTTCTATGTTGCGATGACGCGTGCGCGACGGTCGGTCGCGATGTTCACCCTGCAGGGCAGGCACTCGCCGTTCCTGGATGAGCTGGTGAAGGACGGGGCAGTGGAAGTGACCGCGATTTCAGGCGAGGCCATCCACGAAGAGCGCTGCCCGGTGTGCAAGGTCGGCGTGTTCGTGGACCGGAATGGACCGCACGGGGCTTTCCGGTCGTGCTCGAGTTATCCGTCGTGCCACAACAAGCCGAGGGGTGGGCGGCCTGGGTGAATACACCCTGCTCCATCCACATGCGCCTGACTCAGGGTGCCGGCCCTGAGCCATGGCACCTCCGGAAAAGAAAAAGCCCCTCCTGGGCCGAAGCTTTCGTCTGAATGGAGGCGGAGTTGCGAGGCATCGCAAAGACCCCGCACGTCCTCACGACGTCTTCTTACGGGATCATGCAACCTCCGTACTGCAGATAATGGTGAACACACAGCGAAGCTCCACGAGCGGCGGTGACCTCAAGCCACTGCCCCGCTCATACGCTTCCGCGCGGACACCCGAAATGTCAATGACTGCATTCGCACGTGCCACGGCGCTTTCAAGCCGGTCCGGCATCACCTGGGAGCGCGATCGCGCCGAGCATGCACACCTGCTCATACTGCGAGGAACCCATTGAGATGCGCTGAAACAGAATGTGGGGAAAGACGATACCTGTCCCCGAGTCAGCGCGGTCGGTGACCTGCTTGCGCGAGGCACAGGAACAAGTGAGAGTTCGAGGCGCAGGTTGGGCTCAATGCATCAGCAGTCGATATGAACGAGCTGATCCAGCCTAGCGCGCCAGTGGAAGTGTCGCCGACGAAACACGATGGCACCTACGAGCAATCACGCGCCATCCTGACGCCGCGATCCTCTCAGGCCGCCGAGAACTGCAGAGTCAAGAGCGCGCTCCATTACCCACACCTCATCGACCTCGAACCTTCCCCGGCGACCCGCTCTCGATCTGCTCGACCAGCTCATTGAAGACGGGCCTCCTCTTCATTATTTCCAGCACCGAATCGCCCACCTCATCCAAGATCATGGGGTCCGCACCACAGGAAAGAAGGTAGACAACGGCCTCGAAACCTTCATTAATCACCGCATTCGCCATCGGCGTCAGCCCAATATCTCCGAGCACGTCAATATTCGTCACGAACGGCATCAGCCCCTTCAGCAGCTCCACGTCATTGTTGAACGCCGCTATATGCAGCGGCGTATCGTCATCGATCCCATGGCTTTCAGGGCACGTCAGCTCGCAGCCTTCGAAGGTGTGGTAATCATCGAACCTCGCAAGCAGCCTCTTCAGTTCCGGATCAGTTGCACTCATCGGGGCACTCCCTCCGAAGTCTCTCTTCAAGGATCTTCAGCTCCGCCCAATCTCTGGCATTCACCGCAGCATGGCGCCCTCCAGGGTACTTTGGCGTCATCCATCGCATGTCCCATGAATGCCGCGCCAACGCGAGCTTCTTCATGTACTCGATTCTATTCCTAAGATTTCTGCATGGATCCTCATCCCGCTTATATCCCTGCTGATTCAGCTCTTTGTACTTCCGGTACTCGAGATCCCTTCGTTCCTTATCGGTCAACCACGCCGAATTCATCAGCGCCCCCAACAGCGACGCGTTGCCGCTTGTCGGATCGAGCCACGCACCAAGATCCATGAACTGCGCTGCCGTTGCACTCGATGCCACAACGCCTGCGGTATCCATCTCCGAGCTCCGCCCTGTATCGGCCAGCTGTCCAGCCAAGCGCTGCAGCTCGCGAAGACCCTTTGGGTCAACGCGCTGGACAGGCCGAGCACTTACATAACTGAATGTTGAAATACCCCCAGCGAGCCCAATCGGATCGCTTTGGGAGTAGCGCCCCACTGCTGGGTCATACTCGCGTTGATAGTTGTAGAACAACCCGGTCGCTTCCGTCGCCTGCTGCCCCGGGAAACGAAGTGAAAGGTCGAATGCCACGCCATCTCCATCTGGATCCGTATTCGGCATCTGATTGCCGAATACTTCGCTCTTGCTGCTCCATTCCCATATGGCAGTGTTGCGGACAGGATCGACCACGACGCGCGGCGTTCCGAGGTGATCGGGCTGGATGTAGACCAACTCCGGAGAACCAGCGTCTGCAGAGCTGATCAATGCCACTGGATAGTCATCAAGCCAGATCGCCTGCTGCGACCGACCTGATTCAAAGTGGTCGCCCAGCCATTGCCCGGCTTCGTCATAGAGGGTGATCTGCTTATCACCGCCGAACGGAACGCGAAGAATGCGTTCCCCTAGGTGATTGTATGCGTAGCCCTCAAGCAAATTCCCGTCCTGCTTCACCGCTGCCATGCGATTGGCGTCGTTGTACACGTATTCCTTGCCTTCCACGCGAACGGTGTTGCCGGAGGCATCATGATCGCGCCCCACACCATCCACAGCCGTCAGGTGATGACTCGTCGCGGGATAGGTGTAGAGCGAGGTGCCACCCGCGGTCTTCAGCGACGTGCGGTTACCGGTGGAATCGTATGAATAGGTTTCGATGGGCGTTGCGGTGAGCCCATCCTGAGTCTGCGTGAGGCGCCCCAAGGCATCATAGGCATAGCGGGCCATCACCTGCGAGCCACTGCCATTCTTCAGCGCAACGATGGAGCCAACGGGATCGTAGCTGTAGCTCTGGGAGAGCCCCCCAGGAGTCGGATCATTCACAGCCTGTGCGCGATAGTCGAGATCCAGAGGACGATCCAGCCGCCGACCATTGCCATACGTCCAGCCGATCGCCGGACCGAAGGCGGCGTAGGCTACGTCCTTCACCACGACCTGCCGGGCCTGACCAGGCCGGGTCAGGCCGATTTGATTCACACGATCAAAGCCATCCCGGACGTAGTCGACAATGCTCCCGTCCGGGTACACCAATGTCGCAAGGTTTCCGGATGGACTGTAGGAGTATCGCACTGTCCGTGTCAGACCATTGATCGTCTGCACCTTCCGGGTGATCTGGCCAAGCCGACCGTAGCAATACAGCGTACTGCCGCCAGCATGCTGCACCTCGCCGAGCCTCCCCTTTGCAAACCGCTCGTCGGCAGGGCACGACTCTGGCGCCAGGTCATAGCTGTAGCTCACGTCAAGACTGGTATCCGGGTAGGCAATTCCAATCACCCGATCCAGAGCATCGTACCGATACGAAGCAGTAACGCCACGGGCATCGGTGAACGTCCGACGGTTACCACCGGAGTCAACAGTGTACTGACTGGCACCGCTGTCTGGACTGACTTGCCCAGTCAGGTCGCCGAAGCCGTTGTAGGAATAGGTTGTAGACAGACCCTTGGGATCAGTTACCCGGGTCACCTTATCCAGGGCGTTGTAGTGCGTACGGACTTCCACATCCAAACCGCCAACATCCTGAAGGAACAGCACAAGTCGATTCAATGGATCGTATTGCTGCCGGCTCCTGCGACCCAGAGCATCGGTCCTGGAGGCGATGTTGCCATTGGCGTCGTAGGAGAAATCGGTGGGATTGGCGCCTGCATCCGCCTCTGTCGTCAATTGTCCGAACTGGTTGTAGATCCGGCTGAGCGCTCGCTTCAGTTCGCCATTTACATCCCGCGTCTCTTCCGCGACGCGATTCCCCGCATTGTCCAGGACGAAGGTGATTGAGTTTCCTTGGCTATCGGAAATCGCTGTCAATCGGTGAGCTACGTCGTAGGAGTAGGAAACAGAGGATCCATCTGGCTGCGTTACCCGCTTGACGAGGCCTGTGGGCCAGTAGTCGAGACGGGTGGTGCGTGCGCCGGCGCCGGACGCGGAATCAAATCTGACGATGGTTGGCCAACCACGCGGATGATAAGCAATCTCGGTAACGATGCCATTGGGGTCTTTGACAGATGTCGGCCGCCCGACCCCGTCATAGGCAAGCACCTCGGAGATGTGACCCGCTGCGTTGACGACTTTCCAGAGGTCGCCTTTCCTGTAGAGGCATGAGCCGGAGCCCGTGGCGCAGCCTGCATCATTGCTGGGATAGTAGATATAGGACGTCGCGTCAGTGACATCCAATCGGGGTCCGTCGACCTGAGTAAGCAGACCGAGCAATGGGCACCGCCCTGCGGCCACATCATCCGCTTCGCAGTAGGTGCTCGTTGTGGTTCGCGCCTCGCCCGTCGCCGGATCGATCTGCGTGGCAGCGAGCGCTTGCCCCCGTGCGTTATAGGTCCAGGTGGACCTGGATACCAATACGTTCGCCGCATCAAGAATGCGGCGCTCGACCGGCACCCTCAAACTTGGATGCCAGTCGGTCTGCACGATTCGCCGCAGACCCGTTGCATCGTTGGCAGCTTCGACACGCTGGACTTCGAGCAGGCGCGCGTTGTGACTGAATGTTGTCTCGTTACCGGCAAAGTCCACCGATGACTGCACCATGCCATTCCCATCATAGGTCTTGGCCCTGGCGGTGTTGCTGCACCCCAGACACAGCTCATCGAGGGACGCGAGCCGGGCGACACGATGCTTCACATCGAAGCCATAGTGGCGCACCTTCCCCAAGCTGTCGGTGACAGTCGTCGTGCCATCGTCATTGAACGCTAGCAAGGTTCTATCGATGGTACCCGTCGCGTAGTCACCGTGGACACTCAAAACACCACGCCGATAGCCATCGTAACCCCAGCTCGCGTAGCGCTGACCACTTTCATCGGTGATGCCCGTCAACGTGTGGGGCTGGGAAACACCAGTCGTCTGATCCAATTCGTTGTAGTGGTAGCGACGGACGGACTCACCGGCTGGCGCTTCCGGATAGGAAACGCTGACCAGATCCCCATCGGCGTAGCCATATCGGATGACGCGCCCGGTTGGCAACGTCACCGATTCAATCATTTGATCCTTGTATGAGAAGAGCAGACTGCGCCCTTCCGGGTCCGTAACCCTCTCCAGCCGCTTGATCCCACCTGCGTTAACATTGGACAGCACCTGTCGTTGACCGCCAAGATTGGTGATCGAGGTAAGCAGACCATCGCGATCATAGGTTTCTATAGAACCATCGCCGCGCGAATAGGTGAATGAGCTGAGCGCCCCTCCACTCATGTGAACGCTTATCCTGCCCGCAACATCTGCATCGCTTACCCAATCATCGCCGACCGGGGTAAAGCTCTGGCGCGCTCCATTTGAGCGCCGCGCGATGATTCGATACATAACATAGTTGCCATCCGTCACCGGATAGAGCCGTGCTGAGTAGCTATGGGACCAACCTGCGCCCATCGGGAAGGGATCACCTTCAAGTGCCCGCCCGCTGTTGTAGGTTCTCTCCAAGCTCAGCGGAAAGACGCCGGCACCGACATAGTCGACTTCTTGCTGCTTTTTGTTACCGGTAGCGCTATCAATGGGGTTACTTCCATTACCACCCGCTGGAGGACAATTGCCGTCGCACTTCGGCGAGCCGTACTCACCGGTTTCAGGATCCTCAAGATCGGGAAGTGGATACTCGGGAGGGCCGTCTTTTTGAACGCATCGCCCTGCGCGCCTACTCCATTTCTCTCCGACAGGGCAACCAAAGCGCCAGGATGCATAGGATTGCGACGGTTGGCCTACAGGGCGTAGGAAGATTCCCGTCTCTGGCGGATAGCCTTGCCTAATAACTCCGAAGCCGGGCGTGCAGTAGCTAGGTTCGGAATGACGGGCACGCGCAGACTCACACCAAGACATCGCCTGATACATCGTTGTTTGCGCCAATGCACTAGACGCTGAGGCACATCCAACCACCAGAAGACAGACAATCAGCATCCAACGCAGAGTCGCACCTGACGTCCTGCTGCGGCACCATGACCACATGCGCGAATCCATCTTTCGTTCGATATCCAGCACTGCACTTCCTCCATGAAGTTGGTGATCAGTTTTTCTCGACTACAACACCTTACGTAGACCGCACAGAAGCGGCGCACGTGATAAAGCCAATCAAATAGATCGCTTTGAGTTCCCCACCCCATTGGGCTGCAGTCCCTCCCCTGTTCTCAATCGCGACGTCCGATCGCAGAACGGGGCAAGCAACATCGAAGAGAACCTACATCATCGCTGCCCCGATGACATTGCCCATAAGCGTCATCCGGGACCAATAGCAGCAAATCTGGGCGTAGCCAAATGAGAGCGCCCCTCAGCTTCGTGCAGCAACATCCAGCACAACCGGAGTCAGACTGATGACACGAGCCCTCAACTGACGGCATTCGCCCACGAGATCCTTCTCGCACTGTCCGGAAAAACAAAAGAGCCCCTGTTTCCAGGGGCTCTTCTGAACATCATGGCGGAGAGAGTGGGACTTCCTTGAGAAGTGCCCTCCCCTCTTGGGCGGCTTGGGTTTCACCAATCTGGGAGGTGCCCTGGAATGTGCCCGCGGCGAGCATACCCCTTGCGGTGCAACGGATCCAGCCTTTTTTGCCGCCCTTGGAAGCGCCAATCTTGACCGTCTCCAAGCCGGCGCGGTCAGGGGAGATGACCCGTTCGCCCCCACTCTCCGCCGAAAAGGGAAGCAATCCGGTGGACTGCTTCCTCATGTGTGCCTCAGGGCAATTGGGGCCATGGGACAGGACGCCTCAGCAAACGGTTCTGGACGGAGTCCTTTCAACGGCGGCCTTACGCCATAGCTCCAGGGCCGGCTCACCGTCGCCCAAGACACACTGCAAAGAACGGATTCGCACGCCCAGTCCGGCGCCAGCTCCGAATCGACGCTCCAGGCCCACCGAGGTGCTCTCGGAAGGTCAGACACTGACTCCGCCTTGGCAATCACTGTTTGCAGCGATCGGCGGGGGGCAGAGCCGCCACGAATGGCCACCAGGCACTCGCTGCGCATCTCGACGTGGGGCATGTCCTTGAAGTCTTTCCAAGCGCCGCCCCACCTCAACCCGGCCTGCTGGGCCAACTCCCCGTAGCGCTGGTAGCCCTGCCGCACTTGTTCGTCCTTTAGGTCCCAGGATGGACGGCCGCGCCTGTAGATAACCATATCCGCCGCCCAGCCGTGGTTGTGGCAGCTGCTGCCTGGCCCCACCTGGGTCACGCCCTTTTGGCTAGCGAGCAGCGCGGCCTGGCGCTGTTCAGACCGGTAGCCCTCCATCAGCCGCAGGTCGTAGCCCTCGCCCTTCATCTGCAAGGCGATCCGTTCCAGCGTTGAGCGAAGCTCGGGCTGGACACCGTCCCACTGCGGGGCGTCTTTGTGGCGGTGGAACAGGCGTTTGAAAAACCCTGGCTTCTTCCCGTGGACCTCAACGGAATCGGTGGCTGGCGCGTGGGCGTGAACCATGATGGGAGCGCTGGCCAGTGCCAGCGCAAGCAACAAGCGTTGAATCATGAGTAGGCCTCCTTACTCACATAAGCGATACATCCATGCAAGCGGAGAATCGAAAACGCGCAAGGGGGCTTGCGGAATTTTTTCCCTGTCGTAGAAGAACAGGGGTGGGGAAAAGTCGGCCCCGCCGCTTCCCGGCGCAACGGCCCCTCCTGCCGTTGCGCCGGGAAGTTTCGTTGGGGGGCTTGCGCATTCCAGGATCTGATCTATTCGTGAGTGCACACGCTCACTCATTTCAGACCCAGGAGGCCACCCCATGAAACGCTCCCTCATCCACTGCGCTTTGCTGGCAGGCCTTGTTGCTGGCACGGCGCAAGCCCAGGTTCAAGTGGGCAACGGTGCAGATGCGACTGAGTTAGGTGCCACGGCAGTGGGCGATCTGGCCGGTGCAAAAGGAGGCGGCAACACCGCGCTTGGCTACTCCGCAGATGCGGATGGTGGGCCCACCCCTACTGGCCACTGCATTGGCGCGACCGCAGCGGGGGCTTACGCCTCTGCCCAAGGATGCAATACCTCTTCTTTCGGGGCTTTTAGTCGTGCGACGGGGGGGAACTCCACGGCCGTGGGAGCGTATGCCGAAGCAACCGCGAGCGACGCCGCGGCTTTGGGTCAGTATGCGAAAGCAACGGCGCTCAGCACCTTGGCGGTTGGTGGACACGCCCTTGCTACTGAAATTGGAGGCACCGCCGTAGGCCCCGGCAGTCAAGCCAACGCAGAAAATGCCGCAGCCTTTGGGCTCAGCGCGAAAGCCAACGCCAAAGGCTGCGTCGCCTTGGGCACGGGCACGACCTGCGACCAAGAGAACACGGTTGCCGTAGGTAACCGACGCTTGACGCAAGTTGCCCTGGGCCAGGCGAACAACGACGCCGTGGTCGTCAGCCAACTGCGGACCGCCGTGGAAACCTTGGGCGCTGGCGCTACCGTAGTAAACGGTGTGATCGTGGCTCCGAATTACCAGCTGATCAGCGGGAAACATTACAGCACCGTTGCCGGCGCCATCTACGATCTCGACGGGCGCGTTCACCAGCTGGAGCAGAACCCTGGCGGCGGTGGTGACACCACCGGCCCGCAGGGCCCGCAAGGTCCGACCGGTCCGCAAGGTCCCGCAGGCCAGGACGGCAAAGACGGCAAGGATGGCGGAAGCAGCACCGCGGTGGCCGGGGCCAACATCGAAGTCTCGGACAACGGGAACGCCACCCAAACCGTTGCCCTGAAGGACACCGTTGAGTTGTCCGAGCAGGGCTCGGTCCAAGTGGCCAAGGCCATCCACAACAGCGACGGCTTCACTGTCCAGGGCGGCCCATCGGTCACCCGATCCGGGATCAACGCCGGCAACCAGCGGGTAACCGGGGTGGCTGCAGGGGCGATCGCTCCAGGGTCCACGGACGCGATCAACGGTGGCCAACTGTGGGATTACCAGCAGGAGCAAGACGACCGCTGGAACCTGACGGACCGCCGTTTCCGCCAACTCGACAAACGGGTTAGCGGTGTGTGCGCCATGGCCCAAGCCAACGCCCAGATGGCCACCTCGGCGTCAGCTATCCATGGAGAGAACCGAAACCGCCTGGCCGTGGGCATCGGTGGCTGCAGCGGCCAAGCCGCCATTTCCATCGGCTACACCCGCGACGTGACCACCCCACGCGGATCCCCATCGGCTTTCTCGATCGGGGTTTCCCGCAGCGGGCAGGACACGGCCGTGGGCGCAGCCTGGGCCATTGGCTGGTAACGAATCAAAGAATGTCAGCGGCGAAAGGAGGTGATCGTATCTCGGCAAAGGCCCTTCGGGGCCCTTGTTCGTGGCGTCAATTCATTGAAATTGTATTTATATACAACAACTTACGATTGACCAATGCATTGGAAGCTGGTAACATCTCCACCGCTCAGCATTGTAGGAGCCGGACTGACAATCCCGCCTGCAGTAATGACCGTTGCCGTAGCACTACTCACGCCAATGCTTGCCATTGCCCTAGAAGCCGTTAGGGAATGGTTGACCAACCACGACGCAAAGGAAGATGACACATGCAGCACTAACAATTACAGGGATACCTCAGTGAATAAAGAAACAAGTAACAGCAACACGATTGCAACACGCATCAAGAAACACCCGCTTTGCAGAGCCCTTGGCGTGGGCCTCAAGGTGCTTTACGACACGACAATTGCTGTAGGAGCAAGCGCGCTCCTTACATTACACAGGTCAACGCGCGGTGAGCCATGCTCCCCATTGACCGACATGAATAGCCCGGGTCCAGCCCGGGCTTTTTCTTCGGAAGGTTGCAGCGACCCGTGGCCACCCGAATCGAGAAGATCAGGAACCTTCCCAAGCCTAGCGGCGCTTTTTCTCCGTCGCCACGAAGGCTCCATCGGAGTTTAAGAGCGCGATAGTGCTCCCCTGGACGTGCTCTGGCCAAACCTGTCCTGGCAGGCCCACGAACTCCAGCGGAAGGCTCGCCTCTTGATCCGGTTCGAACCCAGCGAACGGATCGAAGCTCCGTGGCTGCCAGTCCTCGAACTGAAACTCCCTGTTCCAGACCATTGCAAAGGCCAGAGGATAGGCCTTCAGGACATACACCGCCGAACTGCCCTTCCCTCCCAATACACAAAGCCCGAAGTCACGAAGAACCGTTCGACCGCTGTAGGGATACACCCAGTAGTGAAGCCGAACCTGGCGTAGAAGATCTGACCGGTCATCGAACAGGTGCTGGCTGTGGCGTTCGTCGTAGCGATTCAAGCCCACCGATGACATGTGGCCCAGAACTCCCCTTGCCACAAGCTGCGGCTGGATGCGGATGCTCTGGTAGTAGGTGACCTTGCTTCGATCACGCAAGATCTCCGTCACCTGCCGGCTCATCGATACAAGCGCCTTGTCGTATCGAGAAAGCACCGAGCCGTTGCAGGTCCGGCAGATGCTCCTGAAGCAAACACCATTGGGCATCTTGTGGGACCGCGGCTTCTTCTCTCCACCGATTGCATCGGCGACGCTGGACACCCTCAGAGCGATGCCTTGAGCCCACGCCTTAGGCGGCACGTGATTTTCGGTCAGAACGGTTTCCTGCCCGCATATGTTGCAACGCCCCTTGGAAGGTCCAACCGGGAACTTAAAGGTCACTCGCCCGCCCCATGCTCGCCATGAACTGCGAAGAGATTACACGCAAGTGACGCGCGGCCTCTCAAGTCCTTCGCAGCAGGCTTGCCAACTCCAGATTCTGATCTATTCGTGAGTGGGTCGTTTTACTCACGAAGAAACCATGACCCATCGCCACAACCTGGGACGCAGCGAGAAGTATCACGCCCTGCCCCGCACCCTTTACGCCCTATTGTTCGACGAGGGGGGATGCTACGTCGGCCAAAGCTCGAACCCGCAGCAGCGGGAGAAGCAGCACCGCTCCTCCAAAGGCGGCTGGCACCGCCCCTTCCAGTTCCATGTGCTGGAGGTGGTAACAGCCACCAGGGCGGAAGCCGAAGCGTATGAGCAGGCGTGGCGGGTGAAGGCCTCCCGGGAGGGGTGGCGCATCTACGCCAAGCCGCCGGGAATCGTGGTCAACCCACACCGTCGGGCAACGCCCCACGTGCGATGGCTGGCCCATCAGCGGCGGTGGCAGCTGGGAACACCGGTCAAAGCCCCTTCCGAACGCGTGGGGTGGTGGCCGTGGATCGCGGTGGGGGCCAGCGTCTTGCTGCTGGCCCGTTGCTTCACGGGCTAACGCTTTCTGCCGAAATTGTGGTTGACATTAGCTACAACATTGGCGCAACAATCAACAATTAAAACATCGAACCAAAAAATGAAAACCAGTCCAAATGTTTACATCATCGAGTCACTAGACCCAGATGACGAGGGAAATGGACGGCTTGAAGGTGTCTTTCTGGCCCACATGCTCCGCCTCCACCTCAAGGAAACGAAGTATTCGTATGTCCGGACTCGGGGAGAATTTAAAGAGGCTGTAAAGGACTTTAAGAATTCCGGCTTCCGTTATCTTCACGTCTCAGCCCATGGAGATAAAGATGGCATCGAAACCACAAATGGGGAAGAAATTTCGTTTGGCCAGCTTGGAAGGATGCTGAGCGAAATCCCCGACAACTGCCGCTTGTTTATGTCTTCCTGCAAAGTAGTCCATGCAGCCTCGGCCGAAGCTTTGGTGTCCGAAGGAAGATTTCGCTCTCTCCTAGGCCCACGCAATAAAATTGACTTTCACGACAGTGCCGCTACTTGGGCAGCCATCTATCACTTGGCTTTCAAAGCAAAAGCAGAGTCAATGGCAGACACAAGAATTGCGACAACCATGAAATCCCTCGCGGACATCTTCTCCGTGAAATTCGGCTTTTACACTAGGTCGAGTGAAGGTAAAATTGAAAACTTACTAAGGAAACAGAGTGATTAGAGAGCTTGCCTAATCGCCTTCTGTTTCTCCACCGGCGCCTGCGGTTTTGGCTTCAATCCTGCCAGCAGCTGTTCGACGTCTTGGACCAGGTTGCGCACCGGTGCGGCCTGGGTCTCGGACAAGCCGACGCTCAGCGCCATTTCTTTGTGCCGTTCGGTGCCCAGGCGTTCGCCCATGCGCTCCATCATCTCGTCCGTCGTATACATCCGGTAGCTGCCTTTGGTGAGGCGGGTGAACGCCACCAACGCCGACTGCTGGTCGAGCATCCCCATGTTCGTGGCCAGGTGGTAGATCTCCGACTTCCCCTGCCCCTGGGATTTGTGGACGGTCATGGCATACCGGTGGGCCAAGGCGTTGTGCTCGCTGGTGTTGAAGCGCACAACGCGTCCGTTTTCTTTGGGGTTCGAGGCGTCGATGCGCACCACCAAGTCGTAGCCACCGGACTTGTCCTTCCGAATGCTCTCCACCGTGCCCTCGGTGCCGTTGATGACCCCCAGGTCGTTGTTCGTTGCCGTGAACATCACCCGGTCACGCCGTGACAGCGTCAGGTCCTCCCACTGCCCTTTCACGATCGAGCGGAAGGTGAACTCTTCTTTGTCCAGCACGCCCTGCTCTTGGAGTCCCTCTCGGATGCCCGTCGTGAGGGCCTTGGCCTCAGAGCGCGTGTGGGCCAAGACCAACTTCTCGTCCATCGGGGTGGGGTCTTTGAGGTAGTCGTCCACCAGCGCCTTGATCGCCTGCTTTTCCGTGCCGAAGTCGTCGATGCAGTTGCGTTGCTTGAGGTTGTTCAGGATTTCTGTGCCCATATCAAAGGTGCCTTGGCGGCTGCGGTGCCCGCGGCGCATGTCCTTGACCTTCCCCTGCTGGTCCCGCTCGTAGAAACTGTTGGCGGTGGTCAGGTCAGCAGCGTTCTTCTGCCGGCGGATCTCGGTCAGCTTCGTGTCGCCCAGGGCCATCTTCGCCAGTTCAAAGCCGTTGCCCGCGGCGATGGGCTGGAGCTGGTCACTGTCTCCCTGCATGACAAGCTTGGCACCCACCCCCTGGCAGTAGGTCATCAGCTTCAGGGTGTCATCGGTGGCCACCATGCCGGCTTCATCGAGCACCACCACATCCCTCTTCGTCAGCGCCACCTTGCCCTGACGCACCTGGCAAAAGAACTTCGCCACGGACATGCAGGGCATGCCGGACTCTTCTTCAAGCTTCTTGGCGGCCTTGCCACCGACTGCCAGCCCCATCAACAGCTTCCCTTCGGCTTCGAAGCACTGCTTGTAGACCTCAGCCACGGTGGTCTTGCCGGTCCCGGCCAACCCCGACATAACGCCGACACCTGCGGTTCCATGGGTCAAATGACCAATGGCAGCCTTCTGCTCTTCGGTAAGGGTGAACCCCTTTTGCTTCTCATACGCGGCGATCTCCCGGTCTACGGCGGAGCGGAACAGCTTCAGGTCCGTCTCGTTCTCCCGCTCCTTCGAGCGACGGATGATCTCGGCTTCCCATTCGACCATCCAGGTGGCGCAGAAGCGATCCTCCCGGTGCTTGCGCGCCAACCGATTGCCCCGATCGTCTTCGTGGAGGTGTTCGGCTTTCACGCGCACCACGTCGTCCTGCTCGGTGAACTCTTCCACCATCTTGAGCACCTCCCCGGCGCTCTTCTGACCAGCGAATTCCATCCCCAACTCTTTGACCAGGTCGTGCTCGCAGAACATCGCCTCGTTCTCGTGCAGACGTTTGAGGACCTCATCGAACGTATGCGGGTCCAGGTGTTGGCCTTTGGTCTGCTTGAGGAACTGGGTGGTCGGAACCAGGTCAGGCCTTTCCTTAGCAATGTTGGTGAAGGTTTGCTGCCAGTCCTTGACCACCTGCTCGAACGGCGGTTCTTCCTTCTTCTTGCGGGTGGCCTTGCAGGCTTCGTCGTGACTGGCCGATGGGTGTTCTTTGACGTAGTCCAGGATTTCCTGGCGGCGGGTCTTCGTCTGAAGCACGAGCTCCCGGTCGATGCCGGCGATGGTGGTGAGAATCTGGCCCGTCTCACGCCCCATCACGTCCACCTCGCGCTCCCGCTGGATCCCGTAGCCCAGCGCCTTCATCGCGCTGTAGAGCTCGGCCTTGTAGAGGTGATCGGCCGCATGGCGGTGACGGTAGATTTCGATGGCGTCGAAGGTGCCCCATTTGCCGTCCTCGCCCTTCGAGATCCCGTAGACCAGGTGATGGGTGTGAAGGTCGGGTTCCACGTTCCGGTTGCTGACGTGATCGGCCGCGGTCCACACCAGGCCCTGCGTTCCGATGACTTCCTTTCCTCCCTTCTCCCGGCGGGTTTCCACCTTGCTCTCGATGTAGCCCATGGCCACGGCGCAGGCTTGGCGGTGGGCCTCCAGGATGGCAAGCTTCTCGCGCTCATCCGCCAGCGCGAACGCCACGCTTACGTCCCCGGGGGCCGAAATGGTTAGGTCGAATCCCACCCGATGGCCGCCCTCCCACTTCTCCATCGGCTTGCCATCGTCGTCCAGGCGCACGTTGTCCCAGCGATCCTTTTTGATAACCAGTCGGGGTTCCTCGCCCGCGTTCTTGCACAACGGTCTTCCGGTGGGTGAAAAGCCCTTGCCCAGCAGTTCCATCACCTCGCGGGTGACCGGCTGCCCTTCCAGGCCGAGTTCGGCGGCGAGGCTACCGCCCCAGTTGATCGTCTGACGGGGATCGGGACCGCTGCCGGTGTAGTAAGCCACCGCGCTGCCGATGGCCAAGCGCTCGGTCGCAAGCATGTAGTCGAACATGTTGCCGTTGCCCTTGTTGCGGCCGCGGGCATCGATACGTGTGCAGTTAATCACGGGGCCTCCGAAACCGTGGGATGATCCAAGGTCCCAGAAATCCACGGACGCGCAAGGGGCGCCATGGCAGTCTATTTCGTCGTCGATCCATCTCATGAACTGACCAAGGTGGGGAAGTCCAAGGACATCCCGAGACGGATGGTGGATCTACAAACTGGCAACCCCACGGCGCTGGAACTCATGGGCTGGCTGGAAGTTCCCAATGACTACGCCTTGGAGCGGGCGCTGCATCAGAAGTTCGATAACAAGCGAATTCGTGGGGAATGGTTTCAGCTCTCGGTCGACGACGTCCTGGCCGAGCTCCAGCGCCACCGCGGCTTCATCCCCAAGAATGCGGACGCCTTTGAGATCGTGGGGTATGACAAGGACGGCATCCCGGAATATCTGGGCGTGTGCAAATGGGCAGACTTCGAGATCGAGGAATGCTGCCCCTTCTGCGGCTGCTTTTGTGGCATGTATTTCAACGAGCCAGCCCAGATGTATCACTGCCTAAACTGCGACAAGCTCACTGACTTCTCGGACCAGGATAGACAAGACGACGATTAGCGCTTGAACAGCGCGTCGATCTCTTCGGGCGTCATGGCCAGCACGCGCTGGACGTCTTCGACGCCCCCCTGGGTGATGGGGAAGGCAAACGCCCCGCCCGGCAACGTTGCCGACTGCGTCGCCTCCCCTTCGACAGGCCCAGCGGGCTTGGTCGTCCACTCCGCGGGTTCCTGCCCTTCGCGCACCTGCGGGTAGGTCTTCCCTGGCCATGCGAGCAGGAGCACGTCCCCACCCATCTGGACGATCGCCTCGATGCCCCACTTCTCCGGTCCATAACGCTTGCCCTTGCGGAAGCCGAGCCGGTCGGTGAGCTCCCCACCGGAGATCAGCGCCCGGCTTTCCTCGTGGACCTGCGCCTTGTCCTCGTGTGAACGCCAGGCGATCTTGTGCTTGCCGAGTTGGCTGGCCAGCTTGTCGCGGGTCGCCCCCATCTGCACCTGGCACACCACATGGGTGCCCACCAGGGATGAGAACGCCTGAGCCGTCTTTTCGCCGTAGACCAGTTCGATCTGGGCATGGTCCTGGACCGCCATGACGGCCACCACGCCCTTGCTGCGCCCCAGCGCCAACAGTGGGTCGATGTTCAGCCGTCCAGCGCTGGTGAGCTCGTCGAACACGAAGTAGAGCCCCCGCCCGCCTTCGTTGTCCGGCAGCGCAGGCCCAATGAGATCAGGAACAGCCACGTTTATCATCGCAGCGATGTAGGCCTTGGTCAGCGTGGGATCGGGTCCCGATTGAACGATGACCTGCTTGCGGCCGGTGTAGTCGTCCCGAATCCATTCGGTCATCGAGAAGCGGCGCTTGCCCACCTTGGGCCAGGCGGTGGCCAGATCGTCGACGAGGCGGGTGAAGCCCCCGAGGGTGGACAGCACGCTGGCAGTGGTCTGGCTCTCGGCGTTGACGATCAAGGCCGCGCCGCGGGGGTAGTGGGGGCGCATGCCCTCGCACATGGCCGCCGCGGGCCGCCGCAGCAGCTGGGCCAGCTCTGGGAAGCCCCAAGTGCCCGGCTGAGTGTTCTGCAGTTCACGCACGCACCCGATGAAGAGATCCTGGGCGGCCATGGTCCAGAACTTCGAGCTTCCCTCTCCTTCAGGAATGAGGGAAGCCGCGAAGGCAGCCGCCTGGGTGGGCGTGCGCACGTCTGCAGCCACGTCCCACACATAAGAGCGTGAGTCGAACGGCGACACGATGATGGGCCGTTTGAAGATCGAGGTGAAATCCCCTTTGATGTCGTAGAGGAACAGTTTCGCGTCCTTCATCCGTGTCAGCTGTTCCAGGATGTGCTTGAGGATGACGCTCTTGCCCGAGCCCACGGAACCCGTAAGGAGCACGTGGCGTGCCCACTGCTTCTTCGACAACACCAGGTCGGCATGCAACGACAAGGCGAACGGGTCGGCTTCAATCTCCTTGGGTGTGAGTGATCGGCGACGCGCTTCCATGATGGCTTCCTGACCTACCAGCAATTGCGGGCCTGCCAGGTGCCAGGTGTTGCTCACGGGCTTGGCTTCTTTCAGGAACACACGGACGGCCAGGTAACCCGCCAACGCAAGCGAGACCCCGATGCGTGTCCAGGTGGCCACCGGGTGGTGATAGGACACCAGCTCGATGAACTCCCGCGCGGGAGCACGAGCCGAAATGCCAGCGGTCAGGACGTGGTAGCCGGTCACCAGACCACCTTTCAGGGCATCGGTGTAGCGGATGAGTTGGCCTTCCGGGTTGGGCATGAGCCAAGCAATACCCATGGCGCTGACGTAGACCACCCCGAACGTGAATCCACCGCCCAGCAAGGCGCGGTGCCAATAGCGGACCGGCTGAGAAGGGGCGACGTTGCCGGGCACCTCGCCTAGGGCGTCATAAGGCTTGGGCTTGCTCATAGCCGTTCTGACGATGGTGCATGCGCGTGGGGGTGCGTCCACGCCAGCCGGGCTGCTCAGGGTTAGCGCCGTGGGTCATCAGTTGCAGGCAGACGCGGGCGTGTTTGTGGAGCGATGCCAAGTGGAGCGGTGCCCAGCCCTGCCCGTTCAATGTCGACACGTCTGCACCGGCTTTCACCAAGGGGGTGACCAGGTGGGCGTGGCCGAACCGCGCCGCATGGTGAAGTGGCGTGTTCCCGTTGGCATCGGGCATGCGAACGCTGGCGCCCATGCCGATGCAGGCCAACAGCGCCGCTTCGTGGCCCGCTCGGGAGGCGCCCGTCAGCCAGGCTTGCCAGGGGCCATGGTCTTGGAGGCGTATCGCGTCGGCGTGAGCTGCACGCGCTTCTTCAGCGGCCATCGCCAGGTCATGGAACAACCCCGTGTGCTGGGCAGGGGTAAGGCGCGACACATGGTCGGCGATTGCACTGAACGCCATGGGTTCGTTCTTGTCGCCCAGCCGCCGCTCGAAGGCCCGGACCATGTCTAGGGTCGAGGCGTTCTCGGGAGCATCGAAGGTCAAGCGGTGAAGCCCCCACCGGAGATCCACCTGGGGAGCTCGGTCGGCGTCGCCGTGGCAAACCTGCCAGACCAGGTCGCCGCGTCGTCCCTCGACGGGCGCCAAGCTCAAGGCATGGGCGCGGGCCAGGACGACGGAAGCGTGCTGCGGCGCGTTGCCGAACTCACGCAGCAAGTCATCCACCAGGACCTCCGTTCGGTGGAGGCCCAGGGGGCGCAGTTGGTGTTGAAGAGATTCACGGTCGTCCATCCCCATGGTTGTAAAGGCGAATCGCCGGACGTCAAGCGAACGCGTTAGCTGTTGAGGCGAGCAGCCACCGCTACGCTGAAGTGGCGAAGCATCGCAGTGTCATGCCAAACGGTCTGTCCCGGGGTTCTGCCGTTCAGTTCTTGAAGCACACTGTCCAAGCTCTTGCCGGCCAGAACCTGGGCATCCACATAACTGCCAGTCAAGGCGAACGAATTCAATTGCTCGTGAGCAATTTCAGGATAACGGTGGAAATTGGTGGCGTTAAGATTCATCAGATCCTCCTACGGTGCTATGCCGATGTGCCTCATCGGCAAGGTCAAGCTCTATTGCTGGTGAATTGGTGGGTCAGGTAGGACTTGAACCTACAGGGGACGCGATGCCATCAGTTTTACAGACTGCCCCGGCTGCATTACCGGACTACTGACCCTTATGAAGCTCCGCCGCTCGGCGCGATGGTCAACCCGGGATGGGTGCCAAGATCATCCAGACAAGCACTGTCAAAACCCAGAGAGGGTGAAGCCAGAACATGAACTCGTCGCCATCGAACCGGCGGAGGCTGCGCGGAGGTAGACACGCACTTGTCGGTAAGAACGACTCATGCTCAGTTGAACATGGTCTCGACGCCCATGTAGATGACGCCGACGAAGAACAATCCCACCAGAGCGGCCTTGGCCATGAACGGTGCCAGCGCGAAAGCGAGGGCTAGAATGATGATGGCGAAGAAAGCCACCAAAATGGCAAGGGCGGTGTTCTCTACGGCCCATTCGTAGAAGTTAGCAATGAATGTCATGTCGGCCTCCTTGGTTGTTTATGAGTAGGTCGGTCTACTCTTGTTACACCTTCAGGAAACCACACCAGGACTGGGTGTCAAGTCGCAAAAAAGCCCGATTCTGTGAAGAACCGGGCAGTTTTTGATACTCGTTGAGGCTTTTTCTTAGCGAGACTGACCGTATCGTTGACGCTCTGCTTCGCGGGCACGTTGCCGCTCAACCGACTCTTGCTTCTCGGCGTCCATGAAAGCCTCCCATTGCCCCCTTCCCTGCGACTGATGCTGGGTATGGGACTGGCCCTGAGACGTCCTCTGCGATCGCCAATCAGAAACCGATTGGGGAACCCATGATTGAGCAGCTTCGTTCTGAGCAGACTGGATGTGTTCCTCCTTTGCTTGAGCCGTCGTCGCCATCTGACTCGGCAGCCCCTCCTTTCCCAGGCGTTTGGCTCCTTCATCGGCTTGCTTCAGCTCACGGTCGTGAAGGGCTTCCTTGAATTGCTTCTTCTCCTCGGGAGATGCCGCGGCATAAGCTTCGTTCCGCTGCATCGTGGTGGCTTCGATGGTCTTGCTCAGTCCGCTGACCTTCTCCTCCCATGCAGAGCGCTCTTCCTTGTGAAAGCGATTGGGACGCCCCTGGAGGCGGAGTTCGTCCCGCTGGTCGCGGAGCGTAGTGAGTTGAAGGTCAAGGTCCATTAGGCGGGAGCCGGAACGCGGGGTGGTTGACTGTTCTTGCATGGTTGTTCTCCGTGGTGGGGAAAGGGATAGTTTTAAGATTGAAGACGGATCGGAAATGCGCAAGGGGGAAGCAGCTGATTAGGCTGCCTCCTCCACCTCCGGGTCGGCGGGCGGGACTACGTCTTGGAATGCTCCAGGCTTGGACACCTTGATGAGATCCACGCGGCGAACCCCTGCGCGATTGAAGTAAGCGATGGCGTCGCCCTTGCCTGCCAACAGAGAGCTGAATTCCTCCGGCTTGAACAAGGGTTGGACTTCGCGCTTGCCGCCGCTCGGAACCCGAACAACCTTGGACGTTTCAGCGTCAATCTCCGCCTGCGCCTTGGGACCATGCCAGCGCATGGAAGAACCCGGCGGCTGATCCAGCGCCATCATCTGGCCTCCGCCCATCCGCTCGAAGTGACTCATGAACACCGCGTTGGGGTGATTGAGATCGTTCAGAGGCGAATTGAGCAGATTGGAGAAGCCTGCCTCGTAGTCCAAGCCCATCGTGGGGGATTCGAACGTCGTAAGCAGTGCCGACCCCAAGCGTTCAGCCATGAGCGCGTAGGTCTCGTTCGTTGACCGGTAACACATGATTGACAGGAATGAGTAGACAAACTGGCGCGCTGACCACACGTCCTTGAACTTCGCCACAAGGCCTTCATAGTTCTGTGTGGCATAGACGCATGCCATGCCCAGGCTGCGTGCGATTGGCAACAGGTCGCGCTCCACCTTGCTCACGATGAGTTGGCATTCGTCTTTCAGGTCCCACATGGGCCGCTGGCCTTCGGCTTTCCACACGGCGGGATCCACCAAGGCCCGCTTCTGGATACCGCTGTAAACCCGCTGGGTCACCAGTGCGCCGATCAACAGTCCAGCGTCGCCGTGAACCGCGGTGGGCAAGCACACCCCGACGTGCTTTCCGTAAAGGGCGATGGAAACGTCCACCCCTTCCTCCGTGGAATGCCAAGGAATGCCCTCGTTGTCCCGGAGGTGCTTGCCGCGAAGCAATACCCCCACCTTGGCACGCACGTTCAGCATGAAGCTGTTGCGGTGTTCCGGCTCCATGCCAGGCCACTTGTTCAGCAAGTAATCCAGTGATGCCGACAACAACGAACCAGGCATGCCAATGTCAGGGTGGATGGAGTTGGGCTGGGTGGCCACACGGCTGCTGTAGTCCACCGCCAGTCCTGCATCTTGCGACAGCCCTTTGATTTCACCGGGGTCGAAGCCCAACCACAAAGCCAACTCCTGGAAGGGTGATCCAGCCACCCACTCCTCGCCCACCTTTCGAGGCTCATTTGCCAACGACAGCAGCTTGTCCAACGTGGCCGGGGTCCAGAACCAGGCCCGATCCCGCTCTGCCTCATCACTCCACCGAGACAAGCGATCGCTCAATTCGGCCAGGGAAGCTTCGATCGACGACACGTCATCCCCATGGGCCATGGCGTCGGCGCGGCGGCAAGCCAGATCATCGATGAGAACCTCCAAGCGTCGAGATTCTTGGATGGCGTGCTGGCGCATCGCCAGCTCATGGTCCTTGAGCGCTTCATGAACGACAGTAACGTGGTCCATGTAGTCCCGTGCGCCGCTCTCCCACACTGCGTTCTTATCGTTGCGGTCGAACTCGCCACTGACACTGTTAATGGCAATGCAAAGCTGCTGGGCGTCCAATCCTTGGAACGGTGCGAACCGGATGCCAGATTCGACAATGAGGTCCAACCATTTGCGCAACTCCCCAGCCAGCGCCATCTTGCCATCCGTGACCAACGTCCCGCCGTAACCGTAGAGACGGTGCTGCAAGAAGGCAGGAATAAGACCCGTCGAAGTCTTGCCGATGCCGCTCTCCCCGAAGAAGAGCAGATGCATCGTAAGGTCGAGCTCCGACAACACCATGGGCATCCCTGCATCGGGAGCCATGCCATAGTGCTTGCGGGTCAGCCAACCGGTGGCCTGGCCGAAGTTGATCAGTGGCGTCTTGTCCAAGAGCGCGGCTTCGGCCTGCTGAACGCGCGCACTCACGTGGGTGTTGGCCAGTGCGCCCTGAGTGCCCAGATTGTATTTCTCGCCCTGCTGCCAGAGCTTGGCAGCACGCTCAAGAGCCTCCCTTTCGGTGTAAACCATCGGATACAACGATGCCAGGCCAAACCCCAGGAAGGCACCCATGTCACCAGGGAGCACGAGGCAAATCGCACCAAGCACGGCTGCAGCCACTGTCCAGGCAACCATAGCTTTTGCACGCTCGGTGAAGCCCAGCCAAAATCCCTTGTGAACATCAGTGAGGGATTGGACAGCGCAAACCACCAGTCCGATCGCGCAAAACGCCATCACGGCCATGCCGGCAACTACCATAGAAAGCGTGTTGTCCTTCCCGTCTGGAACAAAGGATTGACCAGAGGCGAACAGCAATGGGAGCACGAAGGTCAGAACAAATGCCTTCAATGTGGCGCCCAAGCCTTCGCCTTGCTTCAGGGTCACCAAGTAGGGAACGGTCAGCGCCATCGCTACCAAGGTCAGCAGAAGCCAGGCCCCACCGGCCGTAGCCGTCAGGAAGATGAACGCCGCCAACGCCGGCAGCGCGCCGAACATGAAACTGGTGGCGGTACTGTCCCCGCCTTTGCCTCGATCCTCTGCAAGGACCATGCTCTCGTAGCGACGACCGCTCTTGGTCATCAGATGGCGGGGCGTGGTATCTCGCAGATCGGCTGGCGTTTCTGGCCACCAAAAGGAGAAGTGCTCAAAGGCGGGACCTTGAATGGACTCCGGAACAATCCAGCGCTGGGTGTGCTCGTTGTAGACGGCCCCAAGGTCCTTGACGTCCTCCTTGTCTTCGTCGGTGATGACGTTGACCAGCTCTCGACTGGGAATTCGAGAGGACACATCAAAGCGACCGACAACCTCTTCATAAAGGTCTTCGGCTTCCTGGCGAATAGCTTCTGCGGCGTCCACCTGATGCCGCCAGCGTCCAGGAACCACACGTCCGGCCAGTGACAACACATCAAAAACTGTAGGAATAGCAATGGTCATCGTGGCCTCCTTAGCGCGGGTTGTATTTGTTACAGGCCGCTGCCTGCTCGTTAGTGAAATCGCTCAGCCCTTGCGCAGCCGCTACGGTCAACTGCTGGCACTGAGTCAAACTCAATTCAAGATGAGCTTTCTCCTTCTTCGCGCCACTAACAAGACCAGTTAAGGTGGAGATGAGGCTCGAAGCGGTTACCTTCTGGTATTCCGCTGGGCTCAACAGAGCGGCTTCGGACGACTCACTCTTGTTGGAAATCGCTGACGCCAGCGCCACGCAGGCAAGCGTGAAAGTTAGCAAAGCCAAAGAGACGCCCTTGCTGATGTGGGGTTGGCTGGCCAACCTGACCTGGGTGGCATTCAGCTGACCGAGCTGCCACTGCTTGCGACTTTCAGGCGTGGAGCAAACTGGAACCCGATCGGAAGGGATGTAGTAGTAACTGTCATATACCCCAGCGCCTACTTCTTCCCGCTCCAATCCAAGTTTGCTTGGCTCACCGAGGAAGAGCTTTCCATGGAGATGAAGCCATCGGCTTCCGAAAGAAAGCTTGCGCTTCCGATACTGCTTGAAGAGTTGATCAAAGATCATGAGTGGGCCTCCATATAAACTGACCTACTCACGAATAGCGCATTTCCACCGATGCGCAAGGGGGGATCATTCGATCCCCGACTTCTTCGCCCAAGCATCCAAGTCCGCGTTGGCTTTCTGCTGCCAATCGCTCATCGGTTCGGAAACCGGTGCTCTGACCTTCTTCGGCATCGTGGCTGGCGCACGCTGCGTTGACGGTTTGGGCTGGGCCGCTTTCCGCGCTGAGTCCGCCACCATGGGACCAACGACAGGCTCAGGCTTCTCAATCGTGGGTTCGGGCCCGGCCTGCTCTGAAAGCAAGGCTGGAGACGGCGCGATCACGGGGGCTTCCACCACCTCGGGCAGCTGCTCGGGAACCACCGGAGTGGCAACCGGTGCCATGGGAGCGGGCGCGATAGGCGACGATTGGTCGTTCTTCTCTTGCAGGATGTAGATCGCCCCAGCGACCAATGCCACCGCCACCACGCCGCCTACGACCCATGGCAAACGTGAGCGGGGCTTGGATTGCAATGACGCTTGCGGTATCTCTGGAAGCGTGCCGTCGGGTGAGTTGCTAGGCTCCTCAACAGCACCGAGAGCCAACTCGCTCTGCCCGATGGAAACGTCATCGGTCACCTGAGGCTCTACGAGAGCCTCTGCTGGTAAATCCGAAAGGGCATTCAACTCCTGTGCCAATCCAGGCGCTTCCACGACCGGCTGTGGTTCAGTCTGGGCTGCGACAAGAACCGCTTCGCCCACCTCAACCGCATCAGCTTCGCCGGCAATGGCGGCTGGCTCATGGACGGACAACGCTTCGACCAAGTCCTCAGCTGCCATTTCCTCGAAAGAGGCTTTTTCCTCCATATCGTCGCCATTTACACGGACATGGTCCTGAGCCATTCCGTCCGCCACGAGAGAACCCGCCGTATCGGTCTTCAAGAAATCTGGCACCACATCGACCTTGGCCGATTGGACCGCAGGGGGACTCGACTTGGCTTCCGTAGCCTTAACTCGTTCCTCTGCGGCCTTTGCCCGCTTCGCGTCCAGTTGTGCCTTGGCTTCCTTCGCTTTCTCTGCTGCAGCAGCAACGCCTTTCTGGGTCAACTCTGCGGCACGCTTCCCGATCACGCCGGCCCAATGACCGGCAGTCTTCAAGGCTTCCTTGGTGTTGTCGGACACCACCTTGTTGTCCCCGAGGGGGGATACACCCAACGCGTCGTCACGGGTGGTCTGAAGCTCGCGTTTGCGTTGCTCACGGGCCCGTTCCCGCATGCGCCGCTGCTTTTCAATGTCTGACATAGCTTCCTCCGTGTTCGATGGGGGAGCCCGAGAGCCGATGGGCCCTCGGGCCTCGTTTGTTACCGGACGTCCGGCACCGGCGTTACGACGATCACGGGCTCACCGCTGCCGCAGCGGTCGTCCACGGTCACCTTCGACAGCGCACCGCGTTGCGCCAGCTCCACGATGGGCACCTGGCAGGCGGCCTTGTCGGCGCCCTGGAACACGACCGTGAGCCCGTTTGTCGACTTAGTCAGCAAGCCGGCGAACTTGTCCAGGAACGCATGGGTGTCCTTGTCCAGCCGCCTCATGTCTTCGGGGTTGTAGTTCAAACGCAACGAATCCAGGACGGCTTCCTGCTTGCCTTCGACGGTCTCGGTCTTCGTGACAACTTCGGCCTTCATGCCAGCGGCACGCGCGGCCTCAGCTGCCTCATCGGCGTGCTCACGCTGCTGCTTCAGGTAAGAGGCCGTGGCGCCTACGGCCGCACCCGCGGCGCACGCGGCAATGGCTCGGTCTTTCTTGCCGGTCAGGTAGGCCAATGCGCCACCGGCGACGCAGCCAAAACCGCCGGCCTTGAAGACGCGCTTCTTATCGGTCTTTGGCATCGCCTCGGAGGAAGCGGCCTGCTCCGACGGGTTGGACTGAGCCAGTGCCTGCAGCGGCATTGCCATGGGCAGGCAGGCGATCAGGCAAAGGGTGACGGGGAGGGTGGAACGTTTCATGGATGTATCTCCTAGTGGGGTTGGTGGGGGTGCTCAAACGTTGGGCTTGCTCACGGGAAGGTCCGCGCCACGCGTGGCAGGACTGCTTCTTGGAATGGCCGATGCGGTGCTCATCGACGTAAGGACATGGCGAAGCGCGTCTTCGTAGCGCTTAATGGCTTGGTCTTGCTCGGCCTTCATCTCGTCACGCAGCCGCTTCTGGTCTTCCTGGAGAGACCGGCGCAAGGTCGCGTTCTCCTCGCGCAGCTGATCGAGCAGAAACTCCAGGTGGGCGTTCGAGTTCTCCAGCGCCGCGTTCAAGGTGGCGCTCGCGTTGTGCCTCTCCAGTGCATCGCGCATGTAAGCGCTGAACGCCACCCCGCTCTCGCGAGCGAGACGGCGAGCCAGCTTCAATTGCTCGCGGTCGAGATTTATGTTTTGACGAACGAACGCCATTGGTCGAGTGACTCCGTTTCGGGATTACTCCACCGATACCTGGAATCCGCGAGTTGGCAAGGCCCCATCGCAGGAGCCTGAAAAACAAGGGCGAAACGAGCTAACAACCGCTGACCTTGTCTCCTGACGCTTGTGACACGGTCAGGCCTTGATTCAATTGATATTTCGGCCGCGGTGACACCGATTTATGGGCGCGAAGCGCACACCCACTTCAGTGCGTCATGTGTATGACGACTCTAGGGAACCGTCCGGGCTCCTGCTTCTCTGCCACTGCCGAAATTGCTTCCACCCACGTTGGGCTCTTGCAGTTGCTTTTCGGCGGCCCCTTGCGTGTTGCCCCAGCTGCGCTATTGGTGGTCTACGCCCCCTCGCCCCACAGGACCACCGCCCACGCCATGCCCACGCAACGCTCCCGCTCTTCCACCCCTCACGCCCACCGATGCCCCACCCCGGGAATCCGTGCGGAGTTTTTCAGCCCACTGTTTCGCATTGCCTCGAATCCCCAGGACAGGTTGCCCTCGCCCACCCGCAGCACCGCCCCAAGAGACCCAAATCACATTGGTTTTAGTCAAACGTGTGCAGTGCCCTTGGATACACCCAAAGCGCGTTTCCCGAATCACAAGTGGGGAGCCAAAGAACCCCTGAAAGGAAATCGCAGATCCCTCGCCGCATTTCGTTTTAGTCAAGCGAGGGTGCGCGCCTTGGCCTCCATTCACCGCCGTTGGCCCATCGGTGATTTGCCGGCTTTCGTTTCAGGAGCGCTCCCATGATCACCGCTGACCTGGACACGTTTGCCCATCGCGTGCTGGCCTTCCATGCCACCCGTGGGCCTGCCACCCCACGCTGGGCACTGGACGTGGCCCGCCGCTCTGAGAGCCCCGCGTGCTCTTTCTGCATCGCCCCCCTGGACTTGGACCGTCGCCACGCCTGGGGGCTTTCGCCGCTCGTTCCGTTGAACCAGGGCGGCCCGGCGGACACCGAGAACCTGCGCATGGCCTGCAAACGCTGCATCGCTGAACGCGGCAGCCGAGACCTGTTGGCCTGGCCCGAGTTGAGCCAGCGGTTGCCACCAGACACCCTGGACGCCCTACTGGCCGACCGGCTGTTTGTCCTGCAGCGCTCCGACAACCACCTGGTCGAGGTGGGGCGCTTTGCGAAGCCGGCCACCGTCCTTGCCCAGCTTCAAGAGCGCTGGATACACCCCCGGTTCCTCGTCCACGTGGAGCGGCATTCGGACAGCTGGATGTTGGGGTGGCCACTGGCCCAGCGTGCCCATCTGACGCGAAACGACTTGGCCGCGCTCTTGCGCAACGTGCACCAGGGCGAATGGCTGGAACACCCCGAGGTGGTGGCCTTCCGGTTGACCGCGGATGTTTTTCAATTGGCGGTGTGGCAGCTGATTGCCCTCCACGCGTTGGTCATTCCCCTGCCTATGGAGACTTATCCCCTCCCCGACCGCACCTTTGAGAACCGGTGGATGGCCCGGTATCCAAGCCTGCGCCAGATCCGCCTGCGGCGACAGGGCACGCACGAAACACCGTGGCCCAGCATGGGCAAAGACCACGTCCCGGCTTACAGCGACAAGCCCAATGCGGTTCGCATGCGGACCCAGCGTCAAGCCACACGTGAGGGGGAAACGAAAGCCCAGTGGTTGGAAGCAAGGCGGCGTTTGGCGAAGCGAGACGCGGGCGTGGCCAAAGGGACGTTGAGGGCATGGCTGCCTGGAGAGCGGGCAGCCATGCAGGCCGATGTGGACGATCTGGCGCTGATATGGCTGAGAGCTAGAGCGTTGTCCCAACGAGATTCACGTCATGAACGAGGCAGTCTCCCATTAAGCGTGAGAATCGCTTCTCTAGAACTACCCCCGATTGGAGTATGGTCTCGATTTCGTGGCTGAGATCGTGACCGGCCCAGCGACTAAGGACCAATCCCTTGACCTTTGCGCACGGCAGCACTGTGATTATCCAGACTTCACCCACGCCTGAGCTGTGATAACCCGCGTGCAGACGTGCAACCTTTGCGCAAAGAGTGCAAGAAAGTGGCCGATCGAACTGACCAACTGCACTAGGCCACGGCCATGGCCCTCCATGTAGAAGAACCTGGCCTGAGGGGAGGAAGCATCCATACTCCAGAACCTCTCGGTTCGCTTCAGCATTGAGCATGGCATTTTTCGATGCATCCTCTCGATCATGCTCGTTTCGATACTGTGTGATGCCTGGCAAGTTCTGAAACTTATCCACCATCTCAAGAGATTTCAGATAGCCGTCGCATCTCTGCAGCTCACTGTCGATCAGTGATGGAAGCGTGTTGTCATCCCCCCTTCCCGTCATGGAGACCTGAACGTGCTCGAAAGGTCCCGAGATAGAGATTGGAGGCCTCCGCGTTCCGTGACTGCGGCGTATTTCAGCCAATACAGCGGCAGCAATTGAGTCCGAAGCTTCTAGATCATCGCGTTCGATCAACGGGTAAGGCTTGATTAAAGGAAAGGTGGTCTGCATGGTCATGAAGCCTAGGGGTAATACAGCGTGTGCGTAACGGGCCAGCTTCAGTCCACATTGGCCCAGAGAACGCCCAATTGACCTCTCTGCTTGGCGGTCAGAGGGCCATGTGCCACGCTCAGTAGATCTTGCCGTTCTTGCTCATCCCCAGGTTCCGCACCGCCACCCGGGCGGCCTTGCGATCTTCCGCGTGCTCGTCCACCGGCGAACTCACGATCAACAACGTCTTGTCTTTGATGAGCGACGCGGCCACGTAGTCGGCGAGCGCAACCATCGCGGTAGTCAGTGCAACCTCCGTCCCCGCGTCTTCCGAATCGTCAAAGCCAAACAGCTTGGCGATGTTCTCGCGGAGCTTTGGCGGGATAGTCACCATGGCCCGGTGGTGGCGCAGCCCGTCCTCCCTCCGTCGGTAGTCGTGGAGGGTCACCGATCGGGGCATGACCATGTGAACCCGCTTGCCTCCCACGCTTCCCGCCTTCTGGCTGTCGTCGTAGTCAAAGTAGGACTTGCGCTCCGGGTAGTCGCCCGGCCCCAGCAACAGGTGCTCCGGGATGCGGGCGATCGGAAGGCTTGCCGCTTTGCTGGCCCGGCGGGGCTTGGCATGGGTCACGTCCTTGACGTCATCCAAGGTGCGCTTGACGGCCTTCTTCGTGGCGGCCTTCTTGGCGGGAGCTTTGCGAGTGGCCATGGGTAGGTCTGGGAGGGAAACCAAGGGGAGATCCATCATGCCGCAGCCCTCTGGCCTGCACCAGCGACAAGGATTTCGTGCACCCGGACAGCCAGGGCGTGGATCTCTTCCTGGGCCACCCGGGCCCACCGGCCGTTGGCGTCGAACACGGTCTTTCCCTCTTCGTAGCAGTCCGCAAACAACGCTCGATCCCGCACCAGGATCGCTCCCGACATCTTGGGGTGCTCCAGGCGGCGGCGATGGGCTGCCCGCTTCTCGTTGGCCCGGTTGGCGATGGGCAGGTAACGCTTCCCCTTCTTCTCCAGCACATCCACGGTTCGCAGAAAGATGAGAAAGCTGGCCCCATCGAGCAACGTGGGCACGAGGTAGAGGTCAGCCTCGGGAATCACCTCGTTGTCCGGCAGACGGGGCGGGGTGTCAGTGATTTCGACGTCGAAGCCTGGGGAGCGCGAGCGCCCGATAGTGAACGGTGTTTCGTCCGACAGTGAGGCAAACGCGCAGGCTCCGCCTTGGGGATCCCGATCGTTGACCAGCACACTCAGGCCGGGGTCACGGGCATAGCACCCGGCGAGATTCAGGGCCAGCGTCGTGCGGCCGACGCCACCCTTGAGTGAGAAGTTGCACAAGCGCATACGGCATCCTTTCGTGAGTAGATAGGGGTTGCCATCGAATCTACCCCGACGCCGTCATTGCGCAAGTGCATGTTTTTGCAATCCTTTCCGGTCGTTCAGCCCTTGGATTCTTTTCTATTCTTCCAGCAAGGCGGTTGGATGGTGGCTGTTCCACCGAATCGTGTGGGCGGCGTTTGAGGGAGAGCAGTGCAGATCGAAAGGCTGGGAGGCCATCCACGCTTTGACAGACGGTGGCGTAGCGCCGTGCAGTGCTTCAATGATCGTCCAGCGTTGCTTTGCCGGACCAAACTCCGCGAACACGTCCGCCCCTGCTTCGGCCAGGATTCCGGCCATCTTGTCGTAGCACTGCCGTTTGTGTGGGTGGTCCTGGTTCACGTGCCACGCCATGCAGGCCACGTGGAAAGCGGTAATCCCGTTAGGTCCCACCGCATGGTCCAAGGAAGGGAAAGCCGTTAGGCCTCCTCTCCAAGCGTCAAGGCGCGCCTCGCGGACGGCCGCGATGGCTTCTTCAAGCGCCCAAGGGTTGCAGTGCTCGATGGCCTGTAACAGTCGTTCTGCAAGCCGGTGGGCGGTCATTTCCATTTCAGCTCCTTCCGCAGTTGGCGTTCGAAGTGGCGTTGTTGGCGGGCCAGGCGGGCTTGCCGGCGAAGCTTGCCTTCGGGCAGGAACGCGGGAGCCGTGGGTGGAATGTGTGCGAAGGAAGGGCCAGCAATGGGGCGGGCCGAGCGGGTGGGGCTTTCAATCATGGCGGCGGTCTCTTGGGTTATTTAGAACGTATTTTGTGAGTAGGTCACCCCACTCCATTAGACCCATGCAACCAGACCGCCAAGCAATGTCAAGATGAAAAATCCAACTTTTTTTGACTAAAAACAGGGGCTTGCGGAATCCAAGGTGCATCGCATGCTGAATGCATGACGCACACAACCCGCCCCCGCTGTTCGCCCGCCCTCACCCGCCTTTCCAAAGGCGTGCGCAGCGCGCTGGGCTTCACCCTCACCGAGGCCTTGCTGGCGCTGGGCGTCGTGACGGCCGCCACGGGCGCGATGTTCCTGTTCTTCGGCCAGGTCGATGCAAAGGCCAAGGTGGCCAGTGAGACGCGCAACCTGCGCGAGCTGTCCCGACGTGTTGAAAGCAGCTTTGGGATGGTGGGGACCTTTCGTGGGGTGAGCACAACCGCCGTCGTGGTCGATGGCTTGGCGCCTGAATCCCAGCTCGGTGGCGGGGAAAGCGTTTTGACCAACGCCTGGGGCGGCGCGGTGAACGTCCAGCCTTACACCGTGGATCGCTTTGGTGATTCGTTCTCCGTGAGCTACGCCGGCCTTCCTCGTCAAGCGTGCGTGGACCTGGTCGCGGCCAACGCGAGCGGGGTGTGGGACGCGCAGGTGTCGGACGTGTCGGTGATTCGAAACACCGGCGGCCAGCTCGACGTGGGGTTGCTGGGTAGCACGTGTGCGGACAAATCGCGCGTGGTCTTCGTCTACCACAGCGGATTGTTGGGGGGCGAATGGACCGGATCGCCGCTGGTGCTGCCACCTGCGACGCCCCCGGTCACCCCACCCGTTTCTCCGCCCGTGGGATCCCCCGTGGGGCCTGTGGGACCGGTCGCGCCTTCCCCGCCGGTGTCGCCACCAACCGCTCCGCCGCCCAGCGCTCCTCCCACGACACCCCCACCGGTCACGCCGCCCGCCCCCCCGGTGAGCGTGACGCCTCCGGCCCCGTCCACTTCACTGCCCACCACGCCACCGCCGATCAGCACCACGACGCCGTGCCAAGAGTGGAGCGAGAACCGCACCATCAACTGCCCATTGGGCCAAGTGGGCCAGGTATTCCAAAACCGCCGTCACCACTGTGGAACCGATCCGAGCGTCTACGAGGCGTGGGCTGGCTCCCCGACGGCCGGCAGCTGGACCACGACCAGTAGCACCTGCACGCCGTGCCCAGCTCCCGAGACACGCAACGTGGGATGCCCTGCCGGTCAGTTTGGCGCGATCGGCCAGCAGCGCACCTTCACGTGCACGGGCACGGGGTCGTGGAACGCCTGGACGCAAACCAACACCACCTGCGCGGCGTGCCCAGCGCCTTTCCCACAAGCCGAAACCCAGTGGGTCACCACGGCGGCCGCTTGCCCGGCGGGCCAGAGTGGATCGCACTCGTGGCAGGCCGAACAGCGGCGGACGAGGACCGGGTCATACAACTGCCCAGCCACCACGTGGTCGCTGCCCAGCCCGACGTTCGCCACTTGGACAAATTGGGCGGAGACTGGGGTTCGTCGCAACGAGGCCAATACATGCACCCCCAACGCACCACCTCCGACGTTTCCCGAATACACCGGGCGATCTTGGCATTCGTGGGGAGACGGAGGGCACTACGGCTGGGCGATCTTCTGCAATGCTCCCCGGACCCTGGCCGAGCTTCAAGCCACCTCGTTGGCCTGCACTTGGCAATACGAAACGAACGACACCCCCACGTTTACGCCAGAGCCACCTGGCGTGACCCGCCCAACACCGGCTTTGGAAGCCTGTGTCTACGCGCTGCGCGCCAACTTGACTCCGATGCCAGGTTACGGCTTCGTCAACCACCCCGGCACCGCGGTTTGGCCTGCGGCTTGCTCGTGCAGCGTCGTGGGTCCAGGCGCGCGGCTCTACTGGCAAGACCTGGGAGCGAGCGACTGGGTGGGCTTTGAGTTCAAGTGCCCCTGACGGCAAAGAAGGCGGGGGCATCCTTCACGTTCGAAGTGGCAAAGCTTCGGATTTCCAGAACCGGCCGGAGGCAATGCCCTCGCACCAAGTGTGCTTTTCAGAAGGCAGGTGGCTTGGCCACCTGCGGCGGCTTCTGGGCTCTTCGCTGTTGTGCCTCGAAGTCAAACCCCAGCCAAGGTTTTCCACATCGCCTTGCCCTGGGCTTCGTGAACCGATGCGTATTGCTGTGGATCCCAGCTGGTCCCGGTCAGCAGCAGCCCCAGCTCTGCCACGATGGCCTGACAGCGATCGCCAAAAGCCAAAACCTCATTGAAGGTCAATCCAAGCGTGTTGATGTCAAACGCGCCAGGCTCCTCGTCCAGCTTGCGCATTTCCAGGTGGGCATGGTGCTTGTCCCGTAGGGTCTTGATTTTCGCTGCCACGGGATCAGCCGAAAGGATCACCATTTCATTGGAGACCTTTTCCCAACCGCTATCGAAGCGCGAGTAGTTCTCGTCCCGATCGTTCTGTCTGAACTTCTCCTGGAAAACAGCCGAGCTTTCGGGCGGCAGGTCACCAATCGGTTCGTCGTGGAAGTGATCGAAGATGCGCCCGTAGCGCTCCCGGTAGTGTTCCTTGATCGCGGGATCTGCTTGGAGCTTTCGCCAGAGGTTGGTCAGGCTGCCGGACCGCGAATCGTTGTCCAGAAAAAGCCGTGACTGATCGCGCACCAGGTCTTGTCCAAGAAGCGGCGCCAGCGAGTTCCTCCAGAACCGGCCGATCAGCAGATCGCTGGCTGCGCTGGCCAGAAGGCTGGTGGCGACCACCGCGCCCATCGCCATTGGCGGCAATCCAGCCACCTCTGTGAGAAAAAACGCCAGCAAAAGCTCACCGGTTTGCCAGAACAGGCTCTTCCCGAAGTGGGCCGCCGCATACGCTTGGTCAACACGGAACTGGCCTTCACCCAGCCAAGGTGGCGCAATATGCATGCTGCGCACCTGCATGATGACCAAGCGTCGTTAATACGCGTGAATCATGACGCGCAAATGACAGCCACTCAAGTCTATGTAGCCATTTCACTTCCAGAAGTCACGCCCGCAGCCGGTGGCAGTGCAAAAGGTGCAGCAAAACGGCTAGCAGCGACGACTTCATGAAAACTAGCGTGATCTCACCAGCGGGGCAATGAACTCCACCGTCTCAATGGCGAACCGACCTGCAAGCGCCTTGGCGTGGCCATCCGGTGTGTAGCTCTTTCGAATGTCCCTCATATCGGCTTCGTCGGCGAGCAGCAGCAGTGCTACCTGCCTGCCAGTGGTTGGATCGATCGCCTCGACCTCAAGGGAAAGCCGCCCCTTGCTCACCGGCCCTATCATTACCGATGTGGCAATGTTCAGACCGGCAGACGCCTCCTTCACCGACGTGATCCTTGCATGCAGCAATAGTCTCGCACCCGAATTTGTTGCTGTCCTGCGACCAAAACGCCTGTCGATCTGCCGCTGCAACTGGCTGTGTACAGCGGCCTTGAGTCGCTCGCCGACTCCCGAACTCAGCGTTGCAGCTACCTCCGGCATCAGCAGGACGGGTGAGAGAGTCACCGTCTGAAAGTGCCCGTGCGCGCTAGCCGCTGGCATGATCTCCATCCGACGCTCCCCATGGATGCTGAGACCTGCGTAGGTCTTGGCCTGGTTTGACCTGACCACTTGCACCGGACTGCATGCAGCCAGCAAGAGCATTCCCATCCCTGCAAGGAACCGCAGAACCCGAAGCCGCAAGCTGCCTTTTGCAACGCGTACGGAACCGGTTGTTGTCGCCAGAGTGGCAGTTGGATCGCTGCCTGATGAATGACTATTGCAGCAGGGCATTGCAGAGTGCATGACGTTCGCAAGTTGAGTGAAACGGAATCAATCGAGGTCGAACATCCCGATGCGCGAAGCCCACCTGGGCCGGTCAGGGATGCCGGATAGGACGAATGCAGGGTGTTGGGAAGATGTCGGTAATCACCAATGCAACATGTGCTTGGGATCGAACATCACGCATGACACTGCCATGATGATGACGACAAGCGCCGCGAATCCTGTGGCAATGGCGCCTCTGAGAAATCCAATTCGGATGAGGATGTGCTTCAACAGGGACACCTCACCAAGCAGCAGGACCAAGAGAATTCCTGCTTGTGCTGCAGCAAGCAACGCGTAGACCAGTGCCCAGCAACCCCAGGCGATGGCCGCCACACGGATGACTGACGTGGGCACGTCCATCAGCAGCCCTACTACGATCAGCATCGTCACCGCAATCGCGAGTGTCCTCATGTTCTCAGCCACGTTTTTAAGCGTCGCGCCTTCTCGCGCCAATCGATCCACCTCAAGGATTCTGGCGGCGATTTTCGATTCAAACAGCCGTATGCGCTTCATAGCTCTGCCCAAGTGAAGGGGAATGGCTGGAGGCGACTGCAATCGCATAGATCAAGTGGAGTACGAAGGCTTAATCAC
>NZ_RAVT01000029.1 GCF_013464915.1 Stenotrophomonas maltophilia
CSCCCCCMCGCCCCACCCCCCCCCCCCCCCCCCCCCCCCCCCCCCCCCCCCCCCCCCCCCCCCCCCCCCCCCCCCCCGCCCGCCCCCCCCCCCCCCCCCCCCCCCCCCCCCCCCCCCCCCCGGCCCAATCACGCAATCCAGCTTCTGAACCGACACCGCAGAGGGGGCTCAGCCCGGTGGCCGGGAAACCTCAATACCCCGCCGCCTGCCCATCCTTGCGACTCTCCGAAGCACCGTAATAAACCCCGGTCTCAGGATCACGCATGATTGCCTGGTAGCCGCCATACGGGCCGTCGGCAAACACAATGCGATGCCCCTTGCGCATCAGCGCACGCACCGTCTCGTACGGAAAGCCGGTTTCCAGATTCACTTCGCCGCCATCGGTCATCGCCGTCGCCTGCCCGGTCGGCTCGGTGGAACCTTCATGCTGGATGCGCGGCGCATCGCCGGCTTCCTGCAGATTCATGCCGAAGTCCACCAGGTTCATCACGATCTGCGCATGGCCCTGCGGCTGCATCGCGCCGCCCATCACGCCGAAGCTGGCGTAGGGTTTGCCACCCTTGGTGATGAACGCCGGGATGATGGTCTGGAACGGGCGCTTGCCCGGCGCATAGCCATTGGGGTGGTTCTTCTGCAGCACGAACATCTCGCCACGGTCCTGCAGGATGAAGCCCAGCCCCGGCGGCGCCATGCCACTGCCCATGCCACGGTAGTTGGACTGGATCAGCGAGACCATCATGCCGTCGGCGTCGGCCACGGTCATGTAGATCGTGTCGCCCTCCTCCAGCTGCTTCGGCGTGCCCGGCTGCACTTCCTTCAACGCCTTGTCCATCGAGATCAGCGCGCGACGCTGCGCCGCGTACTCCTTGGAGATCAGCTTCTGCACCGGCGCCGGCTGGAACGCCATGTCGGCGTAGAAGCGCGCCCGGTCGGCGAAGGCCAGCTTCTTCGCTTCAACGAACAGATGCAAATGTTCCGGGGAGCCGAACGGGATCTTCGAGAAATCGTAGCCTTCCAGCACGTTGAGGATCTGCAGCGCGGCGATGCCCTGGCTGTTCGGTGGCAGCTCCCAGACGTCGTAGCCACGATAGTTGCTGCTGACCGGCTCGACCCATTCACCGTGGTGGTCGGCCATGTCCTGATAGCTCAGGTAGCCGCCGTTGGCCTTGAAGTAGTCGCCGATGGTGTGAGCGATCTCACCCTTGTAGAAGGCATCACGGCCGCCGTCGGCGATCTTCTGCAGGGTGCTGGCCAGGTTCGGGTTCTTCCACATCTCGCCCTTGCGCGGGGCGTGGCCGTTGATCGTGAACTGTTCCTTGAAGCCCGGGTACTGCGACAGCTTCGGCACCGAGCGGTCCCAGTAGTAGGCGATCACTTCTGCCACCGGGTGGCCTTCGCGGGCGTAACGGATGGCGGGGGCCAGGTTGTCGGCCATCGGCTTGCGGCCAAAGCGGTCGTGCAGGGCGAACCAGCCATCGACCGCGCCGGGTACCGACACCGGCAGCGGTCCGGTGGCCGGGATGTCCTTCAGGCCACGGCGCTGGAACTCGGCCAGGGTCAGCGATTTCGGCGAGCGGCCCGAGCCGTTGTAGCCATGGAGCTTCTGCGTCTTCGGGTCCCAGACGATGGCGAACAGGTCGCCGCCGATGCCGTTGCCGGTCGGTTCCATCAGGCCGAGCGCGGCGTTGGCGGCGATCGCCGCGTCCACTGCCGAACCGCCGCCCTTCATCACGTCCAGCGCGATCTGGGTGGCCAGCGGCTGCGAGGTCGCGGCCATCGCGTGCGGGGCGATCACCTCCGAGCGGGTGGCGAAGGTCTGGCCGGTGATGCGGTCGGCGGCGAAGGACAGTGCAGGCACGGCGGCGAGCACGGCGGCGGCAAGCAGGGAACGGGCAAGGCGTCGGGACACGGTCGGGTTCCGATGGAAGGGTGGTTCCCCGATCTTCGCCGCTGTGGCCTTCACGCGGTATCGGGCAGAGGTCATGGGCGCCTTGAGATCCCGGCGGGAGCGGACACAACAGCCCCTCATTCCCGCGCAAAAAACCCGCCGAAAAGAGTGAATTCGGGTTCACCGAAACACTTTCAGCGGCAACCATCCTTGTGCCGCAAGCGATTGCGCCGGATGCGCCGGAAACCAAAAAAATATCCGCCACCAGGGTTGACACTGCCGAATCACCCATGTTTCTCTCGATCACATGTTGCACCACACCACGCCACCGCGAACCCACATCGAAGCCGCCGACACCGGCGCCGCCTCGCTGCGTTCGATTCTTGTGCTCGTACTTATTACCCAACCAACAGGTGCGGGACGAGCCAGCGTGTAAGCAACAAATACACCGGAACTCATCAAAACCCGCACCCGCCCCGGTGCGGGTTTTTTCATTTCAGGACCTGGTTTCAGACGCAACCACCATGCACACCGCCAACTTCAAAACCCGGACCCACACCACCACGACGTCTCGTGGCGGGTGTTCGCGTGCGATGCATGGCGCCTCCCCCATCGCTTTCCCCTGACCGGCCGGCACGTCACATCGACGACCGGCCGTTCTTTTTTCTTCCCACCGCAAGGAACCTCCCCCATGAGCACCAACGACCTGCCCCAGACCAAGATCGCCGTCATCGGCTACGGCAGCCAGGGCCGCGCCCACGCACTGAACCTGCGCGAATCCGGCTTCGACGTGGTGGTAGGCCTGCGGCCGGGCGGCCCGACCGAGGTCAAGGCGCAGGCCGATGGCTTCACCGTCAAGGCCCCGGCCGATGCAGTGAAGGACGCCGACCTGGTCGCCGTGCTGACCCCGGACATGGTGCAGAAGAAGCTGTACGACGACGTGCTGGCGCCGAACATGAAGCAGGGTGCGGTGCTGTTGTTCGCGCACGGCCTGAACGTGCACTTCGACATGATCAAGCCGCGCGAAGACCTCGACGTGGTGCTGGTCGCACCGAAGGGCCCGGGCGCGCTGGTGCGCCGCGAGTATGAAATCGGCCGCGGCGTGCCATGCATCTGGGCGGTCTACCAGGACAAGAGCGGCAAGGCGGCCGACTACGCCCTGGCCTATGCCGGTGGCCTCGGCGGTGCCCGCGCCAACCTGATCCAGACCACCTTCAAGGAAGAAACCGAGACCGATCTGTTCGGCGAGCAGGCGGTGCTGTGCGGCGGTGCCTCGGCGCTGGTGCAGGCCGGCTTCGAGACCCTGGTCGAAGCCGGCTACCAGCCGGAGATCGCCTACTACGAAGTACTGCACGAACTGAAGCTGATCGTGGACCTGTTCTACGAAGGCGGCATCTCGCGCATGCTGGAATTCATCTCCGAGACCGCGCAGTACGGCGACTACGTCAGCGGACCACGCGTGATCGATGCCGGCACCAAGGCGCGCATGAAGGAAGTGCTGAAGGACATCCAGGACGGCACTTTCACCAAAAACTGGGTGGCCGAGTACGAAGCAGGCCTGCCGAACTACAACAGGTTCAAGCAGGCCGACCTGGAACACCCGATCGAGAAGGTAGGCAAGGAACTGCGCGCCAAGATGGTCTGGTTGCAAGGTCAAGCCGCGTAACAACGCGGCACCCCCACCCGCTCTGCAAGGTTCCCCCATGAACTCTCCCACACACCGCAGCACGCCGCCCAACGGTGCGCGCTGGCTGACCCAGGCGCTGGAGGCCGAGGGTGTCCGCACGCTGTTCGGCTATCCCGGCGGCACCATCATGCCGTTCTACGACGCGCTGGTGGATTCGTCGCTGAAGCACATCCTGGTACGCCATGAGCAGGGTGCAGCGCTGGCGGCCAATGGCTTCGCCCGCGCCAGCGGCCAGGTCGGCGTCTGCGTGGCCACCTCCGGCCCGGGCGCGTCGAACCTCGTCACCGGCATCGCCGACGCGATGCTGGATTCGGTGCCGATGGTCTGCATCACCGGCCAGGTCGGCACGCCGCTGCTGGGCACCGATGCCTTCCAGGAGCTGGATGTGTTCGGCCTGACGATGCCGATCGTCAAGCACAGCTGGCTGGTGCGCAGCGTCGATGACCTGCCACGCGTGGTGGCCGATGCGTTCCGGATCGCCCGCGAGGGCCGCCCAGGCCCGGTGCTGATCGACCTGCCCAAGGACGTGCAGCTGGCCGATGCCAGCCATCTGCCGGTGCATGTGCCGAGCAGCATCGAACCGCCGCCGGCGCCGGCCGACGCGGCCATCGCCGAGGCCATTGCCGCGCTGGCGGCAGCCGAGAAGCCGGTGGTCTACGCGGGTGGCGGCATCGCGCTGGGTGACGCCGTGCAGGACCTGCGCGACTTCGTCGAAGCCAGCGCCATCCCCACCGTGATGACCCTGCGTGGACTGGGTGCACTGCCGGCCAACCACCCACAGTCGCTGGGCATGCTGGGCATGCATGGCACCCGCGCGGCCAACATGGCGGTGCAGGAAAGTGACCTGCTGCTGGTGCTGGGTGCGCGTTTCGATGACCGTGCCACCGGCAAGCTGGCCGAGTTCGCACCGTTCGCCCGCGTCGTCCACATCGATGCGGACGCGTACGAGATCTCCAAGCTGCGCAGTGCCGATGTCGCCGTGCCCGGCAATGTCGGTCACGCCATCCGCGCCCTGCGTGCGGCCTTCCCCTCCCCCAAGGCCCACCAGGACGCATGGCGCAAGCGCTGTGCGCAGCACCGCGATCGCTTCGCCGCCCGCTACGACGCACCAGGCCAGCACATCTACGCACCGGCGCTGCTGAAGCGCCTGAGCGAGCTGGCCCCGGCCGATGCGGTGATCGCCTGCGATGTCGGCCAGCACCAGATGTGGGTGGCCCAGCACTGCCGCTTCAACCACCCGCGCAACCACCTGACCAGTGGCGCGCTGGGCACCATGGGCTTCGGCCTGCCGGCGGCGATGGGCGCGCAGTTCGCCTGCCCCGACCGCACCGTGGTGCTGGTGTCCGGCGACGGCAGCTTCATGATGAACGTGCAGGAGCTGGCCACCATCGCGCGCTGCCGCCTGCCGGTGAAGATCGTGCTGCTGGACAACAGTTCGCTGGGCATGGTGCGGCAATGGCAGGAGCTGTTCTTCGCCGAGCGTTACAGCGAGATCGACCTGTCCGACAACCCGGACTTCGTGGCATTGGCGCAGGTGTTCGGCATCGCCGCCACCCGCATCGACGCGCGCGACGACGTGGAGGGCGGCCTGGCCGCGCTGCTGGCCGAGCCGGGCCCGGCGCTGCTGCACGTGGCCATCGACGCACGCGCCAACGTGTGGCCGCTGGTGCCGCCGAACACCGCCAACAGCACGATGCTGGAAAGCAACCCCGCCCATGCCCGCCAGGAGACCCCCAATGCACTACCGGCTTGACCTGGTGCTGCACCCGGCCGAAGGCGCGCTGCTGCGCGTGATCGGCATGGCCGAACGCCGTGGCTTCGCGCCGCGCGCGATCAGCGGTGCGCCGGTGGCCGCCGACGACGGCCGCTGGCACCTGCAGCTGGTCGTCGATGGCCAGCGCCCGGCGGAAACGCTGTGCCGGCAGATCGAGAAAATCTACGACTGCGTGTCCGTGCAGGTCACCGCCGTGGAAGGAGTATCGCCATGAACACCCGTACCGTAGCGACCACGGTGCCGGTACGGAGGCGTCTTCTTCGTCGCCCGTGCCCGCATGCGGCGGTCGACCGCAGCCCGCTGGTGGCCCATGCCGGCCGCTGATGCCAGCCAGGAAAGCGATGTCGGCGACGTAAGCGTCGCCGACGTGCTGGCCGCGCAGGCCCGCCTGCGCCGCTTCCTGCCGCCCACCCCGCTGCACCATGCCGAGCGCTTCGGCACCTGGCTGAAGCTGGAGAACCTGCAGCGCACCGGTTCCTACAAGGTGCGCGGCGCACTGAATGCACTGCTGGCCGGCCGCGAACGCGGCGACACCCGGCCGGTGATCTGCGCCTCGGCCGGCAACCACGCCCAGGGCGTGGCCTGGGCCGCCTACCGTCTGGACGTACCGGCCATCACGGTGATGCCGCATGGCGCGCCCGCCACCAAGATCGCCGGCGTCGCCCATTGGGGCGCGACCGTGCGCCAGCACGGCAACAGCTACGACGAGGCCTACGCCTTCGCGGTCGAACTGGCGCAGCGCCACGGCTACCGCTTCCTGTCCGCGTTCGATGATGCCGACGTGATCGCCGGCCAGGGCACGGTCGGCATCGAGCTGGCCGCACACGCACCGGACGTGGTGATCGTGCCGATCGGTGGTGGTGGACTGGCCTCTGGCGTTGCCCTGGCTCTGAAGTCGCAGGGCGTGCGCGTGGTTGGTGCCCAGGTGGAAGGCGTTGACTCGATGGCGCGCGCGATCCGCGGTGATGTCCGCGAGATCGCACCTGTCGCCTCGCTGGCCGATGGCGTGCGGGTGAAGATCCCCGGCTTCCTGACCCGCCGCCTGTGCACGTCGCTGCTGGACGATGTGGTGATCGTGCGCGAAGCCGAACTGCGCGAAACCCTGGTCCGGCTGGCACTGGAAGAACACATCATCGCCGAGGGCGCCGGCGCGCTGGCGCTGGCCGCCGGCCGCCGCGTCGCGGGCCGCCGCAAGTGCGCGGTGGTCTCCGGCGGAAACATCGATGCCGGCGTGCTGGCCGGCCTGCTGACCGACATCCGACCGCGCCCGCCGCGCAAGCCACGGCGAAGGCGCAGCGAAACACCCCGCTCGCCCGCCAAGGCCAGCGCGCCGCCCTCCCCCACCTCTTCCCCTTCCCACCTGCAAGCCGCAACGCCCGCTGTCGAGGAGATTTCCCTGTGACCACCATCGAACGAATTACCACCCCGCGCATCCGCATCTTCGACACCACCCTGCGTGACGGCGAGCAGTCCCCCGGCTGCAGCATGAGCCCGCCGCAGAAACTGGTGATGGCGCGTGCGCTGGACGAACTGGGCGTGGACATCATCGAGACCGGCTTCCCGGCCAGCTCGCAGTCCGATCGCGAGGCGATGGCACTGATCGGCCGCGAACTGCGCCGCCCGAGCCTGAGCCTGGCGGTGCTGTCACGCTGCCTGCAGGCCGACATCGAAACTTCCGCACGGGCCCTGGAAGCAGCTGCCAATCCGCGCCTGCACGTGTTCCTGTCGACCAGCCCGCTGCACCGTGAGCACAAGCTGCGCATGACCCGCGAGCAGGTACTGGAGTCGGTACGCAAGCACGTAGCGCTGGCGCGTTCCTACATCGACGATGTCGAATTCTCGGCCGAGGATGCCACCCGTACCGAGCTGGATTACCTGATCGAGGTCGCGCGCGTGGCGATCGCCGCCGGTGCCACCACCATCAACCTGCCCGACACCGTCGGCTTCACCACGCCGGAAGAAATCCGCGCGATGTTCCAGCAGGTCATCGCCGGCGTCGCCGACGTGCCCAATGCCGCCAACGTGATCTTCAGCGCGCACTGCCACAACGACCTGGGCCTGGCCGTGGCCAACTCGCTGGCCGCCATCGAAGGTGGCGCGCGCCAGGTCGAGTGCACCATCAACGGCATCGGTGAGCGCGCCGGCAACTGCTCGCTGGAAGAAATCGCGATGGTGCTGAAGGTGCGCCAGGCCTTCTACGAGCAGGACACCGCGATCAACACTCCTCGCATCGTCGGCACCTCTCAGCTGCTGCAGCGCCTGGTCGGCATGCCGGTACAGCGCAACAAGGCGATCGTCGGCGCCAATGCCTTCGCCCATGAATCGGGCATCCACCAGCACGGCATGCTGCGCCATCGCGGCACCTACGAAATCATGCGTCCGGAAGACGTGGGCTGGGAAGACTCGCAGATGGTGCTGGGCCGCCACAGTGGCCGCGCCGCTGTTGAAGCGCGCCTGCGTGCGCTGGGCTTCTGGCTGGACGAAGACGAACTGAAGCTGGTGTTCGAGCAGTTCAAGGGCCTGTGCGAACAGCAGCGCGTGGTCACCGACGCCGACCTGCAGACGCTGATGCAGGGCGGTTCCAACGCACAGGGCTACCGCCTGGCCTCGATGACCATCAGCGATGTCGGCAGCCGTGCCAACGCGCTGGTCGAACTGTCCGACCCGGATGGCAACCGCGTGGCCGAAACCGCACAGGGTGACGGCCCGGTCGATGCCCTGTTCGGCGCGCTGTCGGCCGCCACCGGCGTGCAGCTGATGCTGGACAGCTACCACGTGCACAGCGTCGGCATCGGCGCCGATGCGCGCGGCGAAGCCAACCTGAGCGTGCGCCACGAGGGCGTGGAGTACGACGGCACCGGTACCAGCAAGGACATCATCGAAGCGTCCGCGCTGGCCTGGCTGGATGTCGCCAACCGCCTGCTGCGCCAGCGCCAGGCCGCCGCCCACAGCAGCACCGACGTTCCCACCCCCGCCACCGCCWGAGGAACCCGAGATGAGCGCCWTCGACACCCCCACCCCGACCAGCGCCGCTGGCCAGCAGTGGAACGCCCAGGACTATGCGATCGACGCCGGCTTCGTGCCGCTGCTCGGCGGCGCGGTAGCGCGCCTGCTCGACCCGCGCGCCGGTGAACGCATCCTCGACCTGGGGTGTGGCGATGGCGTACTCAGCACCGAGCTGGCGCTGAGCGGCGCACGCATCCACGGCGTGGATGCGTCGCCGGAACTGGTGATCGCCGCCCGCGCGCGCGGTGTCGACGCGCAGGTGATGGACGGCCACGCGCTGTCGTTCGACAGCGAATTCGATGCGGTATTCAGCAATGCCGCACTGCATTGGATGGGCAACCCCGACCAGGTGCTGGAAGGCGTGCGCCGCGCCCTGCGCCCCGGTGGCCGTTTCGTCGCCGAGTTCGGCGGCCATGGCAACGTGGCCACGATCATCGCTGCGGTGCAGGCCACACGCGCGGCCCATGGCCACGGCGCCAGCACGTTCCAGTGGTACTTCCCGACCGCGGATGCCTACGCCGACCGCCTGCGCCAGCATGGTTTCCAGGTGCAGCTGATCGAATGCACGCCGCGCCCGACCGCGCTGCCGACCGGCGTGGCCGGCTGGCTGCGTGTATTCGCTGCGCCGCTGCTGGATGACCTGCCCAGCGAGGCCCGCGCCACCGTGCGCGATGCCGCCGCTGCACTGCTGGACGATCTGCCGCGCAACGCCGCCGGCCAGCCGCTGGCCGACTACGTGCGGCTGCGGGTACTTGCCCGTCGCCGCTGACTTGACCGTTCCGTTTTCTTTACTGATGTTCGCTATTTCGTACTTCTGCCAGGCATACGCATGACTTCCGCACCCCGCACCCTGTACGACAAACTGTGGGACGCCCACGTGGTGGTTCCCGAATCCGACAGCGCGCCCGCCGTGCTGTACATCGACCTGCACCTGATCCACGAGGTCACCTCGCCGCAGGCGTTCACCGAGCTGCGCGAACGCGGCCTGTCGCCACGTCGCCCGGACCGCACCAAGGCGACGATGGACCACTCCACGCCGACCCTGCCGGCCGCAGCCGATGGCACGCTGCCCTACGCCAGTGCCGCCTCCGAGGCACAGGTCGCCACGCTGGCACGCAACTGCGCCGAGCACGGCATCGAGCTGTTCGACATGGCTTCGGACAACCGCGGCATCGTCCACGTGATCGCGCCGGAACAGGGCTTCACCCAGCCGGGCATGACCATCGTCTGCGGCGACAGCCATACCTCCACCCACGGTGCCTTCGGTTCGCTGGCGTTCGGCATCGGCACCAGCGAAGTCGGCCACGTGCTGGCCACGCAGTGCCTGCTGCAGCGCAAGGCGAAGACCTTTGCGATCACCGTCGAAGGCCCGCTGGCGCCGGGCGTCGGCGCCAAGGACGTGGTCCTGCACATCATCGGCGTGATCGGCGTCAACGGTGGCACCGGCCACGTCATCGAGTTCCGTGGCAGCACCATCGAAGCGATGGACATGGAACAGCGCATGACCCTGTGCAACATGTCGATCGAGGCCGGCGCACGCGCTGGCATGGTGGCGCCGGACCAGGTCACCTTCGACTTCGTGGCCAGCACCCCGCGTGGCCCCAAGGGCGCCGACTTCGATGCCGCCGTCGCACGTTGGCAGCAGCTGCGCAGCGATGAAGGCGCGCGCTTCGACAGCGAAGTGCGCATCGACGCCGCCGACATCCGCCCGACCCTGACCTGGGGCACGCATCCGGGTACCGCCATCGCGGTGGATGCGCCGATTCCCGCAGCCAACGATGCGGCCGCACAGAAGGGCCTGGACTACATGCATTTCCAGGCCGGCAAGGCGCTGGCCGGCACCCCGGTGGACGTGGTGTTCGTCGGTTCGTGCACCAACGGTCGCCTGAGCGACATGCGCGAAGTGGCGCAGGTGCTGCGTGGCCGTCGCGTCGCCGAACGGGTACGCATGCTGGTGGTGCCGGGCTCGGAGATCGTCAAGCGCGAGGCCGAAGCCGAGGGCATCCACGAGATCGTGCGCGCGGCCGGAGCGGAGTGGCGCGAGCCGGGCTGCTCGATGTGCATCGCCATGAACGGCGATCTGGTCGCGCCCGGCCAGCTGGCCGTGAGCACCAGCAACCGCAACTTCGAAGGCCGCCAGGGCCCCGGTTCGCGCACGCTGCTGGCCTCGCCGATGAGCGCGGCCTGGGCTGCCGTAAACGGGCACGTTGCCGATACCCGCGAACTGTTCGCACAGGAGGTGGCGTGATGGCCGGTTTCCGTACCCTGACCTCGTCCAGCGTGGTACTGGCGCAGACCAACATCGACACCGACCAGATCATCCCGGCGCGGTTCCTGTCCACCACCGAGCGCGCCGGCCTGGGCCGCAACGCGTTCAATGACTGGCGCTGGCAGGCCGATGGTTCGCCGGTGGCGGACTTTGCCTTCAACCAACCGCACAACGCCGGCCGCAGCATCCTGCTGGCCGGCCGCAACTTCGGCTGCGGCTCCTCGCGGGAACATGCGCCGTGGGCGCTGACCGACCTCGGCCTGCGCGCCATCGTCAGCAGCGAGATCGCCGACATCTTCCGCGGCAACTCGTTGAAGAACGGCTTGTTGCCGATCGTGCTGGACGAGGCCGACGTACAGGCGCTGATGCAGCGCCCGGACGATGAACTGACCATCGACGTGGCCAGCCGCGAACTGCGCACGCCGGACGGTCGCGTCTATTCCTTCCCGCTGGATGGCTTCTCGCAGACCTGCCTGCTGGAAGGCGTCGACCAGCTGGGGTATCTGTTGGGCCGTGTCCCTGAAATCGAACGTTACGAGAGTGAGCATGCACGCTGAGATCGTTGTACTCCCCGGTGATGGCATCGGCCCGGAAGTGGCCGCCGCGGCAGTGGCCGTCCTGAAGTCCGTCGCCGAACGCTTCAACCACACCTTCACTTTCAGCGAGCACGACATCGGTGGCGTCGCCATCGACCGTCACGGCGAGCCACTGCCGGCGTCGACGTTGGCGGCCDGCCMGGCCGCCAACGCGGTGCTGCTGGGCGCGGTCGGTGGCCCCAAGTGGTCCGACCCGAACGCCAAGGTGCGTCCGGAACAGGGCCTGCTGGCGATCCGCAAGGCGCTGGGCCTGTACGCCAACCTGCGCCCGGTGCGTACCCATGAAGCCGCCCTGCACGCCTCGCCGATCAAGGCCGAGCTGCTGCAGGGCGTGGACTTCGTGGTGGTGCGCGAGCTGACCGGCGGCATTTACTTCGGCGACAAGACCCGCGACGCCGACAGTGCCAGCGACCTGTGCCGCTACACCGTAGCCGAGATCGAGCGCGTGCTGCGCAGTGCTTTCCGCCTGGCCCGGCAGCGCCGCGGCAAGGTCACCTCGGTGGACAAGGCCAACGTGCTGGAAACCTCGCGCCTGTGGCGTGACGTGGCCGCGCGCATCGGCCGCGAAGAGTTCCCGGATGTGGCGCTGGAGCACCAGCTGGTTGATTCGATGGCGATGCACCTGTTGGCCAAGCCGCGCGAATACGATGTGATCGTGACCGAGAACATGTTCGGCGACATCCTCACCGACGAGGCCTCGATGCTGGCCGGTTCGCTGGGCCTGCTGCCGTCGGCGTCGCTGGGGGAGCCCGGCGCGGTGGGCATCTACGAACCCATCCATGGTTCGGCCCCGGACATCGCCGGCAAGGGCATCGCCAACCCGTACGCGACGATCTTCAGCGCCGCGATGCTGCTGCGCCATTCGCTGGGGTTGGAAGCCGAAGCAGCCGCGGTGGAAGCCGCCGTGCATGCGGTGCTGGATGACGGGGTGTTCACCGCCGACCTGGCGGCCAAGGGCCAGGCCGTCAGCACCGCTGCCGCCACCGACGCGGTGCTGGCCAGACTCAACTGATCCGATAGCGCCATGCCATGCGTGGCGTCTCTCCCTTTGGACATTGTGCGCAGCCACCCATGGGGTGGCTCTACTGTAGATCCACGCCATGCGTGGATGGTTCGAACCCCGTGCAGTAGATCCACGCCATGCGTGGATGCAGCCATCCGTACCAGCCAAGGTCGGCACCCACCACCGCAGTAAGGCCACGCCATGCGTGGCGGCTTTACTTGGTGGTGTACCCACCATTGACCAGGATCGTCTGCCCGGTCATCCACCAGCCATCGGTCACCAGGAAGCGGATCCACGGCACGATGTCGGCGATGTCGGTCAGGCCAGTGCGGGTGAACGCCGACAGCGCCGCGGCGGTCTTGTGGTACGCCTGCGCATCGGCGCTCTCGGCCGGGTAGAAGAACGGCGTGTCCATCGGACCCGGCCCGATCGCGGTCACCGAGATGCCACGCTCACCGAACTCCTTCGACGCCGCACGGGTGAAGTGCTCGACCGGCGCCTTGGTGCCGGCGTAGCTGGAATAGAACGGCGTGTAGGCACCCAGCAGCGAGGTCACCAAGGTGCAGATGCGACCACCGTCGTTGACGTGACGTCCAGCCTCCTTGAGAAAGAAGAACGCGGCCTTGGCGTTGACCGCGCTCATCTCGTCGTACTCTGCTTCGCTGATGTCCAGCAGCGGCTTCTTCAACACCTTGCCGACCGTGTTGATGGCGATGTCGGGACGACCAACTGCGGCCACGGCGTCTGCGAACAAGCGCTCCATCGCTGCGGCCGACGTCAGGTCACCCTGCAGGGCCACCGCCTTGCTGCCGGCGGCCTGCACCGCGGCGACGGTCGCCTCTGCGTCGGCCTGGGTGGCGGCGCTGTTGTAGTGGATGACGATGGCTTTGGCGCCCTGGCCGGCGAAGTCGCGGGCGATCAGACCGCCCAGGTTCTTGGCGCCACCGGCGATCAGCACGGTCTTGCTCTTGAGGGAATGGTCGGTCATGGCTTCGGTCTCGGAAGGGGGCTGCCCGGGGTGGCAACCCTGCCCTGACGACGATATCGTGCAGGAAATGCGGATAAAGCCCGCCACATTGACTTAACTTTCCAGAGCCAGCGAACAATGGACCGGATCGATCGCTTCCGCATCTTCACCCGGGTGGTGGAGTGCGCCAGCTTCACCCGCGCCGCCGACCAGCTCGGCCTGCCCCGCTCCACCGTCTCGGCGGCCATTGCGGAGCTGGAGCAGCGGCTCGGCACCCGCCTGCTTCAGCGCTCCACCCGTCGCGTTTCCACCACCCACGATGGCGACGTGTTCCATGCGCGCTGCCTGCGCCTGATCGCCGAAGTCGAAGACGCCGAAAGTCTGTTCCGCCAGGACGACGCGCAGCCGATGGGCCTGCTGAAGATCGATGTGCCCAGCCGCATCGGCCGCCGCATCATCGCCCCTGCTCTTCCGGATTTCTTCGCGCGCCATCCGCAGGTGGAAGTGGACCTGGGCATGACCGACCGCGCGGTGAACCTGATCGAGGACGGTTGCGATGCCGTGCTGCGGGTCGGCCAGCTGGGCGATTCCAGCCTCGTGGCGCGCACGCTGGGCCAGCTCGACTTCGTCAACGTCGCCGCGCCGGCGTACCTGCGTGAACACGGCATTCCGCAGCAGCCTGCCGACCTGCAGCAGCACCGCGCAGTGAACTACGCGTCGCCGACCACGGCGCGGGTGGAACCGTGGGAGTGGCGGGAGGGCGCGCAGCTGCGCACGCTGCCGATGTCCGGCTGGGTGCGGGTGAACAGTGCCGAGGCCTCGATCGCGTGCTGCGTGGCCGGGCTGGGGTTGCTGCAGATTCCGCGTTACGACGTGCAGGCGGAACTGCACTCCGGCGAACTGGTGGAAGTGATGCCGCAGTACGTGGCGCAGCCGTTGCCGGTGACCCTGTTGCAGCCGCATCGGCAACATCGCGCGCAGCGTGTGCAGGTATTTCTGGAGTGGCTGCTGCCAGTGCTGCGAACCGGCCTGCAGCTGCAGTAGATCCACGCCATGCGTGGATGCATGCATCAGTGCCAACCAAGGTTGGCACCCACCAGGCCCACCGCGGTAGATCCACGCCATGCGTGGATGTGCACAACCTGGGTGGGGTCAGAGCCCTTTCCCGGAGGGAAAGGGATCCGACCCCGGCCGTAGAACCCGGGGCGCTACGCCCCGGATTCGTCCGGCTTGACCCGGAACCACGCCGCGTACAGCGCCGGCAGGAACACCAGGGTCAGCACCGTGCCGACGATCAGCCCACCCATGATCGAGATCGCCATCGAGCCATAGAACGCACTGCGCGACAGCGGAATCATCGCCAGCACGGCCGCCAGCGCGGTCAGCACGATCGGGCGGAAACGGCGCACCGTCGCGTCGATGATCGAATGCCAGCGGTCATGCCCGGCATCGATATCCTGCTGGATCTGGTCGATCAGGATCACCGAGTTGCGCATGATCATGCCGGCCAGTGCGATCGTGCCCAGCAGCGCAACGAATCCGAACGGGGCGCGGAACAGCAGCAGGAACAACGTGGCGCCAATGATGCCCAGCGGTGCGGTCACCAGCACCATCGCCGCGCGCGAGAAACTGCGCAGCTGCAGCATCAGCAGCGTGGCCACCACGATCAGGAACAACGGCATGCCCGCCTTGATCGAGTTCTGCCCACGTGCCGAATCCTCCACCGAGCCACCGGTTTCCAGCAGGTAGCCACTGGGTAGTCCGGCACGGATGCCGTCCAGCGTCGGCACGATCTGCTGCACCACGTCCAGCGCCTGCATACCGTCGCTGATGTCGGCACGCACGGTCACCGTCGGCAGGCGGTTGCGGTGCCAGATGATGCCGTCCTCGAACGCGTATTCCAGCCGCGCGACCTGCGACAGCGTCACCGCCGTGCCACTGCTGGTGGGCATTGCCAGGCTGCCGATCAGGTCCAGCTGCGCGCGCTCGTTGTCCGGCCCACGCAGCAGCATCTCGATCTGGCGGTTGCCTTCGCGGTAGGTGCTGACGCTCATGCCCGACAGCGAACTGCTGAGGAACTGGCTGACCTGCGCGCTGCTGACGCCCAGCGCGCGCGCACGGTCCTGGTCGATCACCAGCCGCACCACTTTGCTCGGCTCGCTCCAGTCCAGATTGACGTTCATCACGTGCGGGTTCTCCCGCACCTTGGCCTCGACCTGGCGCGCGATCGCCTGCACCTGCGCGATGTGCTCGCCGGAGACGCGCATCTGCACCGGATAGCCGACCGGCGGGCCATTCTCAAGCCGGGTCACGCGCATCTGTACGTCCGGGAACTGCTTGATCACGTCCTTCAGCATCCAGTCGCGGGTCGCTTCGCGGGCCTTGGCGTCTTCGGTGAGCACCACGAACTGGGCGAAGTTGGTCGCCGGCAGCTGCTGGTCCAGCGGCAGGTAGAAGCGCGGCGAACCGGTGCCGACGTAGGCCACGTAGTTGCTGATGCCCTCGCGCTGCTTCAGCAGCTTTTCCAGCTTGCTGGCCTGCGCCTGGGTTGCGGCCAGCGATGCGCCTTCGGCCAGTTCGATGTCCACCATCAGCTCGGGCCGGGTGGAATCGGGGAAGAACTGCTGCGGCACGAAGCGGAACAGCATCAGCGAGCCGATGAACAGCGCGATGGTCGCACCGATCACCCACCAGCGATGGCGGAGGCAGGTATCCAGGAAGCCCCTGAAACGGGTGTAGAACGGCCGCTGGTACGGATCATGGTCGTGCGCATGTTCCTTCGGCGCGATCCAGCGCGCGAGCGCCGGATGGCGGTCGGCCCACTGCAGGCGCCTGGCGCGCCAGCGACCGGCCAGGCTGTCCGGCTTGGGCAGCTGCGGATTGAACAGGTCCGGCAGCATCTTGTCGCCCAGGTACGGGATGAACAGCACCGCGGCGATCCAGGACACCACCAGTGCGATGGTCACCACCTGGAACAGCGAACGGGTGTACTCGCCGGTGCTCGAGGCCGCCGTTGCAATGGGCAGGAAGCCGGCCGCGGTGATCAGCGTACCGGTCAGCATCGGGAACGCGGTCGATTCCCAGGCGAAGCTGGCCGCACGCAGGCGGTCGTAGCCCTGCTCCATCTTGGTGGCCATCATTTCCACCGCGATGATCGCATCGTCCACCAGCAGGCCCAGCGCCAGCACCAGCGCGCCCAGCGAAATCTTGTGCAGGCCGATGTCGAAGTAGTGCATGACGAAGAAGGTCATCGCCAGCACCAGCGGAATGGTCACGCCCACCACCAGGCCGGTGCGCAGGCCCAATGAGAAGAAGCTGACCAGCAGCACGATCACCACCGCTTCGGTCAGCACCTGCACGAACTCGCCCACCGACTCTTCCACCGCATGCGGCTGGTCGGACACCTTGCGCAGCTGCATGCCGGCCGGCAGGGTCTTCTGCAGGCGCTCGAACTCGGCATCCAGGGTGGCACCCAGTTTCAGGATGTCGCCGCCATCTTTCATCGCTACCGCCAGGCCGATCGCATCCTGGCCCATGAAGCGCATCTTCGGCGACGCCGGATCGGCAAAGCCACGCTTCACCTCGGCGATGTCACCCAGGTGCAGGGTCCGCTCGCCGGCCTGGATCGGGAATTTGCGGATGTCCTCGATCGAATCGAACTGGCCGGTCACGCGCAGCTGCACGCGGTCGGTCGGGGTTTCGAAGAAGCTCGTGGCAGTCACCGCGTTCTGGTCGGCCAACGCCTGCTGCACCTGCTGCAGCGACACGCCCAGCGTGGCCAGCTTGGTGTTGGACAGTTCGATCCAGACCTTCTCATCCTGCAGGCCGACCAGGTCGATCTTGCCGACGTCGGGCACGCGCTGCAGTTCCAGCTGGATGCGGTCGGCGTAATCGCGCATCACCGCGTAGTCGAAGCCTTCGCCGGTCAGCGCATAGATGTTGCCGAAGGTATCGCCGAACTCATCGTTGTAGAACGGCCCGACGATCTCGCGCGGCAGCGTCGCCTTGATGTCACCCACGCGCTTTCGCACCTGGTACCAGAGGTCGGGAATCTGCTTGGAACGCAGGCTGTCGCGGGCCATGAAGATCACCTGCGATTCGCCCGGGCGGGAGTACGAGCGGATGAACTCGTACTCGCCGGTGTTCATCAGCGCCTTCTCGATCGGCTCGGTCACCTGCCGCGAGACCTGCTCGGCGGTGGCGCCAGGCCACATCGTGCGCACCACCATTGCCTTGAAGGTGAACGGCGGATCTTCGGACTGGCCCAGGTGCTTGTAGGACCAGGCGCCGATGACGGCGAAGGCCAGCATCGCAAACAGCACCAGCGGGCGATTGCCCAGCGCCCATTCGGAGAGATTGAAGCGGCGCACGGGTCAGTGCCCCTTGCCTGCGGCCGGCGCAGCCGCCGGTGCCAGCACCGGACGATTCTGGCGGTCGACCGGCGTCACCACCTGGCCTTCGCGCAGCAGATGGCCGCCGGCAGCCACCACCCAGTCACCCGCGGCCACGCCGGACAGCACCGGCACCGCCTGCGCACCATAGGCACCGACCGTTACCGCGGTTGCCTTCAACGCACCATTGGACGGATTGACCACCCAAACGCTGGCCTTGCCATCGCTACCGCGCAGCACCGAGCCGAGCGGCAGCTGCAGGGTGCCACTGCGGCCAGCGGCGGCGAACACCCGCGCGCTCTGGCCCAGCTCCACTTCGCTCAAGGCTTCCGGCGCCAGGCTGACCCGCGTGGCATAGGTGCGCGCCTGCGCATCGGCGGCCGGCGCGATCTCACGCAGGGTGCCCGGCAGCAACTGGCCCGGGCGGTTCCACAGTTCCACCTGCACCGGCTGCCCGACCTTGTAATCACGGATGCTGCTTTCCGGCAGTGCGATCAGCACTTCACGGCCACCATCTGCGGCCAGGGTGAACACCGTCTGCCCGGCACTGACCACCTGCCCGGCTTCGGCCTGGCGGCTGGCGATCACGCCGTCGGCCGGGGCGCGCAGCTGCGCGTACTCGGCCTGGTTGCGGGCCACCGCCAGGTTGGCGCGGGCGGCATTGGCCTGGCCCTGCGCGGCCTTGAACGCGGCGGTCTGCTGGTCCAGCGCCGAGCGGCTGACCAGTTGGTCCTCGGCCAGCTTGGCGTAGCGCTTCTGGTCATCGCGGGCGCGCACCAGGTCGGCTTCCGCCGCCGCCAGCTGCGCCTGCGAGGCGGCTGCCTGCGAGGCGTAGTCGGCCACGTCCAGCTCGGCCAGCAGCTGGCCCTTCTTCACGCGTTGCCCGGCGTCGACATGACGCTTGATCAGGTTGCCGCCGACCCGGAACGACAGCGGGCTCTCCTGGCGGGCGCGTACCTCACCAGGGTAGGCCGCCGGCGCCTGTCCGTCCTGCGTGGTGGGATGCACCACCAGCACCGGAATGGCCGCCACCGGTTCGGCGGCCTGCCTGCCACAGGCTGCCACCACCATCGCCAGCACGCCAACACCCAACCAACGCATGTTCTTCATGAGGTACAAGACCTGAAAAGGGGATCCGGGGGAACGCGTCGGCAACATACTGTTGCGACACGGACATTAGTGAACCAGTCGGTATAGTATAAATATCGAACCGCTTGGTCTAGTATTGTTGCGATGAGTTCTCCCACTTCCCGCAAGCCGTCGGCCAAGCCTGCTGCCAAGGCCGCCGGACCCGGGCGCCCCAAGGATCTGGGCAAGCGCGCGGCGATCCTTGAAGCAGCCAAGGTACTGTTCATCGAACAGGGCTATACCGGCGTGAGCATGGACGCCATTGCCGCCCAGGCCGGCGTCTCGAAGCTGACCGTGTACAGCCACTTCGGCGACAAGGAAACCCTGTTTTCCCAGGCCGTGCAGTCCAAGTGCATTGAAATGCTGCCCGATGCCCTGTTCGTGGCCGACGCGGACGGCCCGCTGCGCGACCAGCTGATCGGCATCGGCCTGGCCTTCTTCGAGCTGATCACCTCCGATGCGGCGATCTCGATCCAGCGCATGATGATGGCGCCGGAGACCGATGAACGCCTGCGCGAGCTGTTCTGGCAGGCCGGTCCGGAACGCACCTGCGAGGCCCTGGCCGACTTCCTGCGCGCCCGCGGCGAACGCGGTGAGCTGGCGATCCCCGACTACTACCTGGCCGGGCAGCAGTTCCTGACCCTGGTGAAGGGCGAAGTGCACATGCATATGATGTGCGGCATGCCACTGTCACCGGTGGAGTGCGACCCTCTTGCCCATGTGACCGCCAGCATCGACTTCTTCCTGCGCGCCTATGCGCCGCGAGGGGCCGGGACGGCTGAATAACCAAAACTGAACGAACCGGAGGTCGCGATGACTTCCGGCACTGCGACCCCGGCCACCCGGCAGCTGATGCTCTGGGCGCGCCGCCGGCCTCCGGCACCGGTAAAATGGCCGGCCCACTGCGCTGGATTTGAACCTCATGACGATTGATTACGCCCACGCCCGCGAACTGATGGTGGAACAGCAGATCCGTCCCTGGGACGTGCTGGACATCAAGGTGCTCGACGTCCTCGCCCGCCTGCCGCGCGAGGCCTTTGTCGCCGACGCACACCGGGCGCTGGCCTATGCCGACGTTGAACTGCCGATCGGCCATGGCCAGAAGATGATGAAGCCGGTCATCGAGGGCCGTACCCTGCAGGCACTGGATCTGCAGCCGGGTGACGAAGTGCTGGAAATCGGCACCGGCAGCGGCTTCCTGGCAGCCTGCATCGGCGCGCTGGCGCGCGACGTGCTGAGCCTGGAGATCGACCCGGAGCTGGCCGCCGCCGCGCGTGCCCGCCTGGACGCTTCCGGCCTGGGCACCAACGTCCGCGTGGAAGTGGCTGACGCCCTGTCCTGGCAGACCGAACGCCGCTTTGACGTGATCTGTGTCACTGGTGCGGTCGACGTGGTGCCGTCACAGTTCGCCTCGTGGCTGCGTCCGGGTGGCCGCCTGTTCGTGATCCACGGCCGCTCGCCGGCGATGGAGGCCCTGCTGGTCAAGGCCGACGGCAGCACCGAGTCCCTGTTCGAGACCGATATCGATTACCTGCGCGGTGCCGCCCCGGCACCCCAGTTCCACCTCTGAGTCCAAGGAAGCCGCAATGATCCGCCGATCCCTCGCTGTTGCGCTGGCCACTGCCCTGCTGCCGTTGTCCGCCCATGCCGCCGACCTGCTGCAGGTCTACGAAATGGCGCGCAACGGCGATCCGCAGCTGTCCGCCGCCGAATCGACCCGGCTGGTCGACAAGGAAGGTGCCGTGCAGGCGCGCGCCGCCCTGCTGCCGCAGATCAACGGCCAGGCCACGCTGAACCGTACGCGCAGCGAGCCCAACGCCGATGCCAATTCGGGCTCGTTCAGCAGCAAGCGCCGCACCTACACGATCGATGGCAGCCAGACGCTGTTCAACTGGACCCAGATCAACAACCTGCGCTCGCAGCGTGAGCTGAGCAAGGCGGCGGATTTCACCCTCGATTCGGCCAACGACAGCCTGATCGTGCGCACCTCGGCGGCCTACTTCAACGTGCTGGTGGCGATCGAATCGCTGAACGCCGCACAGACCAACGAAGCGGCCGCGAAGAAGCAGTTCGACTTCGCCGACAAGCGCCTGGAAGTGGGCCTGGCGCCGATCACCGACGTGCACGAAGCCCGCGCCCAGTACGACCAGGCGCGTGCCAACACCATCGTTGCGCAGAACACCCTGGCCGATAACTACCAGGCCCTGACCGAACTGACCGGCCAGCCGGTGGTGAACCTGCGTGGCCTGCCGGCCGACTTCCGTCCGGAAGTGCCGGCCAACCGCGGCAACATCGATGAGCTGGTGCACCAGGCCACCAACCAGAATCCGGCGCTGAAGGCGCAGGAACTCAAGGTCAGTGCCGCCGAAGCCGGCGTGCAGGCCGCCCGTGGTGGTCACTACCCCACCCTGTCGCTGGGCGGCAGCTGGGGCAAGAGCGCGACCTGGGGTGACAGCACCGGCGCCGGTTCGCTGTCGCCGGATGCACGCACCAACAGCATCGGGCTGACCCTGAGCGTGCCGATCTTCGCCGGTGGCGCCACCCAGTCCGGCGTGCGCCAGGCGCTGGCCCAGCGTGACATCGCCCAGGACGGCTACGAGCAGCAGAAGCGCGCCCTGGACCGCAACACCCGCAATGCCTACCAGACCCTGGTGCAGGGCATCAGCGAAGTGGAGGCCCGTCGCCTGGCGGTGGTTTCGGCACAGAGCGCCTACGACGCGTCGCAGGTTGGCCTGGAAGTCGGTACCCGTACCGTGCTGGACGTGATCCAGAACCAGCGCATCCTGTTCTCGGCGCAGCTGGATTACGCCAACGCTCGCTACACCTTCCTGCAGAACCGCCTGCTGCTGAGCCAGTCGCTGGGTGCGCTGGATGTGGCCGAGCTGCAGGACGTGAACCGCCTGCTGACCCAGGACGCGGGCAACCCGGCAACGACCACGCACTGAGTCGTCAGCCTGCCGGCCACGAAGAAGCCACCCGCGAGGGTGGCTTTTTTGTGGGCGTTGCACGCCGATCAGCCGGGCCAGGCGCGCATCCGCTCCACTGCGGCCAACACGCACAGTACCGCAGCCACGGGCACAAGCACCGGCAAGAAGCGTGAGGGTGACGCCTGCACGCGAAGCACAGCCAGGCACAAGGCCGCCATCACCAGCAGGGTTGCCGGACCAGGCAGCACCGGCAGCGCGCCGACGGGCAGCACCAGCGCCAGCATCGCCGCCGACAACACCACCGCGCCCCACGCCCGTAGCGCCGCCGCATGGCTGGCCGCAGGCCACAGTTGCGTCGCCATGCGTGCGGCCACCCTCATCAGTACCAGCAGCAGGGCCGCCAACCCTGCCGCGCCGGCCAGTGGCAGCAACGGCATCATCCAATGCAGCTGCGGGTGCTGCTGCAGCGCCACCGACAACGGTCGCGTACTGGCCAATGCCGGGAACTCCACCAGGCCAGCCTGCAACGCGGCCAGTACGATCAGCAGCAGCATGGCCAGCAGCAGCATCCCCGCCAGCAGCTGCGGCTGTCGTTCCCTCTTCTGCCGGCCCATGCCGGGAAATCCCAGTGCAAGGCCAACACTGGCGAACACACCGAGCAGCGGTACGCTCGCCGCCAGCACCCCACCCAGCCCGAAACGATAGGGCGCCGTGGCTTCCGGCAACCATGGGATCCAATGTGCGTAGTGCACGTAACGCGCCGCCAGGGCCAGCAGGAGCAGACCGATGCCGATCTTCACCGTCAGCAGCGCACAGCCAACCAATGCCACGCGACGTGGCGGCAGCAACCCGACCACGCCAAGCAGAAGCAGGCCGAGGACCGCCACCAGCCGATCCGGCATCGCGTTGCCTGCATCGATGCCGCAGCGGAGCAGGAACACGCGCAGGTGACTGGCCATGGATTGCGCCGCGCCGGCACTGGTCGCCACCAGCTCCAGCAGCAACATGCCCCCCAGCAGGGCGGCGGATACCCTGCCCCATCCCGCGCGCAGCAGACCCTGCAGGTCTTCGGCAGGCAGTTGCTGGTTCAGGACGTGCAGACAGCACAGCAGGGGCACGGTGCCCAGCGCGGCCAACAGCAGGCTCAGCACGATGGCTGGTCCCGCCTGCGCGGCGGTGTGCTGACCGACCAGAGCGATCACGCTGCCACCCAGCAGCAGCGTCAGTGCCACCGTCGCAACGTGATCCCTGCCGAGGCAGGCATCCCGGTCGCGGCTGTTGTCGCTGTCCATCGCAAGTCCCCTTGATATCCGCCCAGATGCGGTCGGCAGCAGGCTGGCAGCCTGCGCCAAGGGGCGGTATCAGAATCTGTCCCGGGGGCTCCGCGATGTGATCGCACACACGATGGAAGGCCCGTAACCGGTCCTGCTGCGACAGCATTCCGGTCGCTAAGCAGAATTGACGCAGTCGATCGCGTCAGTCGACCGGCCTGCTGCCGGTCTCCGTCTCAGCTCCGCGGTGGCGGCAGGTGAGGTCCGACCAGCGCCAGCGTACGCTGCAGGGCACCGCGTCCATTGCTGATCAGCGTGCAGCCTGCCCGCGCCATGTCCTCGCGTGCCTGCGGATCTTCGAGCAGAAGCTGCAGCAGTTCGCCGACCGCCTGCACGTCTTCGCCGATCAACAGCGCGCCGGCCTCGCGCATGCGCCGGGAAATTTCCGAGAAGTTGTGCAGGTGCGGGCCTGTCACCGCAGCAGTGCCCATCGCCGCCGGTTCCAGCAGGTTGTGGCCACCGATCGGCTGCAGGCTGCCACCGACAAAGGCCACCTGCGCGCAGGCATAGAACGGCATCAGCTCGCCCAGGGTATCGATGACGAACACATCGGTTTCAACCTCCGGCCACTGCTTCGCGCGCCGGGTTGCCACGTTCCAGCCCTGCTCCCGCGCCAGTGCCTCCACCTTCGGGAAGCGCTCGGGATGCCGCGGTGCCCACAGCAGCAGCAGGTCGGGGTGCTGCTGGCGCAGGCGCCGGTGCAGATCGATCACCGCCTGTTCTTCACCATCATGGGTACTGGCGGCGATCCACACCGGCCGCCGGGCCGGCACGCGGGCATGGAACTGCTCGACGAAGCCCTGCACGTCCGGCGTGGTGATGTCGAACTTCAGGTTGCCCAGCGCCTGCACCTGCTCCGGCGCAGCGCCCAGCTGCACGAAACGGTCGGCATCGTCCTGCGACTGCGCGGCCACGCAGGTGACCGTGCGCAGCGCGCGGCGGATCAACGCCGCCAGCAGCCGGTAGCCCCGCAGCGAACGTGCCGACAGGCGCGCGTTGAGGATGTAGACAGGAATGCCACGGTCACGGCAGCCGAACAGCATGTTCGGCCACAGTTCGGTTTCCAGGATCAGCGCCAGGCTGGGCTGGAAGTGACCAAGGAAGCGGTTGACGCTGCCGGGCACGTCGTACGGCAGGTAGACATGGTCCAGTGCATCGCCCCACAGCGCACGCACGCGCTCTGAGCCGGTCGGGGTGATGGTGGTGATGACCCAGCGGATGTCCGGGCGCTCCTTGCGCAGCGCGTTCACCAGCGGCGCAGCGGCATTGACTTCGCCCACCGAGACCGCGTGCAGCCAGACCCGCGGTTGGCCGGTGGGCTGCGGATAGGAGGCATAGCGCTCGTCCCAGCGCCGGAAGTATTCACGGACCCGGAAGCCGCGCCAGACCAGGTGGTACACGGTGATCGGCAGCAGGATGTAGAGCACGACCGAGTACAGGCCGCGCAGGATCCATTCGACAGGGTCTTTACGCATGCGGCAAGGATACGGGAGCCCCCCGGGAAAGACACGCGGCCGCCTTGGTAGAATGGGCCAATGTCCGATGCCACCACCGCCGTCCGCCCGTCGCTGCGCGATCCCCGCAACTGGCCGATGTTCGCCGCCATGCTGGGCGCCTTCGCCATCGCCCGCCTGCCGTGGATGCTGCAGCGTGCGCTGGGCCGCGGCGTCGGCTGGATCACCTGGCGCCTGCTGGGCAGCCGTCGCCGCGCCGCCGAGGTCAACCTGCAGCTGTGCTTCCCCGAGAAGGACGAGGCCTGGCGCCAGCGACTGGTGCGCGACAGCTTCGATGCCCTGGGCGTGGGTGTGTTCGAGTGCATCCGCGCCTGGTGGGGCAGCATCGACAGCATCCGCCCGCAGGTGCAGATCGAAGGACTGGAACATCTGCGGCAGATGCAGGCCGAAGGTCGTGGCGTGCTGCTGGTGTCCGGCCACTTCATGACCCTGGAAATGTGCGGGCGCCTGCTGTGCGACTACGTTGATCTTTCAGGCATGTACCGCAAGCACAAGAACCCGGTGTACGAGTGGGCGGTGAAGTTCGGCCGCCTGCGCTATGCCAAGGCAATGTTCGCCAATGAGGACATCCGCGCTACCGTGCGCCACCTGAAAAAGGGGGGCTTCCTCTGGTATGCGCCGGACCAGGACATGCGCGGCAAGGACACCGTGTTCGTACCGTTCTTCGGCCATACCGCCTCGACCATCACCGCTACCCACCAGCTGGCGCGGATGACCGGCTGCGCGGTGATCCCGTATTTCCATCGCCGCGAAGGCGGGAAGTACTTCCTGAAGATCGGCGCGCCGCTGGAGAATTTCCCCAGCGAGGATGTGGAAGCCGATACCACGCGGGTCAACCAGGCCATCGAAGAGATGGTGCGCGAGGCGCCCGACCAGTACCTGTGGATCCACCGCCGCTTCAAGCGCCAGCCCGGTGGTCGGAGCGATTTCTACAAGTAAGGATGGGACGGCAGAGCTCCATCCACGCATGGCGTGGATCTACTGATTCGTGCTGGCGGCTCCATCCACGCATGGCGTGGTTCTACTGGACATCCTGAAGTAGATCCACGCCATGCGTGGATGCTTTTCGATCCCGCGCCGGAAATCACAACGGCCAGCGGCACCAGGCATACGGGTACTCCCCCACCACGCACGCCAATCCCGCGCGGACCGGATTGGCCAGGATGTACATCGCCTTCTCGTGAAGGGATTCATCGCTGCGTACGGCGTGATCGTGGTAACCGTGCTGCCACAGCGCGCCTTGCCGCTCCAACTTCCGGTTCAGCAGCCTGCTGCTGCGTGACTTCAGAAGGGACATGCACTCGGCCAGGGTTCCACCGCGCAGTTCCATCAGCCAATGCAGATGGTCGGGCATCACCACCCACGCCAGGCTGTGGCTGATGCCCCTGCGCTCGACGAAGCGCAGGGTGTCGACCAGGATCGCAACGTTCGCTGCATCAGCGAACAACGGTTCGCGGCCGAGAGTTGCCGTGGTCAACGAGTACACGGTGCCGGATCGGGAACATCGACCGTAGCGGAGTCTGGGACTGGCCATGCCTGCAGCGTGCGATACCCATGGAAACACCGGTAGTGGTGTTCTACCTGTGTTTGCGTGGGGAAAGCTCCATCCACGCGTGGATGTCGTGCCCACAAACACCGCAATGCCGGTAGATCCACGCCATGCGTGGATGGACGATCACACCACGGACGGCGTGTCGTCTGCGTCCCGCGCCAGCAGGCTGCCGGCGAACAACGCGGCCAACAGCACGGTCAGGCCACCCCAGAAGGCCGAATAGAACGCCAGATGGGTGTTCAGCGGGAACACGGTCACCGCCAGCGCCAGCATCGCCGGACGCGCGCGTTCGCGGGCGGTCGCCGGCGCGTAGCGCCATGCACGCCAGGCCTGGGCCACCGCCGCCAGCCACAGCAACAGACCAATCACTCCGGTCTCTGCAAGGATTTCCAGCACGATCTGGTGGGCATGCAGCGCCGGGGCATTGCCCCACACCGCCGGTCCTCCCCCCGCCACGCAAGCGGGATAGGCATCGCGGAAACCACGTGCACCCACGCCATTGATCGGGTGTTCTTCAATCATGCAGGCAGCGGCTTCCCAGATCCGCGCGCGCCCTGACAGGGCCTCGTCGACGCCACGCTCGCCCCCATCCAGGGCCATGGCCGTACGCGCGAAGCGCTCGCGCAGCTGCGGCACGCTGGCGGTCAGCGCGCCCGCGCCGAGCAGCGCCACGAGCGCCAGCGCGGCCAGCCGTTTCCAGCCGAACTGGCGCACGCCGCTATAGGCCAGCACCAGCGCGAAGGTGATCCACGAGGCGCGCGAACCGGCCAGCAGCAGCACGCTGCCCAGGGCTGCCGCAGCCAGCAGCCAGCCCGCATTGCCAAAGCGACGGGCGACGGGCAGCAGCAGGAACGGCGACAGGCTGGCCAGCACCTGGCCGAACTTCAGGTTGCACGGTCCCAGTGCGCCGCTGAGGCGATCGGCCAGCGCGGCCTCATCGGCCGGGCACAGTGCGTGGCCACTGACCGCAAGCTTCAGGTGTTCCAGTGACCAGAACCAAGGGCTGGTGCCGGCCACGGCCTGCACCAGCGCATCCAGCGTCCATGCGCCGGTGATCAGCGCCAGACCCGCGAAGGTCAGCCGCCGCCGCTCCGGCGTGGCCACCGCGATCGCCACCAGCCACATGAAGGGCAGATAGCGCAGGCCCGCAGCAGCTTTGGTCCACGAGGCCGCCGGATCGATCGCATCGAATGCGGAAAACGCCTGCGGCAGCCAGTAGCCGAGGAACAGGATCGACGTCAGTGCCCAGGCCGCCGTGCTCAACAGATGCGGGCGGCGTTGCAGGCGGCGCATCACCATGCGCGCGGCGGCGTACAGGGCGCCCAGGCCCAACACGGTTTCGGCGATGCCCGGCAACGGCCACATCGCCACGTACGCCAGCACCCACCAGGGCGCCCAGCGGCCGGCGCGGTCGTCGCGCACGATGACGGCAGGGTCAGCCGGCGAGGTCGGCATAGAGGCGGAGGGTATCGCGCTGCATGGCCTGCAGGGTAAACGGGATGCGGGTCGGCAAGGACGGCGGCTGCGCCAACAGGGCCAGCGCACGTTCACCCAATGCGTGCGCATCGCCGAGCGGCACGGCACCTGCGGGCTGCAGCTGCCGAAGCAGCTCACCGACGCCACCATGGTCCCAGCCCAGCACCGGGCGGCCCACCGACAGCGCCTCGACCACGGTGCGGCCGAATGCTTCGGGCTTGTCCGACAGCTGCAGCACCAGGTCGCTGGCCGCGTAGGCCTGGGCGATGCGCGCGGTCGGCGTACTGATCTGCACTGCGCTGGCCACACCCAATGCCGCCGCCTGCCGGCGCAGGTCGGCCACGTAGGCTTCACGGCCGGGTTCATCGGTGCCCAGCATCCACAGCTGTGCGGGCACGCCAGCGGCGCGCACATCGGCAAGCAGCTGCAATGCGTGGGCATGGCCCTTCAGGCGGGTGCCCCGCCCCGGCAACAGCAGCAATGGGCCTTCAACCTGGGCCAGCCATGGGTAATCTGCCGCAAGCGCCATCCGCGGACGGCGATCGGCACGCGCCACGCGCGGGAACTGGGCCACATCGACGCCTCGCGGAATCACCTGCAGCGACTGTTCGGGCACGGTCGGGTAGTGCCGCTGCACGTAATCGCGCACGGTGTTGGACACGCAGATCACGCGTTCGCCGCTGGTCATCACTGCGCTGTAGCGGCTGGGCGAATTCAGCCCGTGCACGGTGGTCACCCAGTGCGGACGCTGCGCGGCGGGCATGGCGCGGATCGCGTACAGGCCCAGCCAGGCCGGCAGGCGCGAGCGGGCATGCACGATGTCCGCGCCAACCTCGGCGAACAGGCGGCGCAGGGTCGGCAGATGGCGCAGGGTCAGCAGCGACTTGCGGCCGATGTCCAGGGTGAGGTGTTCGGCACCGCTATCGAGCAGCGGCTGCACCAGGCGGCCACCGGCGGAAACCACCAGCGCGCGATGGCCGGCGGCGACCAGGGCCGCAGCGATTTCCAGGGTCGAGCGCTCGACACCACCGGAGTGCAGCGCCGGCAGCAACTGCACCACGGTCAATCGGCGCATCGAGGGGGCAGCCGCTTAGTCGGCCAGCACGAACACGGAACCGCAGTACGGGCACTGCGCTTCGCCGTTGGGCTCGTCTTCGATCGGCAGGTACACGCGCGGATGCGAGTTCCACAGCGCCATTTCCGGGGTCGGGCAGCTCAGCGGAAGATCGCTGCGGTGCACGGTGTAGCGCTTCTCGGCGTTGGCGGGCGCGGTGGCGGTATGGCTCATGGCGGATGTCGATGAACGGATTGCGAGGCCTGTGATTCTAGCATCCGGGCCGCCCCGACATGGCGCCGCAACGGGTCTTTGGGCGCCGCGGGCCGATTCCGCGTGGCGTTGCACGGCACCCGGGGCGGCCTGCCTGCGTGGAATCCCCGGTCTCCCGTGCGGGTTTGTGCTGAATCCTGCCGGCCACGATTTTTCCCGCATTTGGATCGAACTAAATGGCACTTGTCAGGTCGCGGCGGCTGTTGCAGGATCGGGCCCGGGTCGTGAATCGACCCGCCCAATCGACCCGATCGCATGGCCCGCCCCCACCGGACCGGCATCGCCTCTTCCACTGCCATCCCGGCGGGCGGAGCGATGCTGCCCGTGGTGTCCGCCGATGCGGGTTCTGCCCGCCGCCTGCCCTTCCGGGAGACTCCTGCATGACCCTGTCCGATCCACGCCGCGCCCTGCTTCCGCTTGCCCTGGCCCTGGCCTGTGCGACCACTGCGATGCCGGTGCTGGCACAGGGACTGCAGACCTCGTTCGAACCCGGCGAACCCACACCGGCGCAGGCCGCTGGCGCACTGCAGGCAACGATCGGCAACGGCCCTGCCGCGCCCTACACCGCCAAGCGCAGCGCTGGCTACAGCGGGCTGCATGCCCTCCGTTACAGCAGCGCAGGGGGCAACGCGCGGCGCGAACTGTTCAAGACCGACCTGCCGATCGAGGCCGATACCACCCTGTCGTGGCTGGTGCTGCCGGAAATCGTCGGCAAGGACAGCGTGGCCTCGACCTATGTCTCGCTGGATCTGCGGCTGGACGATGGCAGCCGCGTTTCGACCGGTACGGCACGCGACCAGCACGGCGTAGCCCTTGGCGCACACGCACAGGGCGAGTCGAAGACGCTGTATCCGCAGCAGTGGGCACGCAAGGCGGTGCGACTGGGCGACGTGCCCGCGCTGAAGGGCCGCCGCGTGGTCGCGATCGAACTGGAGGTGGCCAGTGCCGACGGTGCGCCGGTGTCCGGCTGGATCGACGACGTTCGCCTGGATGTTCAGCCGCGACAACAGCCGCAGCGCGTCTCCGACTGGGTGCTGACCACCCGTGGCACCCAGGCCAACGGCACCTTCTCGCGCGGCAACAATTTCCCGGCCACGGCGGTGCCGCACGGCTTCAATTTCTGGACCCCGGTGACCGATGCCGGCGCGCTGAACTGGCTGTACCGCTGGAACGAGCAGAACGACGCACAGAACCGCCCGCAGCTGCAGGCGCTTGCGTTGAGCCACCAGCCCAGCCCATGGATGGGCGACCGCCAGACCTTCCAGGTGATGCCCTCGGCCAGCCGTGGCGTGCCGGAGGCTGATCGACGCAAACGTGCCTTGTCGTTCGACCGCAGCCACGAGAGCGCCCGCCCTTACCGCTACGACGTGCGCTTCGACAACGGCGTCGCGGCATCGATCGCGCCGACCGACCATGCCGCGCTGTTCCGCTTCGACTTCCCGGAGGGCGGCGACGCCAACCTGCTGTTCGACAACGTCGATGCACGTGGCGGCCTGAGCCTGGATGCCGCCACGCAGACGCTGTCCGGCTACACCGACACGCGCAGCGGCCTGTCCAACGGTGCCAGCCGCATGTACGTGGTCGCCAGCTTTGACAAACCCTGGCGCAGCAGTGGTCGCCTCGACACCGGCCGCCCGACCGGCTACATCAAGTTCGATGCCGGCAGCGAGCGACGGGTGACCATGCGCATCGCCACTTCGCTGATCTCGGTGGAGCAGGCACGACACAACCTGGCGCTGGAAATCGCCGCCACCGACACGCTGGAGAGCGTGGCCGGCCGCGCGCAGGATGCGTGGGATGCACGCCTGGCCCGCTTCGACATCGGCGCGGCCAGCGACGACCAGAAGACCACGCTGTACTCCAGCCTGTACCGGCTGTACCTCTACCCCAACTCCGGCCACGAAAACGTGGGCAGCGCGGCCGCACCCGACTGGCGCTACGCCAACCAGGCCAGCGCCAGCGATGACAACACCGATGGCAGCGCGACCCGCAGTTTTGCCGCCGTGCGCGACGGCAAGGTGTTCGTCAACAATGGCTTCTGGGACACCTTCCGCACCACCTGGCCGGCCTATGCGCTGTTCACGCCCGACGATGCCGGGCAGATGGTGCAGGGCTTCATCGAGCAGTACCGCGCTGGCGGCTGGATCGCGCGCTGGTCGTCGCCGGGCTACGCCGACCTGATGGTCGGCACCAGCTCCGACGTGGCCTTCGCCGACGCGTGGCTGAAGGGCATCGGCGGCTTCGATCCGGCCGAGGCCTATGCCGCCGCGTTGAAGAACGCGACCGTGGTGCCGCCGGACCGCCATGTCGGCCGCAAGGGCATGGACCGCTCGACCTTCCGTGGCTACGCCAGCGCCGACGTGCATGAGGGCATGTCGTGGACGATGGAAGGTGCGCTCAATGACTTCGGCATCGCCAACATGGCCGACGCCCTGGCCAAGCGTGCGACCACACCGGCCGCACGTGAACGCTACAGCACCGAGGCCGACTACTTCCGCCACCGCGCCGCCAGCTACGCGACGATGTTCGATCCGGCCGCCGGCTTCTTCCAGGGCCGCACGGCCGATGGCCGTTGGCGCGTGGACGCCAAGGACTACGACCCGCGCGTATGGGGCCACGACTACACCGAATCCAATGGCTGGACCTTCGCCTTCACCGCCGCCCACGACGGCGAAGGCCTGGCCGCACTGTACGGCGGCCGCGACAAGCTGGCCGCCAAGCTGGATACCTTCTTCGCCACGCCGGAAACCGCCGACGCGGCGTTCGCCGGCTCCTACGGCGGCACCATCCATGAAATGACCGAAGCACGCGATGTGCGCATGGGCATGTACGCGCACAGCAACCAGCCGGCGCACCACATCCCGTGGATGTACCTGTACGCCGGGCAGCCGTGGAAGACCCAGCAGCACGTGCGCGAGATCCTGTCGCGGCTGTATGTGGGCAGCGAGATCGGCCAGGGCTACCCGGGCGATGAGGACAACGGCGAGACCTCGGCTTGGTACGTGCTGGCCTCGCTGGGCCTGTACCCGCTGCGCATGGGCGCGCCGGAGTACGTGATTGGCTCGCCGGCCTTCGAGCATGCGCGGGTGGAACTGCAGGGCGGCGCCGTGCTGACCGTGAACGCGGCCAACAACTCGCGCGAGAACGTCTATGTGCAGTCGCTGAAGATCAACGGCGCACCGTGGACGAAGACCTGGGTGCCGCACGAGCTGATCGCCAAGGGCGCGACCCTGGACTTCGTGATGGGCCCGCAGCCGTCGCGCTGGGGCAGTGGTGTGGACGACGTGCCGCGCTCGTTGACCGCGCGTGGCCAGCGCCCGCAGCTGCTGCACGACCTGCTGGGCAGCGGCGCGAGAGCAGCGCTGGCCGATGGCCGAGCCCTGCCCGCGCTGGTCGATGACGATGCCGGCACGACGGTGGGCCTGGGCGGCGGCGCAACCATCGCGCTGACCGGCCTGGCTGACGGCACCGCGACGATGTACACGCTGACCAGTGGTGACGGCCGCATCCATGGCGGCGAATGGACGCTGGAGGCGCGCAATGGCAGCGGCAGCTGGACCGTGCTCGACCAGCGCCGTGGCGAAGACTTCGAATCTGCCCGCCAGACCCGTCCGTTCCGCATCGCAAAACCCGGCCGCTACAGCGAGTACCGCCTGCGCCTGGCGGCACCGGGGCGATTGCCACTGGCGGAGATCGAACTGCTGGCGGCCGGCACCGTACAATGAGCCGCATGCGCTACCGTCTTCTGCCCCTGGCCCTTGTTGCCCTGTCCTTCTCCAGCTTCGGCCAGACCCAGGCGTTCGATACGCAGCTGACCCGCGACGGCGTGACGCTGAACTACCAGGACGCCCGTGGCGCCCTGGCGGCGCCGCAGCGCAAGCGGGTGATCGATACGTTCTTCTTCGCCTATCTGCGCGAGCGGGCTGATTTCCACCCCGCCGCGCCGTCGAGGGTGCGCATCGTGATCGATCCGGCCTACACCGGCATCGCCTTCGTCGGCGACAAGGATCAGGCGGCGACCATCACCATCAATCCCGGCTGGCTGGCGCAACACCCTAACGACATCGACCTGGTTACCCATGAGGCGATGCACATCGTGCAGGGCTATCCCGGCTACGGCGATGCACGGGTGCCGGGCTGGCTGGTGGAAGGCATCGCCGACTACGCGCGCGACCGCTACGGCATGGACAACACCGCCGCTGGCTGGGCGTTGCCGGTCAAGGTCGAGAAGGGCCAGAACGTCGACAGCGGCTACCGGGTGACCGGTGCGTTCCTGAAGTGGGCCGAGGCCGAGCATCCCGGCCTGGTGTTGGCCCTGGACAAGGCCCTGCGCGAGGGCCGCTATACGCCGGCGCTGTGGCAGAAGCACACCGGCAAGGCACTGCCGGCGCTGTGGACGCAGTACGCCAAGCCACGTTCGGATGCACCGCCGCCGGCCCCTGCGCGGCGCGGCAAGCGGCACTGACTGGGTGGTCGACTGGATATCGGGGCGACTGGGTAGAGTCGACTGCGTATCGGGGCGACTGCGTATCGGGGCGACTGGGTAGAGTCGACTGTTAGTCGACTGCCCTTGATTCAGCCACCGAAAACCCCGCGCTTCGCGCGATAGTCGACCAACGGTCGACTCTACTTCGCTGCCTTCTACGCCTCAGCGCGACCGCACGAAACCGGCGTACAGCGCGAACAGTTGCTGGAAGTAACGCCGCGTCACTCGATTGCGCATGACACCCTCGCCGATGAAAAGTTGGTCGGGCCCAGGGTGGGAAGGCCGGTCCGGTCCCTTCCCACGGCCGGGCCGCGTGGGCGTATTGGGCCGTAGCGGCGTTGCAGGGTAATGACCGCGTTGCGTAGCGCGTGTGGCAGCGATGGGACCGGCATCGGGACCAGGACCAGGACCGGTAGAGTCGACCGTTGGTCGACTATCGCGCGATAGCGCGGGGTTTTCAGCGTCCGAATCAAGGGCAGTCGACCAACAGTCGACTCTACCCGTTTCCGCTGCGCGGAAACGGAAACGCGCCCCGGAGGGCGCGTTTCTGCAGCTGTCGCGGGAACGAAGGCTTACGCCTTCTTTTCCGCTTCCAGCTGCTTGCGGATCTGCGCATCCACCGCGGCGATCGCGGTCATGTTCAGGATCCGGCGCGAGGTCGCGCTGGTGGTCAGGATGTGCACCGGCTTGTTCACGCCCATCAGGATCGGGCCGATCGCCACGCCGTCGGTGAACACACGCACCAGGTTGTAGGCGATGTTGGCCGCTTCCAGGTTCGGCAGCACGAACAGGTTGGCGCGGCCCTGCAGGGTCGAGCCCGGCAGCAGCTTCTGGCGCAGCGCTTCGTCCCACGCGGTGTCGCCCTGCATTTCACCGTCCACGTTCAGGCGCGGGTTGCGCTTGAGCAGCAGCTCGCGCACCTGGCGCATCTTCAGCGCATCCTTCGAGTCGTGGCTACCGAAGTTGGAGTGCGACAGCAGCGCCACCTTCGGCTCGATGCCGAACAGCTTCATGCGGTAGGCGGCCTGCAGGGTCGCTTCGCACAGCTGCTCGGCGGTCGGGTCTTCCTGCACGTGGGTGTCCACGAAGAAGAACACACCCTGCTGGTTGATCACGCCGGTCATCGCCGAGGTCGAGGTGACCTTCGGCTCCAGCGGCAACACGCTGCGCACGTAGCCCAGCTTCTTGTGGAAGCGGCCGACGATGCCGGTCAGCATCGCATCGGCTTCGCCACGGGCGACCATCACCGCCGCGATCAGGGTCGGGCGCGAACGCATCAGGTTCTTCGCCGCGGCCACGGTCACGCCACGGCGGCCGGTCAGGCCGTGGTAGTACTGCCAGTATTCGTTGAAGCGCGGGTCGTCGTTGATGTTGGTGACTTCAACGTTCTCGCCGATCTTCAGGCGCAGGCCCAGGCGCTCGATGCGCGACTCGATCACTTCCGGGCGGCCGATCAGGATCGGGTGCGCCAGGCCGTCATCGACCACGTTCTGCACCGCCTGCAGCACCACTTCCTCTTCGCCTTCGGCGTACACCACGCGCTGCTTGTCGCTGCGCGCACGGTCGTAGACCGGCTTCATCATCAGGCTGGTGCGGTAGACGAACTGGGCCAGCTTGTCGCGGTAGGCGCCCATGTCCTCGATCGGGCGCGACGCCACGCCCGAGTCCATCGCGGCCTGGGCCACGGCGGCCGACAGCTCCACCAGCAGGCGGCGGTCGAACGGGCGCGGGATCAGGTATTCACGGCCGAAGCTCGGGGTCTCACCGCCGTAGGCCGAGCCCATGTCGGTGGCGGCACGGCGCGCCAGCGCGGCGATGGCGCGCACGCAGGCGATCTTCATTTCTTCGTTGATCGCGGTCGCGCCCACGTCCAGCGCACCGCGGAACAGGTACGGGAAGCACAGCACGTTGTTGACCTGGTTCGGGTAGTCCGAACGGCCGGTGCCGATGATCGCGTCCGGACGCGCGGCGCGCGCCACCTCCGGCATGATTTCCGGGGTCGGGTTGGCCAGCGCGAAGATCACCGGATCCGGCGCCATGGTCTTGACCATCTCGGCGGTCAGGATGCCCGGCGCCGACAGGCCCAGGAAGATGTCCGCGCCGTCGACGATCTCGGCCAGGGTGCGCTTGTCGGTATCGCGCGCATAGCGCTGCTTTTCCGGATCCAGGTCGGTACGACCGGTATGGATCACGCCCTCGCGGTCGAAGGCCAGGATGTTTTCCGGCTTCAGGCCCAGCTGCACCAGCATGTTCACGCAGGAAATACCGGCCGCGCCCATGCCCGTGGTCGCCAGCTTCACCTCTTCGATCTTCTTGCCGGTGATCGCCATGGCGTTGAGCACCGCTGCGCCGACGATGATCGCCGTGCCGTGCTGGTCGTCATGGAACACCGGGATCTTCATGCGCTCGCGCAGCTTGCGCTCGACCACGAAGCATTCCGGGGCCTTGATGTCTTCCAGGTTGATGCCGCCGAAGGTCGGCTCCAGCGAGGCGATGATGTCGACCAGCTTGTCCGGGTCGGTCTCGTCCACTTCGATGTCGAACACATCGATGCCGGCGAACTTCTGGAACAGAACGCCCTTGCCTTCCATCACCGGCTTGCCGGCCAGCGCGCCGATGTTGCCCAGGCCCAGCACCGCGGTGCCGTTGGAGATCACCGCCACCAGGTTGCCGCGCGCGGTCAGCTCGCTGGCCTGCTGCGGGTCGGCCTTGATCGCTTCACAGGCGTACGCCACGCCCGGCGAATACGCCAGCGACAGGTCGCGCTGGGTCAGCATGGGCTTGGTAGCGGAAACCTTGATCTTGCCGGGCGGAGACATCCGGTGGTAATCGAGGGCGGCCTGTTTGAAATCTTCGTTGGACATCGATGTGGGTTACATGAATGGGCAGAAGGGACAGGGGATGATACCCCCGTTGGAGCGTCTGGACCTGTCGCTATCCTGTCGCAGGCATGCTGCGACCGCACAATTCCGTGCCGTATGCGACGGTACCGGGAGACCAGCATCGGCGCCCCCGATGACAGCCATGGGACGCCCTGAAACGCCGCGGGGCCGTACCACTGTCGTGATCGGCCCCGCGGTACCACACACCTGGATCAGCCCTTGGCCGGCAGCGCCTCGGGCAGCGCGTCCACCGGCGGCGGCAGCTCGCTTTCGCGGCCGTCCAGCGCCAGCTGCAGGCGGTTGCGATCCAGCGCGCCTTCCCAGCGCGAGACCACAACGGTGGCCACGGCATTGCCGATGAAGTTGGTCAACGAGCGGCATTCGCTCATGAAGCGGTCCACGCCCAGGATCAGCGCCATGCCGGCCACCGGCACTTCCGGCACCACGGCCAGGGTGGCGGCCAGGGTGATGAAGCCGGCGCCGGTGACGCCGGCCGCGCCCTTGGAGCTGAGCATGGCGACCAGCAGCAGAGCGATCTGGTGGCCCAGGGTCAGTTCGGTGTTGGTGGCCTGGGCAATGAAAAGTGCTGCCAGGGTCATGTAGATGTTGGTGCCGTCCAGGTTGAACGAGTAGCCGGTCGGGACCACCAGGCCCACCACCGACTTGCTGCAGCCGGCGCGTTCCATCTTCTCCATCAGCGACGGCAGCGCCGACTCCGACGAGGACGTGCCCAGCACCAGCAGCAGCTCGGCCTTCAGGTAGCGCGCCAGCTTGAACACCGAGAAGCCACACAGTCGGCAGACCAGGCCCAGGATCACCGCCACGAACAGGAACGCGGTGAGGTAGAACGAACCCACCAGCCACGCCAGGTTGACCAGCGAACCGACGCCATACTTGCCGATGGTGAAGGCGATCGCGCCGAAGGCACCGATCGGGGCGGCCTTCATCAGGATGTGCACCAGCTTGAACACCGGGGCGACCAGCGCCTCCAGGAAGTTCAGGATCGGCTTGCCCTTCTCGCCCACCGATGCCAGCGCGATGCCGAACAGCACCGCGATGAACAGCACCTGCAGGATGTTGCCGTCGACGAAGGCGCTCACCAGCGTCTTCGGAATGATGTCCATCAGGAAGCCGACCAGGGTCAGGTCATGCGACTTCTCGACGTAGCTGTGCACCGCGGTCTGGTCCAGCTCGGCCGGGTTGATGTTCATGCCGGCGCCGGGCTGCACCACGTGCGCCACGATCATGCCGACGATCAGCGCCAGCGTGGAGAAGAACAGGAAGTACGCCATCGCCTTGGCAAACACGCGGCCCACCGTGCGCAGATGGGTCATGCTGGCGATGCCGGTGACGATGGTGAGGAAGATCACCGGCGCGATGATCATCTTCACCAGGTTGATGAAGGCATCGCCGAGCGGCTTCATCTTCTCGCCGATCAGCGGTTCGTAGTGGCCGAGGATGGCGCCCAGGACGATCGCCACGATCACCTGGAAATACAGCTGGCGATAGATCGGCAACGGCTTTGCAGGCGCCGGGGCTGCGGTCGGGATGTGCATGGCGGACTCCGGAAGGGGCGTTTTCAGGCACGTACGGCCCCGGGACAGCGCGGGAACCGTTACCGTGGAAACTGCTCGCAGGCCCTGTGCTGCACGCGCAGGGGGTGCGACCAATGGACGCCTTTGTACGCGCCGGGCACGCCGGCGCAGATAACCTATTGGTACTAGCCCCCCGGTTCAGGTGGCCGTGGTGCCTACACTGGCGCCGCACCGCCCGATCACGGGGAGGCCGGTGGCCCGGGCTGAACGGCTGGGCGCGTCATTGCGAAAGTTTCGGCCCCTGCGGCCGTTGTTGTCCTGTCCACACGCAATCTGAGAGAGCCGCACCCAACATGCGCCCGATTCCCACCTTGCTGGCCCTGTCACTGGCCGCCCTTCCCGCCTTCGCCTCGGCTGCCGATTTCGACAACTGGCCGACCAAGTACGCCTTCGGCGACGGCACCGAGTTGGCCGCGACCGCCAACATCGCCTACGACTACAACGACTTTTCCTCGGGCAGCGGCCTTGAGGACGATGACGCCGTGCGCCGCAAGGAGTTCGGCGCGACGCTGAAGAAGAAGGGCGTCTACGACGCGATGGTCTACTACGACTTCCAGTCCGATACCTGGCTGGACGTGTTCGTGCGCTTGGAAAGCAAGGCCTTCTTCGGCCGCGACATCGGCCGCTTCCGCTTCGGCTACATGAAGACCCCGGTCGGCCTGGACGCGAACACGTCTTCGCGCGCCGGCAGCTTCCTGGAAACCGCACTGCCCGTGCAGGCCTTCTACGCGGGCCGCCGCACGGGCGTGGAATGGGTGCTGGAGCGCCCGCAGTACCTGCTGCAGGCGGGCGCCTATGGCGGCAAGGACCTGCAGGGCGACAACCCCGGCACCACCCAGGCAGTCCGTGCCGTCTGGACCCCGGTGAAGGCACCGGGTGACGTGATCCACCTGGGCCTGGCCTACTCGCAGGAGAATCCGCGCGGTTACAGCGATGGCCGCGACGTGCACCACGAGGCCAGCGCGCGCCTGCGCGCACGCCCGGAAGCCGGCCTGACCGACATCCGCTATGTCGATTCCGGCGCCCTGGTCACCGCCGACCAGATCCGCCGCACCGGCCTGGAAGGCATCTGGATCCGCGGCCCGTTCTCGCTGCAGGCCGAAGCCCTGCAGGCCACCGTCACCCGCAAGGGCCTGCCGGACTACACCGGCAGCGGCCAGTACGCGATGGCCAGCTGGGTGCTGACCGGCGAATCGCGGCCGTACAACGCCGGTGCGGTGGCCAACATCAAGCCCGCGCACGACTACGGCGCGGTGGAACTGGTGGCCCGTTACAGCCGCATGGACCTGGACGATGGCAGCATCCTGGGGGGCCGCCAGCACGACCTGACCCTGGGCGCGAACTGGTACCTGACCAGCCACTTCAAGTTCCAGGCCAACTACGTGAAGGTCGACGCCAGCCGTCGTGGCGTGCACAGCACGCCGGAGATCTTCGAACTGCGCGCGCAGATGCACTTCTGACCCCTTCCACGTCAGACCCCGGCGGGCGTGCATGCCACGCCCGCCGGCCCTGCGTAGACTGCCGCCATGTACTGGCTCAGCCGCCACCGGATGCTGTTGCTGACCATCGCGGTGATGGTCGGTGGCACCGTGCTGTGCGCGGTTGCCGCCGGCCACTATGCCTGGCGGCGCGCCCTGGGCGAGGAAAGCAGCCAGGTGCAACGCCAGCTGCAGTTGTACGGCCAGGGCCTGCAGCAGCGCATCGACCGCTTCGGCACGTTGCCGCAGGTGCTGGCATTGGATCCGGACCTGCTGCACGCGCTGCGCGTGCCGCCCTCGCCCACCGAACGGCAGCGGCTGAACCTCAAGCTGCAACGCGCCAATGAAGTCACCCGCGCCTCGACCCTGACCCTGGTCGGCCACGACGGTGTGGCGGTCGCGGCCAGCAACTGGGACCAGCCGACCACCAATGTCGGCGAGAACTACAGCTACCGTCCCTATTACCGGCAGGCACTGGCCAAGGGCCGGGGCCGCTTCTACGGCATCGGCATGACCACCGGCGTGCCCGGCTATTACCTCTCGCAGGCCATCGAGGAAGGTGGCCAGCGGCTGGGCGTGGTGGTGATCAAGGTCGAGCTGTCCGCACTGGAACAGGAATGGTTGAGCAGCCCTGACGTGGTGCTGGCCAGTGACGACCACGACGTGGTGTTCCTGGCCAACCGTGACAGCTGGCGCTACCGCCTGCTGCGCCCGTTGGGCGCCGACGAGCGCCGCGAGATGCTCGATGCCCGCCAGTACGCCGACCGCGCGCTGCAGCCACTGCGTGCGCGCACCGAGGACGTGCTGTCCGACGGCGGCCGCATGGTGCGCCTGCTGGACCCGGCATTGCCGCAGCCGATGCTGTGGCAGAGCCTGGCGCTGCCTGCCGAAGACTGGAACCTGCATCTGTTGCACGATGCCAGTGCGGCCACTTCTGCGGGTCGCGCTGCCGCACTCACCGGCGGTGCTGCGTGGCTTGCACTGGGCTTCCTGGTGCTGTTCGTACAGCAGCGCCGGCGCCTGGCCAAGCATCGCCTGCGCAGCCGCCGCGAGCTGGAAACCCTGCTCAAGCAGCATGCACAGGAACTGCGCACCGCACAGGATGGCCTGCTGCAGGCCGCCACCGATGCCGACAGCGGCCTCAGCCGCAGCCTCGAACACCTGCCGCAGGGCGTGGTGGTCATCGACCGCGAACTGCGGCTGGTGGCGTGGAATTCGCGTTACCTGGAACTGTTCCGCTTCCCGGTGGACCTGGTGCGCGTGGGCCGGCCGATCGAGGAACTGTTCCGCTTCAACGCACGCCGTGGCCTGCTCGGTCCCGGCCCGGTGGACGAGGCCATCGAGCGTCGCCTGAACCACCTGCGCAGCGGCCGCCCGCACATGCGCGAGAGCGAGAAGGACGACGGCACGGTGCTGGAGATCCGTGGCAATCCCCTGCCCGACGGCGGCTTTGTCACCAGCTACGCCGACATCACCAGCTACAAGAATGCCGCGCGCGAACTGCGCTCGCTGGCCGATGCACTGGAGCATCGCATTGCCGAACGCACCCGCGACCTGGACGAAGCGCGCCGCGAGGCCGAGCAGGCCAACCGCTACAAGACCCGTTTCGTCGCCTCGGCCGTGCACGACCTGCTGCAGCCCCTCAATGCGGCGCGCATGTTCGTCTCGGTGCTGCGCGGCAAGCTGAGCGACCCGGCGCAGCAGCAGACCAGCGACCACATCGACGCAGCACTGGCCGCGCAGGACGCGATCCTCAACAGCCTGCTGGATATCGCGCGCCTGGAGTCGGGCAGCCTGCCGACCCGAGTGCAGGCGTTCCGGCTGGGCCCGCTGCTGCAGACGCTGGCGCGCGAGTTCGGCATCGCCGCACAGTCACGCGGGCTGGTGGTCGACTGGGTCGATACCGCTGCGGTGGTGGTCAGCGATGAAGCCCTGCTGCGCCGCATCCTGCAGAACTTCCTGTCCAACGCACTGCGCTACAGCGAACGCGGCCGCGTGCTGCTCGGCTGCCGCCGCCGCGAGGGCCTGCTGTGGATCGAAGTGCACGACCAGGGCCCCGGCATTCCCGATGCGCTGCAGGGCGAAATCTTCGAGGAATTCCGCCGCCTGCACGACGGCCAGCAGCGCGGCGCCGGCCTTGGCCTGGCGATCGTCGACCGCATCGGCCGCCTGCTCGGCCACCCGATCCGCCTGCGCTCGCATCTGGGCCAGGGCAGCGTGTTCGCGGTGGGTGTACCGTTCGGCGAAGCCAGCGCGATTCCCGCTACTGCTCCTGTGCCGGTGCTGGTGCAGGAACCGGCGGCGGACAACCCGCTGCGCGGGCGCCGGGTGTGGGTGATCGACGACGATCCGCACGTCTGCGCGGCCAGCCGCGCGCTGCTGGAACGCTGGGGCTGCGAGGTGATGCTGGCCGATGGCCCGCAGGCCGCACTGCAGCTGGCAAGTATCGCAACCGTGCCAGAGCTGGTGCTGCTGGATGTGCGCATGGGCGATCACCACGGCCCGGTGCTGTACGAGACGTTGGCGCAGCTGTGGCAGGCACGTCCGCCGGTGGTGCTGGTCACCGCCGAGCGCGATGCGGGATTGCGCGAGATGGCCGCCGAACGCGGCTGGGGAATGATGGCCAAGCCGGTGAGACCGCCGGCGCTGCGGGCGTTGATGAGTCAGTTGCTGATCCGGCATCGCGGGTGATTCCCAGCCAACGGCGCAGCCCCTCTACCCGGCCACGGACACGTTCCGTGCGCGTCCACCCACGGAAAAGAAAATGAAGATCAAAAGCGGGTCGCGGCGCTGCGCTTGCTCGTGTAGAGCCGAGCCCATGCTCGGCTTGCGGACTGATCGGAAAGCAGCCGAGCGTGGGCTCGGCTCTACAAAAGGCGGCCTGCCAGGCTGCCTTTGCTTTTGATCTTCTTTTTCTTCTCCGTGGGTGGCAGGCCACCGAAATCTGTCAGAGGCCGATCGGGTTGGGTGCGCGGGGGTGTCAGCCGCATGGATGCGGCTGCCAAGCCTCCAGGGACGGATTCACGGCGTCCCCCGCGCACCCAACCCGACCGGCCCACTCACGGCTTCTGCTTTCAGCGACCAACCCAAACCCACCCACGAGGGGCTGCGCCGTTGGCTGGAAACTACAACCCGATGCCGGCGTCGCCTTCCGGCTCCAGCGCCTTCACCAGCACCGCCGCCTGCGTTCGGCTATGGCATTCGAGCTTTTTCAGGATCGCGGTGACATGCACCTTCACCGTGTTCTCGGCCAACCCCAGCGTGTAGGCGTTCTGCTTGTTGAGCAGGCCATCGGCCAGGCACAGCAGCACGCGGAACTGCTGCGGGGTCAGCTGGGCCAGGCGGCTGGCCAGCAGTGCGTCGGCCTCGGAGCGTTCGGCGGCCATCGCCGGGAACCACAGGCCACCATCCAGAACCGCCTGCACCGCCTCGCCGATGGTCTCGGCCGGGGCAGACTTCGGGATGAAGCCGGCGGCGCCGAACTGCTGGGCGCGGCGGATCACCCGCGGATGGTCGTTGGAGGAGAGAATCACCACCGGGATATCCGGATGCGAGCCGCGCACGTGCAGCAGCGCGGAGAAACCGTGCGCGCCAGGCATGGTCAGGTCGAGCAGCACCAGGTCCACATCCGGATGCGCGTCGAGCGCGGCGGCAAGCGCATCGGCGCTGGCGACCTCGCGCACCTGCGCCAGCGGCAGGCTCTGCCGCAAGGACTGCACCACCGCCGAACGCAGCAGCGGATGGTCGTCGGCGATCAGGATGGTGTATTCGCTCATGCGGCCATTGTACGTGCAGGCCGGAGGCTCAGCGCCCCGCCGGCTCCACGCTGCTGCGCCAGGCATCCAGGAACTGGCGGCGCTTGAGCGCATCGAGGTAGACCAGCAGGCCCGGGCCCAGCTGGATCGGACGACGGCTGCGACCCGGTGCGTCTTCGCCCCGTGCGTTGCCGGTCACGATCGGCATCAGCCGCGCCTCGCGCGACAGCACCTGCTGGCCGCGCGGCGACAGCAGGTAGTCGAGGAAACGCCGGGCTTCTTCCGGGTGCGGGCCGGTGCGCGGAATCACCGCGGTGCGCAGCACCACCAGCGTGTAATCCTCGGGCTCGACAATGGCCAGCGGCGCGCCGGCATCGACACGGGCCTGCGCGTAGGAGCCGAGCACGTTGTAGACCAGCGACAGCTGGCCACTGGCCACCTGGTCCAGCAGCACGCCGGTGCGTTCCTCGCGCACCACGTCGTTGTCACCGAGCGCACCCAGCAACGCACCGGCGATGCTGCCACGCTGTGCGTCCTGGGTGGCAAGCAGATAGCCGACGCTGCTGCGTTCGATGTCATAGGTGCCGACCCTGCCGCGCAGCGGCGCGCCTTCGGCACGCAAGCGATCGAGCAGCTGGCGGCGCGTGTGCGGCACCTTCGCTGCGGTCATCGCGCGGGTGTTGTAGACCATCACCACCGGCTCGTAGCTGATGCCGAAGGCCTCGTTGCGCCACTGCGCCCAGGCCGGCAGCGCGGAGGTCTGGGCCGAACGATGCGGCAGCGCGTGGCCATCGTTGACCAGCTTGGTCTGCAGGTCCATGCCACTGGAGATCAGCAGGTCCGGCGACGCCGGCCCGGCGCGGTCGTGCAGGTAACGCGCGTACAGATCCTGGGTGATGATGTCCTCGTACACCACTTCGGTGCCGGCATGCAGGCGCTGGTAATCGGCGATCACCACCGCGAACACCTCAATGTCGGTGGTGCCATGGATGCGCAGCTGCGCGGTGGGCTTTCCCTGTGCCGGGAAACGGCGCACATCGCCGGGTGCAGCCAGCACCGGCAGCGCCAGCAGCAGGGCAACGGCAGCGGCGAACAGGCGGATCATGGCGTACTCCGGGGCAGGCGGATGGTGGCGATCAACCCGCCCTGCGGGCGGTTGCTGAGATCGATACGGCCGCCGTGGCTGTCGACCACGCGCTTGACGATGGCCAGCCCCAGCCCGGCGCCTCCAGACGGTGCTCCGTCGCCACGTGCAAAGCGCTCGAAGACGCGCTCGGCATCGGCCGCCGCGATGCCCGCACCGTGGTCGGCGATGGTCAGCACCGCCTGCCCGCCGTCGACCGTCAACGCGATCTGCAACGGACCGTCGCCGCCGTACTTCAGTGCGTTGTCGACCAGGTTCTTGATCGCCTCGCGCAGCAGCAGCGCGTCGCCGTGCACCTGCACCGGCTCGGCGGTCATCGCAAGTTGCACGCGCGGTGCCGGTCCGGCCTGCGGCAGGGCTTCATGCAGGGCCTGGTGCACGGTTTCGGCCAGGTCCACCGCCGCAAAACGCTGCAGGTGCGAACGGTGGATCACGCTGGCATCACTGAGCAGCTGGTTGAGCAGGCGGCTCATATGGGTGGCATTGCGCTCGATCGCCTGCAGACTGCGCCGCATGTCCTCCGGGTCGTCGTCGTCCAGCGCCAGCTGTGCCTGCGCACGCAACGCCGCCAGCGGCGTGCGCATCTGGTGCGCGGCCTCAGCCATGAACGCGCGCAGCGTCTCGTTGCTGCTGGACAGGCGTTCCATGAAACGGTTCAGCGCCGCCACCATCTGGTCCATCTCGCGCGGCACGCGCGCGTCCAGCGGCTTCAGGTCGGACGGTTCGCGGCGCGAAAGCTCGCGCTCCACCCGCACCAGCGGCCGGAACGCACGGTGCACCCCGAAGGCCACCAGCGCCAGCAGCAGACCGGACAGCACGCCGATCGCCAACAGTGCGCGATTGACCATGTCCTGCGCGACGGCTTCCCGTGCACGCCGGGTCTGGCCGACCTGCACCTGCACCTCGCCCTGCGCCGAGGCTGCGGCGAAGCTGCGGCCGACCACCACGAAGCGCACGGTCTCGCCGCTGTACGCCGCATCAAACAGCTGCGGCTGCGTGCTGGGCCGACGCGGCGGCGACGGCAGATCGCCATAACCGGTGATCAGCTTGCCGCGGCTGTCGGCCACCCGGTAGAACACGCGGTCTTCCGGGGCCATCGCCAGAAGGTCCAGCGCGGCATAGGGCAGATCAACCTGCCACTGGCCATCGACCAGGGCCACCGAATCGGCGATGGACAGCGCCGAAGACACCAGCAGGTGATCGTAGGAACGGTTCGCCGCACGCTGGCCATAATCGCGCGCGGCAAACAGCAGCGCCACCGCGAACACCGCCAGCAACGCACCGAGGTAGAGCAGCAGCGTGCGCCGCAGCGAGCCCGGCGCAGCATTCGCAGCGCGCGCGTCAGCCATCGGTGTCGGCGCTGCCATCGCTGGCTTCCAGCAGGTAGCCGACGCCGCGTACCGTGGTGATGCGTAGCGGTGCGCCGGCCAGCTTCTTCCGCAGGCGACCAATGTACAGCTCGATGGCATTCGGGCCGGCTTCGTCGTCGAAGCCGAACAGGCCATTGCCGATCTCGTCCTTGCCCACCACCTGGCCCATACGGCCGACCAGGATCTCCAGCAGACGGTATTCACGGTTGGGCAGTTCGATCGGCTCGCCGTCGAGGCTGACCCGGTGCGCGGCGTTGTCGAACTGGAAGCCGCCGATCTGCACCACTTCGCTGGCCTGGCCTCGTGCACGCCGCAGCAGCACGCGGCAGCGCGCTTCGAACTCGCGGAAATCGAACGGCTTGCCCAGGTAGTCGTCGGCGCCCACGTCCAGCGCCTGCACGCGATCTTCGATGCCATCACGCGCGGTCAGCATCAGCACCGGCGTGCTGTCGCCGCGTTCGCGCATGCCGGCCAGCACGCGCAGGCCATCGAGCTTGGGCAGGCCGATATCCAGCACTACCAGATCGAAGCTCTGGTAGCGCAGCACGCTGGCGGCCGCCAGGCCATCGGCCTGCCAGTCCACGGCGTGCCCGCTGCGGCGCATGCGGCGGATGATCGCATCGGCCAGATCCGGGTTGTCTTCGACCAGCAACAGGCGCATGGGCACGACGGTGGGAAGGGAAGCGAATGCTACCGCATGGCGCAGCGTCCGCCCGCCGGGCGTGGCCCTGCGCTACCAGGCAGCGCGCWGGGGTAGCGCWGGGCCATGCCCGACGACCATTTACGCTGCACCGCACAAATCGCTGACAGGACGATGACAGCTACGGCAACCCAGACTGCGGCCGCGCACCGTCCGGTGCCCACGATTGCCGCGCGCCTGGCGCGCACCTGGGAGGGTTTGTGGAATTCACGTTTGCCTGGCGGCGTCCTGCCGCCATGATGGCTCTGGCTGCCCTGTCGGCGCCGGCCTTCGCCGCCGAAGACGACCGTCCGGTCACCGCCACCCTCGGTGGCCGCCTGCACCTGGACTTCGCCACCTTCGACAACGACAACCGCGGCACGCCGAACAAGGACGACACCGAGATCCGCCGTGCCTGGGTCGACGTGTCCGGCAAGTTCTTCGTGGTCGACTACAAGCTGGAAGCCGATTTCTCCGGCGACCGCGTCGAGGCCAAGGATGTGTACCTGGCACGCAGCTTCGGCAAGGCCGGCAAGCTCACCGTCGGCCAGTTCAAGCAGTACTTCTCACTGGATGACCGCACCAGCTCCAACTACGGCAGCTTCCTGGAGCGCGGCAACGCCGGCACCACGCTGGCGCCGCTGTACCGCCTGGGTGCGTCATGGCAGGCCAACCCGGGGGACTTCACCTGGGCTGCCAGTGTCTACAGCCTGGAAAGCATCGACGCCTGGCAGGTGAAGGGCCGCGCCGCCGGTGGCCGCGTCACCTGGGCACCCTCGCCCAGCGATGGCGACGTGCTGCACCTGGGCCTGTCGCTGGCCCGCGAGGCCTATGACAACCCGGGCGCCAATGGCGTCCCCGGCCTGAAGATCCGTCCGCGCCCGGCCGGCCACCTGTCCGACGAGAGCCGCCTGACCCTGGTCGACTTCTCGGCCGGCCGCGATACCGACGTCAACAAGTGGTCGCTGGAATACGCGCAGGTGCGCGGCCCGCTGTCGTGGCAGGGCGAGTTCAGTGGCGCCACCTTCGATGACGGTGCGCAGCGCGGCGATGTGATGGCCGCCTACGGCATGCTCAGCTGGTTCGTCACCGGCGAAAGCCGCGCGTACGACCGCAAGACTGGCCGCTTCGCGCGGGTGAAGGACATCCGCCACAAGGCCGGTGCCTTCGAAGTGGCGCTGCGCTATGACCAGATGTGGGGCGCACAGCACCTCGACGGTGCACCCGACCTGCGCCGCGGCAGCACCGAAGCATGGACGCTGGGTGGCAACTGGTACCTGCGCGACAACCTGCGCTTCATGCTCAACGTGATCGAAAGCCGCAACCGCGACCGCCTGGCCGGGGTCACGGTGGACCGCACGCGCGCGGTCACCGGCCGCCTGCAGTACGACTTCTAAGCCCGGCATCCCGGGCACGCCGCCCGGGCCCCTTCCACTCCCCCACGTCCTGTTCTCGCAAGGAGTCCGCAGATGATGCTGAGCATCCTCGGCTTTGGCATGGTCATTACGTTCATGTACTTGATCATGAGCAAACGCCTGTCGCCGCTCGTCGCCCTGATCACCATCCCCATCCTGTTCGCGCTGATCGGCGGCTTCGGCGCCGGTATCGACGAGATGATGCTGGAGGGCATCAAGAAGATCGCGCCGACCGGCGTGATGCTGATGTTCGCCATCCTCTACTTCGGCGTGATGATCGACGCCGGCCTGTTCGATCCGCTGGTGCGGGTGATCCTGCGCTTCGTCAAGGGCGATCCGATGAAGATCGTGCTCGGCACCGCGGTGCTGGCGATGCTGATCTCGCTGGACGGCGATGGCTCGACCACCTACATGATCACCGTCTCGGCGATGCTGCCGCTGTACCAGCGCCTCGGCATGAACGCGTTGAACATGACCTGCGTGACCATCCTGGCGGGCGGCGTGATGAACCTGACCCCGTGGGGCGGCCCGACCGCACGCGCGGCCACCGCGCTGCACGTGGACCCGGCCGATGTGTTCGTGCCGCTGATCCCGTCGATGGTGATCGCCTGTGCCGGCGTGCTGCTGCTGGCCTGGTACCTGGGCCTCAAGGAGCGCCGCCGCCTCGGCGTGGTGACCCTGCCCAAGGGCGGCAGCTGGATGGACAACAGTGTGTCCGACGACAGCAACGCGCTGCCGACCGTGGAAGACGCCGAAGACATCAAGCGCCCGAAGCTGCTGTGGGTGAACCTGGCCCTGACCGTGGCGCTGATGACCGCGCTGATCATCGGCGTGCTTCCGATGCCGGTGCTGTTCATGGTCGGCTTCGCCATCGCCCTGGTGATCAACTACCCGAACCTGGCCGAGCAGCGCCGCCGCGTGGTCAACCACGCCGGCAACGTGCTGTCGGTGGTGTCGCTGATCTTCGCCGCAGGCATCTTCACCGGCATCCTCAACAACACCGGCATGGTCGAAGCGATGTCGCACAGCTTCCTGGCCGTCATTCCGGAATCGTGGGGCCCGTACCTGGCGGTGATCACCGCCGTGGCATCGATGCCGTTCACCTTCTTCATGTCCAACGACGCCTTCTACTTCGGCGTGCTGCCGATCCTGTCCGAGGCGGCCAGCAACTACGGCATCACGCCGGTGGAAATGGCGCGCGCCTCGCTGGCCGGGCAGCCGGTGCACCTGCTCAGCCCGCTGGTGCCGTCCACCTACCTGCTGGTGGGCCTGGCCAAGGTCGAATTCGCCGACCACCAGAAGTTCACCCTGAAGTGGGCCATCGCCATCTCGATGCTGCTGATGGTCGGCAGCCTGCTGTTCGGCCTGTACCCGCTCGCTGCCTGACCCTCTACCAAGGAGCCTTCTGCAATGACGCTTCGAATCGCTTACGTCACCAGCGGCATGGGCAGTGTCGGTACTGCCATCTGCCAGAGCCTGGCCCGCAGCGGCCACACCGTGGTTGCCGGCTGCGCGCCGAACTCGCCGCGCAAGGCCAACTGGCTGCGCGAGCAGCGCGAACAGGGCTTCGACTTCATCGCCTCCGAAGGCAACGCGACCGACTGGGCCTCGACCAGCGCCGCGTTTGCCAAGGTGCGCGCCGAAGTCGGTGAAGTGGACGTGCTGGTCAACAACTCCGGTGGCAGCCGCGACCTGCTGTTCCGGCAGATGACGGTGGAGGACTGGAACGCGGTGATCGCCTCCAACCTCAATGCGCTGTTCAACCTGACCAAGCAGGTGGTCGACGGCATGGCCACGCGGGGCTGGGGCCGCATCATCAACATCGGTTCGGTCAGCGCCCACAAGGGCCAGATCGGCCAGGTGAACTACGCCACCGCCAAGGCCGCGATGCATGGCTTCAGCCGTGCGCTGGCCGCGGAAGTGGCCTCGCGCGGGGTCACCGTCAACACGCTGTCGCCGGGCTACATCGCCAGCCAGGCGATCAGCAGCTTCCCGCCGGACGTGCTGGACCGGCTGGCCGCCTCGGTACCGGTGCGCCGCCTGGGTCGTCCCGAGGAAGTGGCCGGCCTGTGCGCATGGCTGGCGTCGGATGAAGCCTCGTATGTGACCGGTGCCGACTACGCCGTCAACGGTGGCCTGTACATGGGTTGAGCCCGTCTCCACGCAACGCGTGGACCGCCTCCCCCACGGAGTGCGCGGGGCCGGTGAACCTTCGCTCGCGAGGGTGATCCGGCCCCTTTTTCATCTGGCTGCAGGACACGCGCGGCCGCCCTGCATCGTTCGTTGGTTTTTCGTAAAGAAGGTTTCATGTTCCGTTCGCATAGTGGCCATGCACCGCGCACGCGTGCCGGTGACCACCCCCAATGCAACGGACCACCATGCAGACCCGACACCTGACGATCGCCGTGGCGATCGCGCTCTCCGCCGCCGCCAGCGCACATGCCGCCACCGCCGCCGATACCGGCGCCACCGCCAGCACCGATGCCGCGCTGAGCGCGCAGACGCTGGATACCGTCTCCGTGATCGGCCAGGGCGAGACCCGCCAGGTGCAGCGCATCACCGCCGTCGACAAGCAGGTGCTGCCGCCGGGCACCAGCGGCCAGAAGATCCTCGACCGCCTGCCGGGCGTGTCGGTGCAGTCCAACGACGCCTTCGGTGCCAACGAGGAATCGCAGACCATCAGCCTGCGCGGCTTCGACAAGAGCCGCCTCGGCTATACGCTGGACGGCATCCCGCTGGGCGACAACAGCTACGGCAACTACAACGGCCTGAGCATCGCCCGCGCGATCATCGCCGAGAACCTGGCCGGTGCCGAGCTGTCGCAGGGCATCGGTTCGCTGGGCGTGGCCTCGACCAGCAACCTGGGCGGCACCATCCAGTACTTCTCGATGGACCCGTCCACCGAATTCGGTGGCCGCGCCAGCGTCACCGTTGGCGACGACAGCCAGCGCCGTGGCTACCTGCGCGTGGATACCGGCGACATCAATGGCTTCTCGGCCTATGTGTCCGGCGTGCACCAGGACCAGGACATGTGGGCCGCGCCGTACCAGAACCAGACCACCCGCCAGTTCAACGCCAAGGCGGTGTGGAACGTCGGCGACCACCGCTTCGGTGCGTTCGTGGCCACCTCGCGTGCCAGCCAGGCCAACTACGCCTACCTGTCCAAGGACATGCTGGCACGTGGCCTGGGCTACGACTGGAACATCTATGCGCCGGACTGGGATCGTGCCGTCGCTGCCGCGTACTGCGCACCGGGCACCTACAACAAGGCACGCTGCACGTTCAGCGGCGGCGTCAACAGCATCGACGATGCCTACTACCAGAGCCGCGCACTGCGTGACGACAACCTGTACTCGGTCGATGCCGACCTGCGCCTCGGTGAGCAGGGCCGCCTGAAGTTGCTGGCCTACCATCATGACAACCGTGGCCAGGGCCACTGGTGGGCGCCGGGCCAGCCGTCCTACCCGGGCACCGACAGGATGCTGCCGATCTCGATCCGCAGCACCAACTACACGATCAACCGCGATGGCCTGACCGCCGCACTGTCGTGGACGGTCGGTATCCACGAGCTGGAAGCCGGCCTGTGGTACGAGCAGAACGACCACAACGTGTCGCGCAACTTCTACTACATCAGCGGCCCGTTCCTGGACGACCTGTATCTGAAGAACCCGGACCGCCTGCTGTTCAACCAGGACTTCGACATCCGCACGCGCCAGTTCTACGTGCAGGACCGCATGCGCTTCCTGGACCAGCGCCTGACCGTGGACGTGGGCATCAAGAGCCCCAACACCCGCATGCGCGCCACCGCCCAGCCGGGCGTGGAAACCAGCATTGCCTCGGGCACGCTGACCGCCAAGAAGTCGGTGCTGCCGCAGGTGGGCCTGGGCTTCAAGCTCAACGCCAACAACGAGTTGTTCGCCTCGTACGCCGAGAACATCGCCGCCTTCGTCGGCGGTGGCAGCGGTGGCCCGCTGCAGGTGTCGCCGGAATCGTTCGCGGCCAGCGCCGGCCTGGAGCCGGAGAAGTCCAAGAGCCTGGAGGCCGGCTTCCGTACCTTCGGCGAGAAGTACCAGGCCTCGATCGCGGCCTACAACGTGAAGTTCGACAACCGCCTGCTGTCGCTGAACCCATGTTCCAGCATCGAAGTCGGCACGCGTCCGGAGTGCGTGACGCGCTTCATCAACGTCGGTTCGGTGAAGAGCCACGGTGCGGAGCTGACCTTCATCCTCAAGCCGATCGACGGCCTGCAGTGGTACAACGCGCTGTCCTGGAACAAGACCACCTACGAGGATGACTACACCTCGGGCGGCGCCATCGTTCCGGTGGCCGGCAAGATCACGGTGGATACGCCGCAGCGCATGGCCTCCAGCGAGATCAGCTGGAACCGCGACGGCTTCTTCGCCAGCCTGCGTGCTAAGTACACCGGCAAGCGCTACTACACCTACACCAACGACCAGTCGGTGCCGGGCGTGACCACCTTCGATGCCGGTGCGGGCTACGACTTCGGCCCGGGCCTGGGCCTGCGCAACGTGCGGGTGTCGTTGAATGCAACCAACCTGACCAACAAGCGCTATGCGGGCCAGCTGAGCTCGTTCGCACCGACCGATCCGAAGGGCACGCGGTATGCGATCCATGCGAGCGCGCCGCGGCAGCTGTTCATGACGGTGGCGGCGGAGTTCTAAGTCAGAAGCGTTGCCCCGCGGCGTCTTGATTGTCGTCGGGGGGCAGGGCCGGATGGGCCGGCGCAGGACACGCCGTGAACCCATCCATGGGGGCTCGATGGCGCCATCCATGGCGCCAACGGTCCTGCGCCGGCCCATCCAACCCTGCTCGACGGTTTCCCGCGCCACGGTGCGGAGGGCAAAGAAGAGCAAAAGCAAAGAGCCGGGCAATGCCCGGCTCTTTGCTTTTCAAGCTTTTCAAACGCAATCCCTCTGGTGGATTGCTGGCCGTCTCGCAGGAAATTGTCTGGAGCGGGGGGCTTGCGCTGGCCAGGACCGTCCACGGCATGGATGCCGTGGCCGAGCCTACAGGGACGTACTTGCGGCGTGTCCTGGCCAGCGCAAGCCCCCCCGCTCTCTCCGATATCAATCAAGACGCCACAAGCCGCCAACGCATTTCATTCCGGCGCCAGCTGGTCCATCCGTATCCGGTTGGCGAACAGCGAGAACGCCAGCATGCCGGCCAGGCCGTTCGCCCGGCTCACCCAGTGCGGCAGCCAACGCGGCGGCTTCAATACACCGGCCTCGAACAACGGCGCGAACGCGATCGCATCGGTCAGGCTCATCTTGCCGGCGAACAACCAGCGGCAGACCTGAAGCCGATCCTCGGCCAGCATGTGGCGGAAGAAGGTGTGCACCGACACCAGGCCGCGCAGGTACACCGTGTCCTTGGTGAAGGCCAGGCCGCCACTCGGCGGAACCCCACGGAACACGCGCTGCGCCGAAGCGAAGCTCTCTTCGGCGTTCTGCCCGGCATCGCAGAAGTAGCGGAACACCTCGATGAAATCGGCGCCTTCGCGGGCCATCGCGATCGCTTCGGTGCGCAGGCTGATGCGCTTCAGGCGCTCGATGTCGATGCTGCCGGTGATCTGCTCGGCAAACGTCGCCAACCCTTCCTGGGTAGCGGTCACACGCGGCGACGACAATGCCAGGCTGGGCAGCACCGGCTGTTCGCGGCCATTCAATGCGGTCAGCGAATGCACCAGTGCTTCATGGTGGAACAGCTGCGCGCGGTCGTAGGCGCTGAAGCGCGCACTGGTGCGCAGGCGGATGCGGGTCGGGCCGGCAGCGGCCTTGGACACCAGCTCCGGATCAAGCTGCACCTGGATGATGCGCGATTCGAAGAACGCATCGAGGTCATTCTGCAGCTGCAGCTGCAGGGCAATGGCCGAGACCGGCACCTGCTCTTCCGGCGCCAGCAGTTCGTGATCGAGTTCGGCAGCAATCTGGATGAAGTGACGCGCCGCTTCGCGCGTGCTTGGGCCATTGCCCGGCAGCGGCTGCTCGGGGGCGCCGAACAGCTGCACCGAACAGGTATCGACCGCAGCCGTGCCCAACCCTTCCAGCAGCTGTGCGGCCAGGTCCCAGCTCTGCGCCGACTGCCGCACGTAGTGGCCCAGCGGATGAGTGTCATCGCAGTCGGCGGCGATCGCGGCCAGTGCGCGGCGCTCTTCGCTGAAATCCAGCCTCGGGTAATCCACCTTGGGCAACACCGGCTGCCCACGTGCCACGCTGTCCAGGAACGGTGCCTGCAGCGTTGCCGGCCAGCTGGTCAGGCCCAGCAGGCGGATGCCTCCCACGGCCTCGACCAGGCGCGCGTCGAGCGCTGCATGGTGGGCCACGTCACGGTCCAGCGTCGCGGTCGGTTCCATGGGCGGACTATAGCGCCCTGCCCGCGCGTTGGTAGGTGCCGACCATGGTTGGCATCTACCAGGAGCGGGCAGAAGCGGGCTCGGGATGCATCCATTGTAGAGCCGAGCCCATGCTCGGCTGCCTTGTTACCGCCGGCGCGGCTTTCCGGCCGGGCGGAACTGCTGGCCCTTGCCCTTCTTGCCACCACGCTCCTGCGCGGTCTCGGCCTGGCGGACCGCCAGCTTGGCAGCGGCGGCGGCCACTTCTTCCTTCAGCTTGAAGTAGTTCAGCAGCCGGCTCTCCTCGATCTCGCCGGCCTCGATCGCGGCACGCACGGCACAGCCCGGTTCCTGCTGGTGCTTGCAGTCGTTGAAGCGGCACTGTGCGGCCAGCGCTTCGATATCGGCGAAGCCACCTTCGGACAGCGTCTCTTCACCGGTCGGCTTCAGCTCGCGCATGCCGGGGGTGTCGATCAGGCAGGCGCCGGTCGGCAGCGGCATCAGCGCGCGATGGGTGGTGGTGTGTCGTCCGCGCGAATCGTTGGCACGCACCGCGTTGGTCTTCATCCGCTGCTCGCCGAGCAGCGTGTTGGTCAACGTGGACTTGCCGGCACCGGAGGAACCGACCAGCACCACGGTGCGGCCCGGGCCCAGCCACGGCTGCAGCACGGCAACGCTGTCGGCATCCAGGCCGTTGATCGCATGCAGGGCGATGCCCTGCATCTCCAGCTCTTCCAGCACCGCCAGTGCGTCTTCGCTGTACTCGGTCTGGTCGGCCTTGGTCAGCACCACGACCGGCTCGGCACCGCCACCGCCGACCAGCAGCAGGTAGCGCTCGATGCGGCGCGGGTTGAAGTCGGCATCCAGGCCACAGACGATGAACACCGTATCGATGTTGGCCGCGATCACCTGCTGGTGGTAATGCTCGCCTGCCGCACCGCGCTTGATCGCGGTACGCCGCGGCAGCAGGGCGACGATGCGGATGCCGTCGAGCAGCACCCAGTCGCCCACCGCCGGCCGTTCATGGCTGGGGAAGCGCGGGCGCTGCCATTCCGGCAGCGACTCGGCCTTGATCGAGGCGTCCGGGCCATCGGCCACCACGTAGTGGGTGCGGTGCTGTTCGATCACCCGTGCCGGACGGGCCTGCGGGTGCGCGGCCATCGCGGCCTGCCAGTCGGCCTGCTGCGCCGGGCCCGGCCAGGGCCAGCCGATGGTCTGCAGGGCGATGAAATCGGGGGTCTGGGTCATCGCCGCCATTCTACCTGTGACGGCGCCCTGCCCGCCCAGCAGTGACGGGCCCGGAGCCCTTGCCATGCATTGCAGCAATTCCGGTAGGATGGAAGCCCCATGCCTTTTGACGGCCCAGCTCCCATGTCCACCCACTCGCCCAAGCCCCTGGCCATCCGCGAGCGCCTTTCCGAAGTGCGCTACGAAATCCGCGGAGAACTGGCGCGGCGAGCCCGGGAGCTGGAGGCGCAGGGCCGCAAGCTGATCAAGCTCAACATCGGCAATCCGGGCGCTTTCGGTTTCCGCGCGCCCGAGCACCTGCAGCGCGCGATCGCCGACGACATGGGCCGCACCGACCCGTACACCCACCAGCAGGGCCTGCCGGTGGCGCGCGAAGCCATCGCCAGCTACTACGCCCGCCGTGGCGCGCCCGATGCACATCCGGACCGCGTCTTCCTCGGCAACGGCGTCAGCGAGCTGATCGACCTGTCGCTGCGTGCGCTGCTCAACCCGGGCGATGAAGTGCTGGTGCCCTCGCCCGACTACCCGCTGTGGTCGGCTTCGACCATCCTCAACGATGGCCGCCCGGTGTACTACCGCTGCGCGCCGGAGAACGGCTTCCAGCCGGACCCGAGCGAGATCGAGACGCTGGTCTCTTCGCGCACCCGCGCCATCGTGCTGATCAATCCGAACAATCCCAGCGGCGCCAGCTACCCGCGCGAACTGCTGGAGCACGTGGTAGAGATCGCGCGCCGCCACAACCTGCTGCTGCTGGTCGATGAGATCTACGACCAGATCCTGTACGACGACGCAGTGTTCCAGCCGGTCGCGCCGCTGGCCGGAGACCATCCGTGCCTGACCTTCAGCGGCCTGAGCAAGGTGCACCGCGCCTGCGGCTGGCGCGTGGGCTGGGCCCACCTCAGCGGCGACGATGCCCGCCTGGGTGACTTCCGCGCCGCGCTGGACCTGTTGGGCGCGCTGCGCCTGTGCGCCAACGTGCCGGGCCAGTACGCCATCGAGGCGGCGGTGAACGGCCCGGACACCATCTCCGAGCTGTGCACGCCGGGCGGTCGCCTGTATGAAACCCGCCGCGCGGTGATCGAGGCCTGCGAAGCCAGCGAGCACCTGTCGCTGGTCGCGCCGGCCGGCGCGCTGTACGCGTTCCCGGCCGTGGTCGGCGCCGCTGCCAAGGGCTTCGACGACCACAATTTCGCGCTGGACCTGATGAACAACGAAGGCGTGCTGGTGGTGCCGGGCTCGAGCTTCAACGTGCCCTACCGCCATCATTTCCGCGTGACCCTGATGCCGGAAGCCTCGGTGATGCGCGACGTGTTCGCCCGCATCGACCGCGTGCTGGCGCGGCGGGCCGAGGATGCGACCAAGGTCGTGCCGCTGAAGCCGCGCCGCTCGGTGGCCTGACCTGTGGCGCTGTCCTACCTGGCGCTGGGCGATTCGTACACCATCGGTGAAGCGGTTGCCGTCGAAGGCCGCTGGCCGCACCAGCTGGCCGCCGCACTGCGTGCGCAGGGCATCGACCTGTCCGACCCGCAGACCATTGCGACCACCGGCTGGACTACCGACGAGCTCGATGCGGGTATCGACGTAGCTGTACCGCAGGGTCCGTTCGATTTCGTCAGCCTGCTGATCGGCGTCAACAACCAGTACCGCGGGCGTCCGCTGGACGAGTACCGCAGCCAGTTCCAGACGCTGCTGCAGCGGGCGATCGGCTTCGCCGGCGGCAATGCCGGCCGCGTGCTGGTGCTGTCCTTCCCCGATTGGGGCGCCACCCCATTCGGGGCCGGCAGTGGCCGCGACCTGGCCGCGATCGAGATCGAGACCGACGAGTTCAATGCCGCCGCCGAGGTGATCAGTACCCGGCACGGTGTGGCCTTCGTCGACATCACCGACATCAGCCGCGCGCAGGGCGAAGACCCGACGATGATCGCCGAGGACGGCCTGCATCCTTCAGCGCGGATGTACGCGCTGTGGAGCGCGCGCGCGCTGCCGGTTGCCACGCATCTGCTTGGCGGCACGGACTGAGACGATGGACGGCACGCCACGGAACGGCCCGCCCCTGCCCTGTGCTCCCCTGACGACCCCGCAGGCCCGCTTGATCGCCGAAGCGTTCCGCCCGGCGCAGGCCTGGGGCAGCCGCCGCGACTACTACTACACCCGCGGCAAGCTCGGCAGCGATCCGCTGTACGACGGCGTGCTGCAGCATCTGCCTGACGACGGGCAGCCGGTGCTGGACCTCGGCTGCGGGCTGGGCCTGTTCGCCCATGTACTGCGCCAGCGCGGCGGCACCCAGCGCTACCTGGGCGTGGACGTGGATGCGGGCAAGATCGCCCGCGCGCAACGTGCCGCCGTTGAGCTGCATGACGTGCGCTTCGACTGCGTGGACGTGCAGGCGCCACTGCCGGCGCAGGCCGGGCACGTCCTGCTGCTGGACGTGCTGCAGTACCTGGACGCGGGCCCACAGCAGGCACTGCTGCGCGCGGCCAGTGCGCGGGTGGCCCCCGGCGGCTGCCTGCTGCTGCGCACGCCGCTGGCCACCGGCGATGGCCGCGACCGCACCACGCGGGTGGCGGACCGGCTGGCCTGGCTGGTCGGCTGGATGGGCACGCGGCCGCGCCACTACCCCGATCCACTGGTACTGCAGACGACGCTTGCCGAAGCGGGATTGCAGGTGACCGCCCCCCGGCCGCTGCATGGGCGTACGCCGTTCAACAGCTGGCTGCTGGTGGCCAAACGCCCAGAAGCGTAGCGCCGAGCCCACGCTCGGCTGCTCCCAGCGACCAGAACCCTGGGTTACAGGGCCGGCAACTCGGCCTTCAAGCCGCGCTCGTCCAGTGCCTGCAGCACGCGCTCGATGATCACCAGGTTGTGCCCGTGGGCGGCACCCTCGTGCAGCAGCACGATGGCGCCCGGGCGCAGGTCCGGCAACAGCCGCGCCAGCACGCCCTCCGGCGTGCAGCCGACGCCGTCGTAACCGCGGGCACTCCAGCCCACGCGCACCAGGCCCAGCGCCTTCAACACCGGCGCCACGAACGGATTGGTCATGCCCACCACCGAGCGGTACCAGCGCACCGGATGCCCGCTCAGGGCCTGCAGCGCATGCTGGCAGCCCTCGATCTCGGCGCGCATCGTCGCCGGGCCCAGGCGCCAGAAGCGGGCCTGCGGGTGGCTGAGACTGTGATTGCCCAGGTCGTGGCCACGGCGCAGGATTTCGGCCACCAGTTCCGGCTGCGCCAGCGCACGGTCCCCCACCAGGAAGAAGGTCGCACGCGCGTGGTAGCGGTCCAGCAGGTCGAGCACGGCGCGGGTTTCCGGGCCGGGGCCGTCATCGATGGTCAGCCAGACACTGTTGCCGGCCCCCGGCATCCGGCTCAACACCGGCGCGTAGAAGCGGCTGTTGGGCAGGAACACCGGCACCATGAACAGTGCGTGGCTGGCCACCATCAACGGCAGCCCCCAGTGCCAGCCGGCCAGGGCCCAGACCAGGATCACGGCCAGCTGCGACGCCACCAGCCAGGGCAGCCAGCGCCACGGCCGGGTCGGGATGCGATGCAATGTTCCTGCGTTGCTCATCCCCCATGATGCCATGGGGGTTAGAATCGATGATTCGAATTCCCGGAACCCCGACGTCCATGTCCCTCGATCCCGCCCTGCGTTCGCGCATCGAATCCATCCTCAACGCCAACCGCGTCGTGCTGTTCATGAAGGGCCAGCCGTCGATGCCGCAGTGTGGTTTCTCGGCCAAGGCCGTGGGCGCGCTGCAGGACCTCGGCGTCGAGTTCGCCCACGTCAACGTGCTGGCCGACCAGGAAATCCGTGAAGGCATCAAGGCCTATGGCGACTGGCCGACCATCCCGCAGCTGTACATCGACGGCGAACTGGTCGGCGGCAGCGACATCGTGCTGCAGATGGCTGCCAGCGGCGAGCTGAGCAGCGTGCTGGGCCTGGCCGCACCGGACCGCACCCCGCCGAGCATCACCGTCACCCCGGCGGCCGTGGAAATGCTCAAGGGCGCGCTGGCCGACGCTCCGGGCGCTGCCCTGCAGCTGAGCATCGACGCCGGCTTCCAGCCGAACTTCCAGCTGGCCCCGCATGACGAAGGCGCGATCGCTGCCGAATCCAATGGCCTGCGCGTGCAGTTCGACCTGTCCAGCGCCCGTCGCGCCAACGGCATCACCATCGACTGGGTGGACGACATCCGCGGCAAGGGCCTGGCCATCGACAACCCGAACGCGCCGAAGCCGGTACAGGAAATCAGCGTGCGCGATGCCGACGACCTGGTGCGTGCCGGCAACATCACCCTGGTGGACGTGCGCCCGGCCGACGAGCGCGCCATCGCAGCCGTCGGCGTGCCGTTCAAGAGCTTCGACGGCAACGGCCGTGCGGAGCTGGAAGCCCTGCCGAAGGACACCGCACTGGCCTTCATGTGCCACCACGGCGGCCGCAGCGCACAGGCTGCCGAGCAGTTCCGTGCACTGGGCTTCACCAAGGTGTTCAACGTCACCGGCGGCATCAATGCCTGGTCCGAAGACGTCGACAACGGCGTGCCGAAGTACTGATCGGCCAGCCCACGGAGTCAGAGCCCTTTCCTGCGGAAAGGGATCTGACCCAGCACGAAAAACGCCGACGAACGCCGGCGTTTTCTGCATCCACGCACGGCGTGGATCTAGCCCGCGAACCCGCCTTCGGCCAGGTAATCCAGCTCTTCGGCCGTGGGGAGGCGACCGAGCACGGCATTGCGATGCGGGAAACGACCGAAGCGGCGGATGATGTCGCGGTGCAGTTCGGCGTACTGCAGGTACTCCTTGTCACCCAGCACGTCGAACATCGCCACCGAACGGTCCTGGTCCATCGGATCCTCGGAGTGCTCGAACGGCAGGTAGATGAAGGCGCGCAGCTTCGGTACCAGCTGCAGGTCCAGGCCTTCCTCGATGGCGCGCATGGCGTAGTGCCGGGCCAGGCCATCGGTGGCGTAGGAATGGGCGGTCCCACGGAAGCAGTTGCGCGGGAACTGGTCCAGCAGCAGCATCAGCGCCAGCGCCCCTTCGGCGCTGCCCAGCCAATGCTCGCGCGCGCGCGAAGCCGCGGCGAAATGCTCGTCCAGGAACAACTGGCGGAACTGCGCGTCGAACGCATCGTCGCGGGCGAACCACTTCGCAGGGCCCGCTTCTTTCCAGAATTCCACCACTTGCGCGGCAACGTCCATCACCTACTCCCCAGGGCCGGCGCGCCGCGCCAGGCCATCATCATCATTCGTCGAAGCGCAGGTGGCGGACCGACTTGCCGTTGCGCCGGATAAGCTTAAGCGCCTCGATACCGATCTGGATATGGTTTTCCACGAACTGGGAGCTGACCTTGGCATCGGAGGCCTCGGTCTTGACCCCATCGGGGATCATCGGCTGGTCCGAGACCAGCAGCAGCGCGCCACTGGGGATGTGGTTGGCGAAGCCGGCGGCGAACACCGTGGCCGTTTCCATGTCGATGGCCATGCAGCGCATCGCCCGCAGCCGCTCCTTGAAGGCCTCGTCGTGTTCCCATACCCGGCGGTTGGTGGTGTAGACGGTGCCGGTCCAGTAGTCGTGGCCGAGGTCACGGATCATGGTCGAGACCGCACGCTGCAGCGCGAATGCCGGCAACGCCGGTACTTCCGGCGGCAGGTAATCGCCCGAGGTACCCTCGCCCCGGATCGCAGCGATCGGCAGCACCAGGTCGCCCAGCTGGTTCTTGCGCTTGAGGCCACCGCACTTGCCCAGGAACAGCACCGCCTTGGGCATCACCGCCGACAGCAGATCCATGATGATCGCGGCATTGGGGCTTCCCATGCCGAAGTTGATCATGGTGATGCCGTCGATCGTGGCGCTGGCCATCGGCCGGTCCAGGCCGATGACGGGCGCACCGGTCAGCTCGGAAAAGGTGTGCAGGTAGCCGCCGAAGTTGGTCAGCAGGATGTGCTGGCCGAACTGGTCCAGGGGCACGCCGGTATACCGGGGCAGCCAGTTGTCGACGATTTCCTGCTTGCTCTTCATGGGCGGTCCGGTACGGCGGGGGACCGGGTATTTTCAGCCACCCGGCCGGTGCAGTCGAGCCGCCGTCGAGCGCCCTGTGAAGAAGGTCACTTGGCAAGCCCGCCGCCACCGGGCTAGCGTCGGCGGTTGGACCAGGCTGCAAGGGGAACTGCATGGCATCGACGTTGTTGCGCGCCGGGGTGGCCCTGGCACTGCTTTCATCAAGTACGGCTCCGGCGGTGGGTGCCTCGCGCTTCGTCGCCGACCCCTACCCCAGCACCTACCAGGCCCATCCCGATGCGCCGGTGCTGATCCAGAACGCCACGGTGCTGACCGGTACCGGCCAGCGCCTGGACAACGCCGACGTGCTGCTGCGCGACGGCCGCATCGTCGCCGTTGGCCGCCAGCTGCAGGCCGATGCGGGCGTCACCCGCATTGATGCACAGGGCAAGTGGGTCACCCCCGGCCTGATCGACGTGCATTCGCATCTGGGTGTCTACCCCAGCCCGGGCGTGGGCGCGCACAGCGACGGCAACGAGGTCACCGCACCGGTCACCGCCAACGTCTGGGCCGAGCACTCGGTGTGGCCACAGGACCCGGGCTTCGCAACGGCGCTGGCCGGCGGCGTGACCAGCATGCAGGTGCTGCCCGGCTCGGCCAACCTGGTCGGCGGCCGCGGCGTGACCCTGAAGAACGTCCCGGCCATCACCTACCAGGCGATGAAGTTCCCCGGCGCACCGTGGGGCCTGAAGATGGCCTGCGGCGAGAACCCCAAGCGGGTCTACGGCGAAGGCAAGGGCGTGGCCCCGGCCACGCGCATGGGCAACGTGGCCGGCTACCGTGCCGCCTTCATCGATGCCGCCGACTACATCGCCAAGAACAAACCCAAGCCGGCCAAGCGCAAGGGCTGGTTCGGCAGCGACAAGGGCGACAGCGCCGGGGATGCCGGCGGCAAGCGCGATCTCAAGCTGGACACGCTGGCCGGCGCCATCGAGGGCGACATCCGCGTGCACATCCACTGCTACCGCGCCGACGAAATGGCCACCATGCTCGACCTGGCCAAGGAGTTCGGCTTCAAGGTGGCCGCCTTCCACCACGGCGTGGAGGCCTACAAGCTGGCCGACCGGCTGGCCGCCGACGGTGTCTGCGGTGCGCTGTGGGCCGACTGGTGGGGCTTCAAGATGGAAGCTTTCGACGGCATCCAGGAGAACATCGCGCTGGTTGACCGGCCGAAGAACAGCTGTGCCATCGTCCATTCCGATTCGCCCGAGGGCATCCAGCGCCTCAACCAGGAAGCGGCCAAGGTCATGGCCTCCGCGCGACGTGCACGCATGCCGGAGATCACGCCCGAACATGCCATCACCTGGATGACCGCCAACGCCGCCAAGGCGCTGGGCATCGAGGGCCAGACAGGCACCCTGGAGGCCGGCAAGATGGCCGACGTAGTGGTGTGGAACGGCAACCCCTTCAGTTCCTACGCGCTGGCCGAGCAGGTCTTCATTGATGGCCGCAGGCTGTACGACCGTGGCGCGCCGGCGAGCACGCCGCGTTCCGATTTCCAGCTTGGCCAGGAGGTGCGCTGATGGGCGTGTTGAACGAGCGTCGCCGGGCATGGCCCGGCGCTACCGTGGTGGCGTTGCTGTTGCTGGCAACCACGGCATCGGCGCAGGACCTGCTGGTGCGCAACGCGACGGTGCACACCGCCAGTGCGCGCGGCAGCCTGCAGAGCGCCGATGTGCTGGTCCAGGGGGGCATCATCCGCGCGGTCGGCCCCGGCCTGTCCGCACCGGCCGGAGCGACCGTGGTCGAAGCCAACGGCCGGCCGCTGACCCCGGCCCTGTTCGGTGGCATCACCGAGACCGGCATCGAAGAGGTCTCGGGTGAATCGAGCACGGTGGACAGTTCGCTGAAGCTCGGCGAGCAGCCTTTGCGCCCGGAGTTCGACGTCACCCTGGCCTACAACCCGGCCTCGGTGCTGATCCCGGTGACGCGGCTGGAGGGCTTCGGCTTCACCGCACTTGGGGCCGCCACCGGTGGTGGCTTCGTGGCTGGCCAGGGCGGCGTGATGCGGCTGGACGGCAGCGTCGACCCGATCGGCCCGCGCGCGCTGTTCCTGCGCCTGGGCTCGGCGGCATCGGAGCTGACCGGGCATTCGCGCGCCGCGCAATGGATGCTGCTGCAGCAGATGGTCGACGAGGCACGCGGCCAGGTGGCTGCGGATTCACCGCACGCGCTGTTGACCCCGGCCGGGCGCCGCACGCTCAGCCGCTACCTGGCCGGCCAGGGCCGCATCGTGGTGGAGGTCGATCGTGCCTCGGACATCCGCCAGCTGCTGCGCTGGGCCGCGCGCGAGAAGGTGAAGATCGCGATTGCCGGTGCCGGCGAAGCCTGGCAGGTCGCGCCGGAGCTGGCCGCCGCCCAGGTGCCGGTGTTCGTTGACGTGCTGGCCAACCTGCCGGCCAGCTTCGACCAGATCGGCGCCACCCTGGAAAACGCCGCACGCCTGCAGCGCGCCGGCGTGCCGGTGTCGTTCGTGCAGCGCGGCGACGCCACCCACAACGCGCGCAAGATGCGCCAGCTGGCCGGCAATGCCGTGGCCAACGGCCTGCCCTGGGCCGACGGCCTGGCTGGGCTGACCCGGGTGCCGGCACAGGCGTTCGGCGTGGCCGACCAGATCGGCAGCATCGAGCCGGGCAAGCGCGCCGACCTGGTGCTGTGGGAAGGCGACCCGCTGGACGTGGCGCACTATGCCGAACAGGTCTGGCTGGGCGGCCGCACGATGCCGATGCGCTCGCGCCAGACCGACCTGCGTGACCGCTACCTGCAGCGCAACGCGCAGCCCTGACCACTCACGAGGACACACCGATGGCGACACTGCGCTGGTACTTCGACTTCGTCTCGCCCTACTCCTACCTGCACTGGCAGAAGCTGAAGCAGTTGCCGCAGTTCGCGCAGATCCAGACCGTGCCGATCGCCTTCGGTGCGGTGCTGCATCACCTGGGCAACCTGGGCCCGGCGGAGATCCCCGCCAAGCGCCGCTTCGCCTACCGCCACCTGCAATGGACCGCGCAGGCCGAGGGCACCCCGATGCGCTTCCCGCCCGGCCATCCGTTCAATCCGCTGTCTGCGCTGCGCCTGTGCCTGGCCGCCGGGGCCAGCGCACAGGCGGTGGACGTGCTGTTCGACTGGATCTGGCGCGATGGCCACGCCGGTGACAGCGCCGAGGCCCTGCGCGAACCGGGCGCACAGCTGGGCATCGAGGATGTCGCCGCTGCCATAGCCGATCCGGCGGTGAAGGAACAACTGCGGCGCAACACAGAAGCCGCAATTGGCGCGGGCGTGTTCGGGGTCCCGACCCTGGCCATCGACCAGGAACTGTTCTGGGGCAACGACGCCCACCCGCTGATGGCGGCCGTGCTGGCCGATCCCGCCCTGCTGCAGCAGCCCGAATGGCAACGCCTGGACAGCCTGCCGGTGGCGGTGCAGCGCAATCGCTGAACAGGGCGTGGCGCGTTTCCCTCGCGCGCCCGGCCGGGTTTTGAGATAGTTTTCACATTTCCGAACCTACAACCGCCCTGGAGGGGGAGCCGCGGATGCGCATCGGAATCGTCGTCGACTCGGCCTGCGACCTGCCGCAGGACTTCATTGCCGAGCACAACATCGTGCTGCTGCCGATCACCGTCCGCATCGGCGAAGCCGTGCTGGCCGATCACCGCGATGAGCAGGCCACGCTGAGCTTCCTGCACGCGCACGTGGCCGAGCATGGTGCTGAAGCGGAAACCATCCCGTTCAGCGTCAACCAGATCCGCGACCTGTTCCTGCAGCAGCTGGTGATCGATTACGACCACGTGTTCTGCATGACCATCACCAAGACCCGCAGCCCGATCCATGACAACGCGCTGCAGGCCAGCTTCGCCATCCTCAACGACTACAAGCCGGTGCGGCAGTCGGCAGGCTACAACTCACCGTTCGCGCTGCGCGTGCTCGATACACAGAACCTGTTCGCAGCCCAGGCGGTGACGGCGGTGGAAGCGGTGCGCCTGCGCGAGAGCAACGCCAGCGTGCAGCAGATCCGCGAACGGCTGGAGGAACTGGCCGGCAACGTGCACGGCTACATGGTCACCCGCGACCTGTACTACATGCGTGCGCGCGCACGGCACAAGGGCGACCGCAGCGTTGGCCTGCTCAGCGCGGCGCTGGGCAGCGCACTGGACATCAAGCCGGTACTGCACGGCTACCGCGGCGAGACCGGGCCGGTCGCCAAGATCAAGGGCTTCGACAACGCCGTGCAGAAGCTGTTTGGGGTGGTCGGCCAGCGCGTGCGTGCCGGGCTGATGACGCCGACGGTGTGCGTCAGCTACGGCGGTGAACTGGACGAGCTGCGCACCCTGCCCGGCTATGCGGCATTGAAGCAGGTCTGCGCCGAGCACGGCGTCAGCGTGTATGAGTCGGTGATGAGCCTGACCGGCATGGTCAACGTCGGCAAGGGCGCGGTTACCGTGGGCTTTGCCGATGGGCCGCATCGGTTTGAATGAAGGCCAACCGCGGCGGGAATCTGCACATCGATTCCACCGCGACTGTGCCAGCCTTGCCGCACTTCAAGGAGAACACCATGCCTGCGCAGTACCACATCAGCCTGCCCGACCCGTCCAAGGCCCGCGGCAACGACCCTGACCTGTCCTTCCATTCGCAGGGCGCGGCCGGCTTCGCCGAAGAACTGCAGGACGCCCTGCGCAGCGGCACGCTGTTCGAGCGCTGGAAGGCCAAGCAACCCGATCCCGACGCAGTGGAAGTGCAGTGGGGCGCAACCGATCCGGATGCCACCGTGACCGGCGAGCAGAAGGATCTGCGCATCAACCTGGTGGCCACTACCCGCATCGACAGCGATGTGTTCAAGCAGCGCCTGCGCCTGCTGGCCGGCCACCACTGGGAACTGCGCGACGTGCGTTGAGGCCGCGCCCTGGTAGTGCCGGCCGCTGGCCGGCACCTCCATGGATGTTGTGGCTGCCGGCCAGCGGCCGGCACTACCCCGACGATTTCCTGGCAGCCGCCGCCCAAGGCCGTGCGCTGGTAGACGCCAACCTTGGTTGGCGCTTCCGGGAAAGTCGCCAATCAAGGTTGGCAACTACCGACGAACCGCCGGGCATGGCCCGGCGTTTCCATATCATTACCAGCCACCGCCCAGCGCGCGGTACAGCTCCACCCGTGCGATCGCGGCCGTGGCCTGGCTGTTGGCCAGCGCAGCCTGGTTGTCCAGCGCGACGCGCTGGGTAGTCAGCACATCCAGCATGTCGACCACGCCAGCCTGGTACTGCCGACGCGCCGCGCCCAGTGCGCTCTCGCTCTCGTCCACCGCCACATGCAGCTGCACCGTGCGCTGCTGCTCGGCGGCATAGCCATCGATGGCGTCGTCCACTTCATGCCAGGCCTGCAGCACGGTACGGCGGAACTGCAGCGCCGACTGTTGCTGCTGCAGCCTGCTCAGCGCGAGATTGGCCTTCAGCCGCCCGCCCTGGAAGATCGGTACGCTGATGGACGGGCCGATGCTGAAGCGGTGCGCGTTCCAGCCATCCAGATCATCCAGCTGCTTGGCCTGGAACCCAGCGTCGCCATTCAAGGTGATGCGCGGCAGGAAACTGGCCTTGGCCACGCCGATGCCGGCCGTTGCCGCATGCAGTGCCGCTTCGGCACGACGGATGTCCGGGCGACGCTCGGCCAGTTCGCTGGGCAACCCCACCGCTACGGCCGGCAACGCCGGCCAGTCACGGCGTGCATCCTGCAGCTGCGCGTCCAGCGCCTGCGGCGGCTGCGCCAGCAGGAACGCCAGCGCATTGCGCAGCTGCGATTCACGATGCCGCAGCGGCGCGATGCGGGCCTGCAGCGATGCCACCTGCGCGGACGCGCTGGACACCTGCAGCGTGCTGGCCACGCCCTGTTGCTGGCGTGCCTCGGTCAGGCGCTTCATGTCGAGGGCGATGCCGAGGTTGTCCTCGGTGATCGCCAGCAGCTGCCGCGTCGCGCGCAGCTGCAGGTAATCACGCGCGGTTTCCGCCAGCAGCGCGATGCGCACCGCGTGTGCATCCTCCTCGGCGATCTGCACGCGTGCGTCGGCCGCTTCCACCTGGCGGCGCACACGCCCCCACAGGTCCAGTTCCCAGCTCAGGCCGATGCCGGCCTGGAACAGCCCGTAGTCATCACGGCCGCCGTTGCCGGACGGATCATTCAGGCCCACCTCGCTGTTGCGTGCACGCACGCCGCTGGCGCTCGCGCTGACGCTGGGCAGGCGATCGGCGGCGCTGATGCCACGCGCGGCGCGGCTCTGCTGCACGCGGTTGGCCGCCAGCTGCAGATCCAGGTTGGCCTCCAGCACCTGGCTGGCAAGCTGGCCCTGCAGCGGGTCGTCGAAGCCGGCCCACCAGGCCGCGTCCTGGTCGATGGCGTTGCCGGCGACCGCCTCACCCTGCCAGTGGCTGGGCAGTTCCGCCTGCGGGCGTACGAAGTCCGGACCCATCGTGCAGGCAGCCAGGGCCGTGCACAGGCTGGCCGCAACGAAGGTGCGGAACACGGTGACTGCGCTCATGCACCCTCCCCGCTCTTGTGGCCGGGACTGTGCTGCACGCTCTGCGCGCGGGCGCGGCTGCCCAGGTCAACACTGGCTTCCACCGACATGCCGGCACGCAGCTGGTCCAGCAGTGGCTGGCCAGGTTCCAGCACGATCTTGACGGGGATGCGCTGCACCACCTTGGTGAAGTTGCCGGTGGCGTTTTCCGGTGCGACGGCGGCGAAGGTGACGCCGGTGGCCGGTGCGATGCTGTCGATGTGCCCGCGCAGCGGCTTGCCCGGGAACACGTCCACCTTCAGCTCGACCTGTTGGCCGGCCTGCATGCGGGTCATCTGCGTTTCCTGGAAGTTGGCGACCACGAAGGCGCGCTTCAGCGGTACCACCGCAGCCACCGGCGTACCCGGGGTCAGGTAGGCGCCCACGCGTACCGCACGACGGCCGACCATGCCGTCGATCGGCGCGCGCAGCACGGTGTGCGACAGGTCCAGTTCGGCACGCGCCTGCGCCGCTTCTGCACGCTGTACCGCCGCCTGTGCGGCCTGCACGCCAGCGCTGAGGATGTCGGTGCGCTGGCGTGCGGTCGACAGCGCCGCCTGGCCCTGCTGCAGGTGCGCACTGGCCACGGCCTGCTTCGACTGCGCCTGCTGCGCGTTCTGCACCGTACCGGCGCCATCACGGGCCAGTTCGCGGTAACGCTGCTGGTCGGCGCTGGCCAGGGTCAGTTCGGAACGGCTGACATCGACACTGGCCCTGGCCTGTTCGATCAGCGAATCCTGCTGGGCCAGTGCGGCCTGCGCGTTGGCCAGCTGTGCGCGGGCATTGGCAAGGTCGGCACGGGCCGCCTGCAGGGCCACCTGGTAGTCGCGGTCGTCGATGCGGGCAAGCACGTCGCCCGCCTTCACCGACTGGTTGTCCTCTACTTCCACGGCACTGACGAAGCCGGGAATTTTCGGGGCCACCAGGGTGTAGTCAGCCACGACGTACGCATTGTTGGTGGTCTGGTGGCCGCCATCGCGCAGCAGCAGCCAGGCGCCGATGGCCAGGGCCAGTACGCCCAGGCCCAGGCCGGTGTGGAGAGTGGTTCGATTGATCGTCATGAGGGATTCCTGCGAGAGGTTCAGGCCACGGCACGTGGCGGATGGATGCGGGTGGGCATCCAGGCAATGAGGGGAATGAAGGCCAGCGCCACCAGCGCCACCACCCAGTACAGGTCAGCCGATGTCAGCGCCTGCACCTGTGCATGCAGGCGCGCGCCGAGCTGCGGGCCATCGGCCAGCCACGGTTGCTCGCCCAGGCGGTCGACCAGCACGGTGGAATGGAAATGACGGCGTCCCTGGGCGACGGCATCCAGTACGCCGCTGGCGAGCACCGCAGCGAAACCCTTGACCGTGTTGAACCACGCCGAGGCGAACGGGCCGTCCTGCGGCGCCAAGCCGCCGGTGGCCAGCATCAGCAGCGGCAGCACCGCCATCGGTTGTGCGAACACCTGCAGCAGCTGCACCCACAGGAAGTTGTCACGGATCCAGGCCACATCCAGGTGCGAGCCCAGCCAGCAGGCCAGGGCCAGCATCGCCAGGCCGGTGGCCTGCACCCAGCGGCAATCCACCGCGCGGATGTTCAACAGTGCCGCCACCAGCGGCAGCGCGATCACCTGTGGCAGTGCCACCCACAGCAGCATCGGTGCCGTCTGCAGCGGCCGGTAGCCCTGCACGCTGGCCAGGAAGCCGGACGGGATCGAGATCACCGCCAGCAGCACGAACAGCACGCCGCCCAGCGTCACCAGCGAGTAGCTGAGATTGCGGTTGGCCAGCAGCTGCAGCTTGAAGAACGGCAAGGGGTGGAACCATTCATTGATCATGAACAGCACCATCAGGCCGGCACCGCCACCGATCATCAAGGTGATCATCGGCGAGTCGAACCAGTTCAGGCGTGGGCCCTGCACCAGGCCCAGCACCAGCAGCACCAGCGCTGGCAGGCCGAGCAGCAGGCCAACCGTATCGAACTGGGCGAAGCGTTCGAGCCGCAGCGGGTCCTGCGGCAGGCCCCAGCCGACCATCGCCATTGCAGCCAGGCAATACGGCACGATCTGCCAGAACGCCCAGTGCCAGCCCACCTGCTCGACCCAGAATGCAGCCAGCGGCGTGCCCATGCTCGGGCCGAAGGTGGCGGTCAACGCGTAGCCCGCCAGGCCATACAGCTTGATGCCGGGCGGCAGGAAGCGCAGGGCCACGCTCATCAGCAGCGGCGGCAGTGCACCACCGCACAGGCCCTGCAATGCACGCAGCAGCAGGAACACGTGCAGGTTCGGTGCAAGCGGGCACAGCAAGCCCAGCACCATGAAGCCACCGATCATCGCCAGCGCGAAGCGGCGCAGCGAGAAGGTGGCGGCACACCATGGCGCGAAGGCCATCGCGCTGACCGACATCGCGCTGTAGAGGGCGACGATCCAGCTGCCGTCATCGACGCTGAAACCCATCGCGCCACGGATGTCGGCCAATGCAACCTTGGTGATGTTCTCGTTGAAGCCCGACACCAGCACCGCCAGCAGCACGCCACACAGGCCGACCAGGACGCGGCGGTCGAGCCCGGGGGCGGCGGCAGGACGGGGGGCTGCGGCGACCGGGACAGCGGCAGCCGGCGTACTCATCGCCGGGCACCGATCCGTGCAGTGCACGGCATGTTGAGGGTCATTGGAATGCGCTCAGTGAAACTCCGGGGAGCGCAGTCTAGGGAGCCGGTACCGTGCAGAAAATGGCGTTACCGGCATCGCAGGCGTGCGTTGGACGCACGCCTTTCGCCAATCAGTGGCGAGCCGCTTCGACCGAATCGCACATGCTCTTGATTGCCCGTCGCAGCCACTGGTGGGCCGGATCGTTGTCCATCCGCGGGTGCCAGGCCTGCACCAGCGCCACGGTACGCACCGGCACCGGCAACGGGAACATGCGCAGCGGCAGGCCCATGTGGGCGATGCGATCGAGCATCACGCTCGGCATCTGCGGCAGCACCAGGTCCGAATCGGCGGCAGCGAAGATCGCGCCATGGAAGGTGGGAATCACCACCGCCACCCGCCGCTGCAGGCCCAGCGCCGCCAGTTCCTCGTCGATCGGGCCATGCGCCAGTCCGCGCCGGGACACCGCGATGTGGTCGCAGGCAGCGAAACGTTCGGCGCTGATATCGCCATCGAACAAGGGATGGTCGGCGCGCGCCGCACCCAGCAGCGAGGTGGTGAACAGGTGCTGCACCTTGGTTTCCGGGCTGTGCTTGCCGGCGGTGCTGATGTACAGGTCGATCCGCCCCTGCACCATCGCATCGTCATCGGTATCGCCCTCGGGTACGAAGCGCAGCATGCAGCCCGGTGCCTGTTGGCGGAAGACTTCGCGCAGCCGCCCTCCATAGCTGCCGATGAAGACATCGTTGGCGCGCACGCTGAAGGTCCGCTCCAGGGTGCGCAGGTCGATCTCGCGACCGGCGTTGAACACACGGTGGGCCTGCTCGATCACGTCGCGGACCTGCTCACGCAGCTGCAGGGCGCGCGGCGTGGGCGCCAGCCCGCGGCCGGCACGCACCAGCACCGGGTCGCCCAGGGCGGTGCGTATCCGGCCCAGGGTACGGCTCATCGCCGGCGCGCTCAGGTTCATCCGCCGCGCGGCGGCGGCCACGCTGCATTCGTCGATCAGCACGTCCAGTGCCAGCAACAGGTTCAGGTCCGGCAGGGGCATGGCAGTCTCCAGCAAATCGGATGACTCTACGGCACTTCTGGCGTCCGTTGATTGCGCCTGACGCATTCATTGACTGCCGCGCACGGCATGGGTGCGCGCGATGACATCGGCGACCATCCCCGGCCTGCAAAGGAGACATCCATGTTCAATACCCTGCTGGTCGCCCTGGACGGTGGCCCCCAGCACGCGCGCGTGCTGGACCTGGCCGCGGCCATTGCCGGCCCACGCAGCCGCCTGCACCTGCTGTGCGTGCTCGACCCCGAATTCGCGCTGGCCGCCGATGCCAGCGAAGCCGACCGCATCGAGTATCCGGAAGCCGCCCGCCAGCGCTCCCGCGCCGAGGCGGTGCTGGCCGAAGCCCTGGCCGAACTGCGCGAGCGCGGCGTCGATGCCATCGCGCAGATCCCCTCAGGCGACCCCGGCGAAGTCATCAGCGACCAGGCCCGGCGCCTGAAGTGCGACCTGATCGTGATCGGCCACCGCCACCTGTCCCGGTTGGAGCGCCTGTTCGAACCCTCGATCGGGCAATGGACCATCGACCACGCTCCCTGCCCCGTGCTGGTGGAAACCCGCGACCCACAACCCTAGCTGCCATGGCCTCCCGTTCCCCCTTGTTTCCAACCCGGGTCAGCTACCGCGCCTTCGGCCGCCAGTTCGGCCGTGGCGAGCAGGCGCTGCTGGCGGCGATACGCCAGCTGCGTGACCCCGATCTCGCAGCCGATGGACTCGCGCAGCTGAGCGGCCTCGGCCTCGATCCTGAAGGCTGCGACGCGTTCATCAACCTGCTGCCGCTGCTGGCCGCGCCCGCGGCGCCGATCGACCTGCTGCCCGCCGGCTCTCCCTTCATTGCCACCAGCGAACTGGACCTGCTGGTCTGCCTGCTGCGCATCGCCCAGTGGCGGCATGCACGGCCACGCGAAGACGACACGCTGGCACCGCTGCGGCAGCAGCTGGCACGCTGTGCTGTCGCCGTGCAGGCAGCGAAGCTGCCGTTGCGGCAGCGATCATTGTCACCCGTCGGGTTGAGGCTGCTCGATCCCAGCGGCTGGCTGCGGCAACGATGACCGCTCGGCACCGCAGGTGCGCGGACCTGCATCAGGGCTGATCACGCGTCGCCCTCAGCAGTCCATCGTGCCATGTGCGTTGCCTTCGTCGTCGAGCACATGCGCGTGCAGGATCACCTGGTTGCGGCCGGCACGCTTGGCCGCATACAGGCCCGCATCGGCGTCTGCCAGCAGCTGGTCTGCGCTGGCCAGGGCCGGCGGATGCAGGTAGCCCACACCGACGCTGATGCTGACCGAACCTTCAGGCAACGGCAGCGCTTCCACTGCCTCGCGCAGACGTTCGGCCAGCGCCAGTACGCCCGACAGTGGGCTTCCCGGCACGATCACTGCGAATTCCTCGCCCCCATAGCGCGCAACGCTGTCGCCTGCGCGGCCGGCGCTGACCTTCAGGATCGCCGCCACGGCCTGCAGGCAGCGATCCCCGGCAGGATGACCGTGCCGGTCGTTGAAGACCTTGAAATGGTCGATATCCAGCAGCAACAGGCCCAGTTCGCTGCCGCTGCGCCGCGCACGGTTCCATTCGGCCAACAGCAATGCGTCGAACTCGCGCCGGTTGGCCACGCCAGTCAGACCATCCTGCCGTGCCAGCTGGTCCAGCGATGCCTGCCGCTCCATCAGGTCCACCTGCAGCAGGATGCTGCGCAGGCCGAAGCCCAGCGTTGCGACCACGAACCCTGTGACCGCCAGTGGTCGCGCGTGGTCGACCACCAGCGTCCCGACCACCAGCAGCAGCAGCGGCAGGATCATCGGGCCGGCCGCCTGTACCGTGCGTGCCAGCCGTGGATGCAGCACGAAGCTCGGTGCTGGCGCCCGGCTCAGCGCCAGCAGTGCCAGCAGCAGGAACGGCAGGTCGATCAGCAGGTCGTTGTAGGCACCGAACGACTGCTCCTCGGTGTAATGGTTGATGTAGTACGCCACCAGCAGGTAGACGACGGCGTACATCGCCAGCGCGCGGAAGAAGTTGCGCCGCTCCGGAACGTCGCCGACCAGCCAGCGCACCACAGCGAACACCGCGATGCACAGGTTCTGGATATCGAACATGCGCTGCATGTTGGCCATCGCATGGCCATCAACATCGATGCGGGCAGCAAACGATTGCGCGTGCACGAAGAACAGCACACCCAGCAGCGCGGCCATGGCTGCGTCGATCAGGCTGATGCTGAGCCGTTCGCGGCGCGCCCGGGCCAGGATGAACACCAGCGGCACGCCGTAAAGCACATACAGGAACAGACTGACCTGCGGCGTTACATCGGCACGGCCGGCGCCCAGCGCATCGACCATGTTGAAGGCCATGCCGCCGCCCCACAGCAGCAGGGCCAGCGCGGTGGCGCGCCACCCCAGCGCGGCGCCATCGCGGCGGGCCCGCCACAGGCAGGCGGCAGCGGCCAGCAGCGGGGCGCCGGTCAGGAACACGAAGGAACCCGCACCAACGGGCCCCGGCCATATGGCAAGGACCAGGCCATGGCACAGCACATACAGCAGCGCCAGCACTACCGGCATGCATCCCCCGATCGGCAAGGCCGTATGGGCGCACGATAGCCCGGGGCGGCGCAACGATGGTGTGATCCATCGCCGAAAAAAGGGGACGGAGGGGATTAAGTCGTTTGCGGCACAGTGGCAAATGCGACTTAATCCCCTCCGTCCCCTTTTCGCAGACGGGTCAGTCCTTCAGCGCGCGGGCGTGGTGGGCGATGTGCTCGCCGATGAAACTGGCGATGAAGTAGTAGCTGTGGTCGTAGCCGGGCTGCAGGCGCAGGGTCAGCGGGTGGCCGGCGGCATCGCACGCCTGCTGCAGGCGCTCGGGTTGCAGCTGGGTCTGCAGGAACTCATCGGCATCACCCTGGTCGACCAGCAGCGGCAGGCGCTCGCTGGCGGTCGCCAGCAGCGCGCAGGCATCCCACTGCGCCCAGTCGACCGGGTTGTCCCCCAGATAGGCGTGGAACGCTTTCTGCCCCCACGGTACATGGCTGGGCGCGACGATCGGCGAGAACGCCGACACGCTGCGGTAGCGCCCGGGGTTGCGCAGCGCGATCACCAGCGCACCGTGGCCGCCCATCGAATGGCCACTGATGCTGCGCGCTGCGGTGGCCGGGAAGTTCGCTTCGATCAGCGCCGGCAGTTCCTGCACCACATAGTCGTGCATGCGGTAGTGCTTGGCCCACGGCGCGCGGGTGGCATCGAGATAGAACCCTGCCCCCTTGCCCAGATCGTAGCCCTCGGCGTCAGCCACATCCTCGCCGCGAGGACTGGTATCGGGCGCCACCAGGATCACCCCATGCTCGGCCGCATAGCGCTGTGCGCCGGCCTTGGTGATGAAATTCTGCTCGGTGCAGGTCAGGCCGCTCAGCCAGTACAGCACCGGCAGCTTCCGAGTGGCCGCCTGCGGCGGCAGGTACACGGCGAACTGCATGTCACAGCCCAGCGTCGCCGAGTGATGGCGGTAGACGTCCTGCCAGCCGCCGGAACAGGCGCGGTGTTCGATGCGTTCCATGGGTTTCTCCCAGGGGCGGCAGGCCCTCAAGCCTGCCACCCGGCGTGGCTCAGTAGTGGACAACCGAACGGATCGACTTGCCTTCATGCATCAGGTCGAAGGCTTCGTTGATCTTGTCCAGGTCCATGGTATGGGTGACGAACGGGGCCAGTTCGATGTCGCCCTTCATCGCGTCCTCGACCATGCCCGGCAGCTGGCTGCGGCCCTTCACGCCACCGAAGGCGGTGCCCATCCACTTGCGGCCGGTCACCAGCTGGAACGGACGGGTGGAGATCTCCTGGCCCGAACCGGCCACGCCGATCACCACGCTCTGGCCCCAGCCACGGTGCGCGCATTCCAGCGCCGCACGCATCACGTTGACGTTGCCGATGCACTCGAAGCTGTGGTCCACGCCCCAGGTGGTCATCTCGACGATGACCTGCTGGATCGGCTTGTCGAAATCCTTCGGGTTGATGCAGTCAGTGGCGCCGAACTCACGCGCCAGCTCGAACTTGGACGGGTTGGTGTCAACGGCGATGATGCGGCCGGCCTTGGCCTGGCGCGCGCCCTGGATCACCGCCAGGCCGATGCCGCCGAGGCCGAATACCGCCACGCTGTCGCCTTCCTGCACCTTGGCAGTGTTGTGCACCGCGCCGATGCCGGTGGTCACACCGCAGCCAAGCAGGCAGACGTGTTCCGGGTTCGCTTCCGGATTGATCTTCGCCAGCGACACCTCGGCCACCACGGTGTACTCGCTGAAGGTCGAGCAGCCCATGTAGTGGTACAGCGGCTCGCCGTTGTAGCTGAAGCGGCTGGTGCCGTCGGGCATCACGCCCTTGCCCTGGGTAGCGCGCACGGCAACGCAAAGGTTGGTCTTGCCGCTCTTGCAGAACAGGCACTCGCCGCACTCGGCGGTGTACAGCGGAATCACGTGGTCGCCCGGCTTGACGCTGGTCACGCCCTCGCCCACTTCCACCACGATGCCGGCGCCTTCATGGCCCAGCACCACCGGGAACAGGCCTTCCGGATCATCGCCGGACAGGGTGAACGCATCGGTGTGGCAGACACCGGTGTGGGTGATCTTCACCAGCACCTCGCCCTTCTTCGGCGGGGCGACGTCGATCTCGACGATCTGCAGCGGCTGGCCGGGACCAAAGGCGACGGCGGCACGGGACTTCATGGTGGATTCTCCAGGAAAGCAAGGGAAACAGGATGCGCGGCGCGACGTTGCGCCAACGTTTACTTCAGGTACGAGCGGATCAATGCGCTCATGTCGCGCACGCGTTCGGCGCGTTGTTCATCGGAAGCCGCAGGCTGGCCGAACTCCTCGCGCAGATGCGCCTCCATCACCTCGGACATCAGGCCGTTGACCGCGCCACGGATGGCGGCGATCTGCTGCAGCACCGGCCCGCAGTCGGCACCGGCTTCCAGCGCGCGGTCCAGCGCATCGCACTGGCCACGGATGCGGCGCACACGGGCCAGAACCTTCTTCTTCTCTTCGGGGGAGTGCGGCATGGCGGGGCCACCTCGGAACTATACTGGGGGATAGTATACATAGAAGCCTTTGACTTGACGCAAATGGCTTTCTCGGACTCCGAGACGGCAGCCTTTAATCCCGAAGAATCAATTACTTGCGACGATCCAGCAGCCACCAACACTGTGTCAGGCATGCTTTGGGGTCGGCAACAGCTGGAATCAAATAATGGGTATTGGCATCCAACTCGGGCGCATCACCGATGAAATCGGCAGCAGCGATTTTCTGTATGCGTTCTTCTCGACAATCACCGGCAATCTGGAACCGGATGGATGGGGAAGCCGCTTCCCGATCATCATGAAGCAGCTCTATGCCGGCTGCGTGCAGAAATCAGATGCGGCCACCGCGCTGTCCGAGATGTACGTCATCCGCACTGAGCTGGCCGAAATGCCACCGACCCATGCCATCTGGTCGTTCGATGATCGAGCGCAGCGTCCGCCGTGGGGAGACGATATCGCTCCCGATATCGACAGCTTGGCGGCCTATTTCGCCACTGCACATGGGCGTGATCTGATTGCGCTTCTGATTGATGTGCTTGAAGCGCTCCAGGAAGGCGAAGACACGTCCGCCCGGATCGTCAGCTACTGACGCCTTAGATTCAGTCAAACAGGCCCTCGCCCGCCAACCGCGTCAGTTCATCCACCACGTAGCGCACCTTCGGCCGCAGATGACGCGTCGGCGGCCACAGCGCGTGGATGTCGATGTGCCGTTGCATGTGCGCATCCAGCACCGATTGCAGCGCACCGGATTGCAGATGACGACGTACCAGCGACTCCGGCATCTGGCAGATACCGAGACCGGCAATGGCCGCTTCAATCACCGCGTCGCCGTCATTGAGCTGATACGGCGCATTCGGGATGAATGTCCCTTCGTCATCCTCGCTGCCGATCCGCCACCAGACCGGCTGGCCATGACGGAAACCGACGATGCTGCGGTGCTGCGGCAGTTCCTCGACGGTAGCCGGCACACCGTGCGCCTGCAGGTACGCCGGCGATGCGCAGGTGACCAGGCGCTGGCGACCCAGCCGCCGCGCAACCAGATGCTCTGCCTGGTGCAGCCCACCGAAACGGATCAACAGGTCGATGCCTTCCTCGACGGGATCGACGAAGTGATCGGTGAAGGTCATCGTCAGCTGCAGGTCCGGGTACTGCCGGCACAGGCGCAACAGCACCGGCAGCACCACCAGCCGCCCGAACGAGGACGGCATGTCGATGCGCAGCCGCCCGCTGGGCAGGCCGGCCGACCCCAGGCAGGCCTCGGCCGCGGAGATTTCTTCCAGTGCCGCCGCACACGACGCGTAGTACGCCTCGCCATCGGTGGTCAGCGCGATGCGCCGCGTGGTGCGGTGGAACAGGCGCACGCCCAGCCGCGTTTCCAGCCGGGCGATGGCCTTGCCCACCGCCGAGCGCGAGATGCCCAGCGCGTCGGCAGCCTCGGTGAAGCTGCCCGAGCGGGCCGTGGTGACGAAGGTCACCAGGCCATTCAACGATTCCAGCGGCAGCATCTATCGCACTCCATTGGGGACAAATAGTCCCGCACCAAGGGAGATCGAAGCGCTTTATGCGCCCGCATGTCAACTCCATCCTGTGTGCATCGCGCCGCTGGCGCCTCCCCCGCACCGAGATGACCAACATGACCGCCGCCCTGTTCCGTCCGTTCGACCTGACAGGCATCGCCCTGCGCAACCGCATCGCGATGGCCCCGATGACCCGTGCCCGCAACCCCGGTTCGGTCGCCAATGAGCTCACCGCGCAGTACTACCGGCAGCGTGCCAGTGCCGGCCTGATCATCAGCGAAGGCACCCCGGTCTCGCCGCAGGGCCAGGGCTACATCGACGTGCCGGGCATCTGGTCGGCCGCGCAGGTGGCCGGGTGGAAGCTCGTCACCGAGGCGGTGCATGCCGCGCAGGGCACGATCTTCGCCCAGCTCTGGCACGTTGGCCGCATGTCGCATTCCTCGCTGCAGCCTGAGGGTGGGCAACCGGTCAGCGCCGGTACCCGCCCGGTCGCCAGCGCACCGAAGAACACCTCGTTCGTCTATCTGGAAGACGGCAGCCGCGGCCACGCCGATCCCACCCCGGCGCGTGCGCTGGCCACCGACGAAATCCCCGGCATCATTGCCGACTTCGCGCGCGGCGCAGACAACGCGATCGCCGCCGGCTTCGACGGCATCGAGCTGCATGCCGCCAACGGCTACCTGTTCGAACAGTTCCTCAACCCGCTCATCAACCAGCGCGACGACCGCTACGGCGGCTCACTGCCGAACCGTGCGCGGCTGATCCTGGAGACAGTCGATGCGATGGCCGAACGCATCGGTGCGCATCGCATCGGCGTGCGCCTGGCACCGAACAACCTCACCTTCGACATGCCGTTCTACCCCGACAACGAAGCCACCTACCTGTACCTGGCCAAGGAACTGGGAACGCGCGGGCTGGCCTACGTGCATCTCAACGACAACCTGCAGCAGGGTGAATCGGTGCTGGGCAGCGCGTTCCTGAAGCAGTTCAAGCAGGCCTACGGTGGCACCGTGATCCTGGCAGGTGGCATGACCCGCGAACGCGCCCTGCTGCTGGTCGAAGCGGGCACCATCGACCTGGCTGCGTTCGGCCAGCCGTTCATCGCCAACCCGGATCTGGTCGAACGCCTTCAGCACGACGTCGCGCTGGCCACGCCCGACCGCAGTACCTATTACGGTGGCGGCGAAGCAGGCTACCTCGATTACCCACGCGCACAGTAAGTCCACGCCATGCGTGGATGCGGGCGTACACTGCCCACCCGCATCCACCGGATCTGCCCATGGATACGCCCACCGCATCGTTCATCGTCAACCTCGACGTCCCCGATCTCGCCGCGGCTGAAGACTTCTACATGCGAGCCTTCGGCCTGCACATCGGCCGCCGCCTCGGCCCGGGTGCAGTGGAACTGCTCGGTGGACCCGCGCCACTGTATCTGCTGCAGAACGAGGCCGGCAGCGCCGCCACCGAGGACGGCGACGTGCGCGACTACGAGCGCCATTGGACGCCGCTGCACCTGGACTGGGTGGTGGACGACATCGAGGCCGCACTGGCCCGTGCGGTTGCGGCCGGGGCGACGCTCGAGCAACCCGTGCGCGAACGTCGCTGGGGCAGCATTGCCGTGCTGGCCGATCCATTCGGCCACGGCTTCTGCCTGATCCAGTTCAGTGCTGAAGGCTACGACGCGCTGGTTGAATGACCGGCGCGCCGTTCACCACGGCAACGGCACTGTTTCGCCGTTGGCACGCTCGCCGTAGTACAGCGACGGCAGCAGCCGCGACAGGAAACTGAACTCCGTGTAGCAGTGCCTGAGCAGGCCCAGGCCGACGGCATCGCCGGCATCGCGCTGCGGCTCGGCGCCGTCCAGGCCGAGCACGAAGCGGCTGCGCAGCACGCAGCCAAACGGCGTATCGCGCGCCACGTGCAGCATCTGCCCATCGCAGGGATCGCCCTGTGCATCCAGGCGTACGTGGTCGCCGAAGCCGATGCGCGCGGCGATCACCGCCGATACATCGCCTGCATCCTGTGCCGCCTGCAGGCGCTCGGGCACCAGCACCGTGCGCGGGTCATGGAACTTCAGGCGCGCCGCCACCGGCGGAATGTCGGCGAGCGATTCCACCGCATGGATGCTGGCACCGTGGTAGCTGCGCCCGCGCTGCCAGGCCGCGTCCCAGCCGCGATGCTCGACATGGTCGACCGGATGCCACCAGCGGATGTGCTGGGTGGTCTCGAAGAAGGTGAACCACCAGTCCAGCATGCGGCCCTTGCAGCCGTGCAGATCGGTGCGCACCGCCACCAGCAGCGTGCCGTCTTCGCGGCGCTGGATGCCGGTTTCCAGAGGCATCGGCGCCGGGTCCAGCAGATCGTGGTGGTCCAGCCAGGCGCGGGCGTTCACAGCGGTATCCATCGGGGGTCTCCTGCGGGGTTGGGAGGCTCGACAATACGGAAACGCCATACGTTTCGCAATTAACCGAATGCGGTAAGATGGGCGCAATGAACAGCACCACCCTGCCCGAGCCCACAACGCCGACCCGCCGCCGCGGCCGCCCTGCGCGACCGGAAGCCGAAGTCCGCCACGCGGTGCTGCAGGCCACGCTGGAGCTGCTGCTGGCACAGGGTTATGAGGCGACCACCATCGAAGCGGTGGCGGCGCACGCCGGGGTGGCGAAGAAGACCGTGTACCGCCATGCCAGCAACCGCGAGGAACTGGTCGGGTTGGCGGTGCGCGAGTGGACCGACGGCTTCGCGCCACAGCTGCAGCGTGATGCCCGCAACGCCGACGAGGTGCTGCCGTTGCTGCGGGACATCCTGCAGGCGGTGTGCGCGCAGGCGCTGTCAGCGCAGGCGGTGCAGGTGTTCCGGCTGCTGGCCACCGACTTTCCCGGCAAGGACGCGCTGCTGCAGGCCTATCTGGACAATGGCATCGAACGCGGCCGCGCGCTGCTGGCCGACTGGCTGGCGCGCCAGCAACAGCGAGGGCTGCTGCGCGAGGGAGATCCCGCGTGCATGACGCGGCTGATCCTGGCGATGGCCGTGGCCGAGCCACTGCGCGAACGTGTGATCGGGGTGGTGGCCGAGGATGCGCCGGTGGAGGTGCACCTGCGTGAGTGCCTGGCGTTGTTGGCGCCGGCGTTGCAGGAGGCATAGGGTTGCTCCATCCACGCATGGCGTGGATCTACCATGGCATCCACGCATCGCGGGGGTCGACATGTGCATGCAGCGATGGTCAGTAGATCCACGCCATGCGTGGATGCGATCCACCACGACTCACTCCCGCAGCATATCCACGAACGCACGCAGCGCACCGGGCATCTGCCGCTGTTTCGGGTAATACAACGCGAATCCCGCGAACGGCTCGCTCCAGTCTTCCAGCACCGCCACCATCTGGCCGGATTCGATGTACGGCCGCGCGGTGTCTTCCAGCACATAGGCCAGGCCGATGCCATCGAGCACCGCGCCGACCACGGTGCCCTGCTCGCCCAGCGTCAGCCGCCCCGGCACGTCGATTTCCAGCGCCTGCCCACCGCGCTCGAACTGCCACTTGTACAGATGCCCGCTGGCGAAGCGGAAGCGGATGCATTCGTGTGCAGCCAAATCGCGCGGGTGCTGCGGAGCCGGCCGGCGCCGCAGGTACTCGGGCGAACCGACGATCAATCCGCGCAGCGGTGGCCCCATCGGTACCGCCACCATGTCCTCGGGCACGAACTCATGCAGGCGCACGCCGGCGTCGTAGCCCTCGGCGACGATGTCGACCAGGCCATCGTTCTCGGTCAGCTCCACCCGCACGTCCGGGTGGGCGTGCAGGAAGCGCGCCAGCCGTGGTCCCAGCTGGGTCGCCACCGCCGCGCGGGTGGCGTTGATGCGCAGCAGGCCTGCCGGGACGGCGCGGAACTGGTTCATCTCCTCCAGCGCGTCGTGCACCTGGCCCAGCGCGGGCTGCAGGCGTTCCAGCAGGCGCTGCCCGGCCTCGGTCAGGGCCACGCTGCGGGTGGTGCGATGAAACAGGCCTACACCCAACCGCTCTTCCAGCGCGCGGATCGCGTAGCTCACCGCCGACGTCGACAGGGCCAGCTCAGCACCGGCGCGGCGGAAACTGCGATGACGGGCGACCGCGGCGAACGCGGCCAGGTGGGTCAGGTTGTCAGTGGCCATGATTGTGCAGTTCCACTTGATGAATCATGCCGATATCCGCGCTTCTTGCCGCTGGGAACGGCGCGTATTGTAAAACGCCTTTCGACAAACCCTGCCAAGGATTCCCCATGTCCCTCGCCCGTGGTTACGCCGCCCATTCACATACCGACCCGCTGATCCCGTACGAGTTCGAACGCCGCGCGGTCGGCCCGGACGATGTGCGCATCGAGATCCTCTACAGCGGCATCTGCCATTCCGACCTGCACCAGGCCCGCGACGACTGGGGTGGCTCGATCTACCCGATGGTGCCGGGCCACGAGATCATCGGCCGCGTGACCGAGGTCGGCAGCAACGTCACCCGCTTCAAGGTGGGCGACCATGCCGGCGTCGGCTGCATGGTCGACTCCTGCCGCCACTGCGATGCCTGCGAGCACGACCTGGAGCAGTACTGCGCCGAAGGTGCGACCTGGACCTACAACGGCCGTGAACGCGAAAGCGGCGCACCGACCTACGGCGGCTACTCCGACCACGTGGTGGTCGAGCAGCGCTTCGTGGTGAAGGTATCCGACACCCTCGACCTGAAGGCGGCCGCGCCTCTGCTGTGTGCCGGCATCACCACCTGGTCGCCGCTGCGCCACTGGAAGGTCGGCCCGGGCCAGAAGGTCGGCGTGATCGGTCTCGGTGGCCTCGGCCACATGGGCGTGAAGTTCGCCAAGGCGCTCGGCGCGCACGTGGTGATGATCACCACCACCCCGGAAAAGGGCGCCGATGCCAAGCGCCTGGGCGCCGATGAGGTGCTGGTCTCGCGCGACGCCGCGCAGATGAAGGCGCACGCTGGCAGCTTCGACTTCCTGCTCAACACCATTCCGGTCGGCCATGACACCAACCCGTACATGGGCCTGCTCAAGCGCGAGGCCACCATGTGCCTGGTCGGCGTGCTGACCGAACTGGACCCGCCGCTGACCGGCGGCAGCGTGATCTTCGGCCGCAAGCACCTGACCGGCTCGGCGATCGGCGGCATGGCCGAAACCCAGGAAATGATGGACTTCTGTGCCGAGCACGGCATCGTCAGCGACGTCGAGATGATCGACATCAAGAACGTGAACGAAGCCTGGGAACGCATGGCGAAGAACGATGTGCGCTACCGCTTCGTGATCGACATGGCGACGATGAAGAACGCGGCCTGATCGATCGGCGACGGTGAACGAAGAACCCCGGCACTGCCGGGGTTTCTTTTTGGTCGTGCGCTGGGCATGACGAAGGTCAAGGAAGTGGCCAGCGTGGGGGCGCAGACTCGCTGCATGGCCCGCCTGCCCTCCCCTTCGATGCTGATGCGTGCGCCGCACCGGCTGCTGTTCTTCATCGGTGCCAGCAACCTGCTGCTGGCGATGTTGTGGTGGGCCTTGTGGCTGGGCGCATTGCGCGGGTTGTGGACACCGCAGCCACCGCCGCTGCCACCGGCCTGGCTGCACGCGCTGCTGATGCAGTATCTGGTGCTGCCCAGTTTCATCTTCGGCTTCCTGCTCACTGTGTTCCCGCGCTGGATGGGGCAACCCGAGCTGCCACGCAGCCGTTATGCGCCGGTCGGTATCGGGCTGTTTGGCGGGCAGGCGCTGCTGATTGCCGCCGCCTGCGGGTGGACAGCCGGGCTGTGGCCTGGCCTGCTGCTGGCAATGGCCGGCTGGAGCGCCGGGTTGATCGTGCTGGGACGCGTGCTCCAGGCTGCCGGCCCCAACCGTAACTGGCATGCGCGCGCCTGCTATGCGGCACTGCTGCTGGGCTGGCTGGGGCTGCTGCTGTTCATGGCGGTGGTGCGCCGCCACGCCACACTGATGCCGGTCACTGTGGCACTCGGCACCTTCGGCCTGCTGCTGCCGGTCTACCTCACCGTCGCGCATCGGATGATCCCGTTCTTCGCCAACAACGTGGTGAACGGCTATGTGGCGTGGCGGCCGCTGCGCTGGCTGGCCGCGATGTGGGCCCTGCTGATGTTGCGCCTGCTGTTGAGCGCGTTGCAGATCGATAACGCGCTGTGGCTTGCCGATGCACCGCTGCTGGTGCTTTCGTTGCAGGCGCTATGGCACTGGTGGCCGCGCGGGCCGATGCCTGGCCTGCTTGCCACCCTGTTCCTGGCGCTGGCGTGGCTGCCGATCAGCTTCGCGCTGTATCTGCTGCAGGACATCGGTCATCTGCTCGGCCATCCGCAGCTGCTCGGCCGCGCGCCGCTGCATGCCCTCGCCGTGGGCCTGTTCGGCAGCCTGCTGGTGGCGATGGTGACCCGGGTCACCCAGGGCCATTCCGGGCGGCCGCTGGTGATGCCGGCAGTGGCCTGGTTCGCGTTCGTCGCGCTGCAGGCGGTGGCGATCATGCGCATCCTCGCCGAGCTGATGCCCGATGCCTATGCATGGCATTTCGCCGCCGCCATCGGTTGGCTGCTGGCACTGGCCCCATGGGTGGCGCGGCTGGGCTGGATCTACCTGAGCCCTCGGCGCGACGGCAAGCCGGGCTGACATCAACGCCGGGCATGACCCGGCACGCAGCCCCCATCGGTAACGCCGGGCCATGCCCGGCGTCCAGAACAATCCACTCAGTACGCGAACTCGCGGAACACCGGATCCACATCGCCGTGCCAGCGGCCATGGAACAGCGCCAGCTTGCGCTCGGCCGGGGTCAGGCCGGATTCGACGATCTCCTGCAGCACGTCCAGGAACTTGCTCTCGTCCTGGCCATCGGCATTGCGCGCCGCGCGGCGCTTGAGGCCTTCCACCGAAATCTTCACCGCCTCGCGGGCCAGGTCGCGCACCGTGCCGTTGCGGAACGGCAGGTTCATCGCATGCTTCGGCACGCCGTCACGCAGCGCATGGCGCTCGGCCAGGGTGAAGTCACGCACCAGGTCCCACGCCGCATCCAGGGCGGTGTCGTCGTACAGCAGGCCCACCCAGAACGCCGGCAGCGCACACAGGCGGCTCCACGGGCCACCGTCGGCACCACGCATTTCCAGGTACTTCTTCAGGCGCACTTCCGGGAACGCGGTGGTCATGTGGTCCGACCAGTCGCGCAGGGTCGGCAGCGCACCCGGCAGCACCGGCAGCCTGGCCTGCATGAAATCGCGGAAGCTCTGCCCGCTGGCGTCGTGGTAGATGCCATCGCGGTAGGAGAAATACATCGGCACATCGAGCAGGTAGTCGACATAGCGCTCGTAACCGAAGCCATCCTCGAACACGAAGTCGAGCATGCCGGTGCGGTCGGCGTCGGTGTCGGTCCAGATGTGCGAGCGGTAGCTCAGGTAGCCGTTGGGCTTGCCTTCGGTGAACGGCGAATCGGCGAACAGCGCGGTGGCGATCGGCTGCAGCGCCAACGACACGCGGAACTTCTTCACCATGTCCGCCTCGGTGGCGTAATCCAGGTTCACCTGCACCGTGCAGGTGCGGGTCATCATGTCCAGGCCCAGCGAGCCGACCTTGGGCATGTACGAACGCATGATCTTGTAGCGGCCCTTGGGCATCCACGGCATCTCGTCGCGCTTCCACTTGGGCTGGAAGCCCATGCCCAGGAAGCCCAGCTGCAGTTCACCGGCCACCTGCGCTACTTCATTGAGGTGGGTACCGGTCTCCACGCAGGTCTGGTGGATGGTCTCCAGCGCCGCGCCGGACAGTTCCAGCTGGCCGGCCGGTTCCAGCGTCACCGAAGCACCATCGCGCAGCAGGGCGATGGTGTTGCCGTTTTCCTGCACCGGCTCCCAGCCGAAGCGGACCAGGCCGTTGAGCAGCGCTTCGATGCCACGTTCGCCCTCGAAGGTCGGCGGCCGCAGGTCATCCAGGCGGAATCCGAACTTCTCGTGCTCGGTGCCGATGCGCCACTGCGCACGGGGTTTCTCGCCGGAGGCGATCACCTCCACCAGCTGCGAGCGGTCGGTAATGGGGGTATCGGCGACGTGGCTGGGGCTCGACAAGGGGAAGGCTCGCTGGACAGTGGCAGGGGATGTGGGGCCCGGGGCCTTCCATCGCAAGGGCGCACTATAGCGTGGCACCCCGTTGCGTCATGCGACGGTGACGGGTTTCAGCATCCTACCGACGCCCTCTTGACCCTCGTACACTCAAGGTCATGAGCCGCCATTCACGACACCCCGAACTGCACCGCTCCGAGCGCGTCGGCTGGCTGCGTGCTGCCGTGCTGGGGGCCAACGACGGCATCGTCTCAGTGGCAGGCCTGGTGGTGGGCGTGGCTGCCAGCGGGGCATCGGCCAGCACGATCCTGGCCACCGGCGTGGCCGGCACCGTGGCCGGCGCGATGTCGATGGCCGCCGGCGAATACGTCTCGGTGCAGACCCAGGCCGACACTGAAGACGCCGACCTGGCGATGGAAAAGCGCGAGCTGCACGAAGACCCGCACAGCGAGCTGGAAGAGCTGGCTGCGATCTACCGCCACCGTGGCCTGGAGCCGGCGCTGGCACGGCAGGTGGCGGAGCAGCTCACCGCACACGATGCACTGGGAGCCCATGCCCGCGACGAACTGGGCATCACCGATACCCTGCGCGCGCGCCCGCTGCAGGCGGCGTTGGCTTCGGCTGGAGCCTTCACCTGCGGCGCCGCACTGCCGGTGCTGACCTCCCTGCTCGCCCCGATGGACAGGGTTGCGATCATCACCACCGGCAGCACCCTGCTGGGCCTGTGCCTGACCGGTGCGATGGCGGCCCGCGCCGGCGGCGCACCCCCTGTCCGCGGGGCGATCCGGGTGATGTTCTGGGGCGCGCTGGCAATGGCCGCCGCTGCGGGTGTCGGGCGTCTGTTCGGTGCCCACGTGGCATGACCGGCATACTGCCGCCTGTGACCGCACTGCTTGCCGAGATGGCCAGCCTGGCCGGATGCGAACGCGCCGAAGGCTACGCCTGCATCACCGCCCGTCGCGAACACGGCGCCAGTTCGGTGGAGATTCCACAACCCCAGTTCGCGATCCTGCTGGAGGGCCGCAAGCAGGTGCGTACGGCACACCAGTCACTGGCATTCCTGCCCGGCGACATCCTGCTGCTCACACAGCGTTGCCGCATCGATGTGGTCAACACTCCCGACCCGCGCAGCGGCCGCTACCTCAGCGCGATCGTGCCGCTGTGTGCTGAAGTGCTGGCGGCGGCGCGCACGCTGTGGAGCGAGGAACTTCCCGCGCCGGGCCAGACGGTGGCGCGACTGCCGTTGATCGACCATGGCCCGGTGCTGCGCCAATGGCGCCAGTCGCTGCAGCACGGCCGTTACAGCGATGCACGGCTGGCGCTGGCCTCGCTGGTGCTGACGCTGTGCCGGCAGGGCCACGGCAACCTGCTGTTGCCGCAGGCACCGAGCCTGGGCGAACAGATCCGCGACCGCATCGCCGCCGAACCCGCACGCGACTGGCAATCACGCGATGTGGAGGCACTGTTCGCGCTGAGCGGGGCAACCCTGCGCCGCCGTCTTGCCGCCGAGGACACCAGCCTGCGCCAGCTGCTCATCGAAGCGCGGCTGGCGCATGGCATGCAGCTGCTCTACACCACCGATCTGCCGCTGAAGACCGTGGCAGCGCGCGCGGGCTACCGGTCTGCGGCGAGTTTCAGCAGGCGCTTCGCCGAGCAGTACGGGCTGGCTCCCACAGACATTTGAGGGGGTTCGGCAGGGCTGCGCCCTGCACCCGCCGAAGCGTTGAAGCCATAGCAACGTCAACATCAAGAACTGGCATTCCGTTGGAAGGCGGGGCGGTGTCGGAGTGCGGGGACGCCGCAAGTACGTCCATGTAGCAACTGTGTTGCCGGAGGGGCTCAGGTTCCTCCGGCAGACAGGCACGGTAGTGCCGGCCGCTGGCCGGCAGCCTCTTGGAGCGCGCGCAGGCTGGCTTCAGGCGGGGATCGATCCGC
>NZ_RAVT01000030.1 GCF_013464915.1 Stenotrophomonas maltophilia
CCGGCGTGGGGACCCAAGCTACTTCACGGTCGAAAGACCTAGATCCACACGGTCGCCCACGCCGGGCTCTCGGCACCCAAAGTGCCAGATCGGCAAGAGATAAGATCCACGCCATGCGTGGATGAAATCTGTCAGATATCGAATTGAATCCGGGGTCAGATCCGTTTTMCGCAGKAAAACGGATCTGACCCCATCAACATGCCCGACAGCTCGCAGGAAACTGTCGAAGGCGGGGTGGGTCCGGTTGCGGGAGTGTCCGCGGCATGGATGCCGCGGCCAAGCCCCCAAGGATGGGTTTACGGCGTCTCCCGCAACCGGACCCACCCCGCCATCCCTCAGCTGACCAGCTGTTGCTGTTGCTCTGGCTCGTAGCGGGTGCAGGGCGCAGCCCTGCCAAGTAAACCCCACCCTATACTTGCCGCCGTGACTGCCTTCCCTGCCCTTGTTCCGCTGGATGCGCCGCTGCTGGTGGGCTACAGCGGTGGTGTCGACTCCACCGTGCTGCTGCACTGGCTGTGGCGCTGTGCCCAGGCCTCCGGCACTCCGCTGCGTGCGATGCACGTACACCACGGTCTGCAGCCAGCAGCCGACGACTGGGTACAGCATTGCCTGCAGCAGTGCGCGGCCCTCGGTATCGAACTGGTCGTGCACCACGTGCAGATCGACGACACCACAGGCCTGGGGCTTGAAGGCGCGGCACGGCAGGCACGACGTGCCGCATTCGCGGCCGAGCTGCGCGAAGGCGAAACGCTGGCACTGGCGCAGCACCAGGACGACCAGGCCGAGACCTTCCTGCTGCGCGCGCTGCGCGGTTCGGGCGTCGACGGCCTTGCAGCGATGTCCGCACACAGCCATCTTGGCGGACATCACCTGTGGCGACCGCTGCTGTCGACGCCGCGCACCGCGCTGCTCGACTACGCGCGACAGCACGCGCTTCAATGGATCGAAGACCCCAGCAACGCGGAAGACCACGCCGATCGCAACTTCCTGCGCCTGCAGGTGCTGCCGTTGCTGCGCCAGCGCTGGCCGCACGCTGCGTCGGCATTGGCCGGCAGCGCGACACATTGCCGGCAGACCCGCGAACTGCTGGAGGAGGAAGACGCCGAGCTGATCGCGCATCTGGAAGTCGCACCGCGCGTGCTGTCACTGGAACTGCTGCGCCAGGTGTCGCCGGGCCGCGCCGCACGCGTGCTGCGCGCGTGGGTGCTGGGCCATGCTGCAGCACCGTTGCCGGCCACGGTGCTGCAGCAGGCGCTGGAGGAGCTGTTGCCGGCTGACATCGACCGCCAGGCGAGGGTGCGCTGGCAGGATCACGTGATCCAGCAATGGCGTGACCACGCCTACCTGCTGCCGGCCCGGCTGCCCTCGCTGCCCCTCGGTTGGCAGGCCGCCTGGGATGGCCGCGCACCGCTGCCATTGCCCGACGGCGGCCAGCTGAGCCTGCTGGGGGCCAGCGCTTTCGAACAACCACTGCAGGTCCGTGCACGCGTGGGCGGTGAGCGCATCCTGCTGCCCGGTCGCCAGCATTCGCACGCGCTGAAGGACTGCCTGCAACGTGAGCATCTTGCACCATGGCGGCGCGCGCAGCTGCCGTTGATCTTCGATGGCCCGCAGTTGCTGGCCGCCGCCGACGTGGTCATCGCCGCGCCCTTGCAGGCCTGGTTGCAGGCCAACGAGGCACAGCTGCAGTGGCGTCCCGGCGGCTGGTGAATTGACCCCCGCGCGCGGCCCGTCCACACTTGCCGCATGGTCAAGAAGTCCCCCGAGAACGCCTCCCCGGTCGCCCAGTTCGAGCAGTCGCTCGAATCGCTGGAGCAGCTGGTGGAGCAGATGGAAACCGGCGAGCTGAGCCTGGAAGCTTCGCTCAGTGCTTACGAGCGAGGTGTCGGTCTGTACCGCCAGTGCCAGCAGGCGCTGGAGCAGGCCGAACTGCGCGTGCGCCTGCTCAGCGATCCGGCGCAGCCGGACGCCTCCGAGCCCTTCGACCCGCCCAGCCATGACGGCTGAGGTGCTCTTCGCGCGTTGGCGCGACCGTATCGAAAGCCAGCTCGATGCCGCCCTGCCCTCGCCTGCCGAGGCGCCGCAGCTCCTGCACCAGGCCATGCGCTATTCGGTGCTCGGTGGCGGCAAGCGCATGCGGCCGCTGCTGGTGTACGCCAGTGGTCACCTGTTCGGCGCGCAACCGGAAAGCCTGGACGCGGCCGCGATGGCCGTCGAGCTGGTCCATGCCTATTCGCTGGTGCACGACGACCTTCCGGCAATGGATGACGACGCCCTGCGTCGCGGCAAGCCGACCACCCACATCGCCTTCGACGAAGCCACCGCGATCCTTGCCGGTGACGCGCTGCAGACCCGTGCCTTCGGCCTGCTGGCCGATGCACCGCTGCCAGCCACCTTGCGCGTGGCCTGCCTGCAGACCCTGGCCCATGCCTCGGGTGCTTCAGGCATGTGCGGCGGCCAGGCGCTGGACATCGATGCCACCGGCCAGCAGCAGACGCTGGCAGCATTGACCCGCATGCATGCCCTGAAGACCGGCGCCCTGATCCGCGCGGCAGTACGCATGGGCGCGCTGTGCGGCCAGGCCCACGAACCGCAGCTGGCCCAGCTGGACAGCTTCGCCGACGCGCTCGGCCTGGCGTTCCAGGTGCGCGATGACATCCTCGATGTCGAAGCCAGTTCCGAACAGCTGGGCAAGACCGCCGGCAAGGACCAGGCACAGGACAAGAGCACCTTCCCCGCCCTGCTCGGCATGGAGGGTGCGAAGGCGCAGCTGCAGGAACTGGCGGCACGCATGCAGGCCCTGCTGGCCGGGTATGGCGACGAGGCCGATGCGCTGCGCGCACTGGCCACGCTGGCGGTGGAACGCGATCACTGATCGCTGCACGCGGCCCGGCATTTCCCGCACACGAAAACGCCCGGCAGTGCCGGGCGTTTTCAGTTCCGCGTGCGGACGGTCTTACTTGATCAGGCGCAGCGCGAACGGGTAGCGGTAGGCTTCACCGTTGTTGGCCTTGACAGCAGCGATGATGCTGAACACCAGGCTGATGATGCCGACGATCGGCGCCAGGATGCCGCCGATGATCACGATCATCAGGATCATGCTGATGACCATGGCGATGGTCACGGTGATCTGGAAGTTCAGGGCTTCCTTGGCCTGGTCGGTCACGAAGGCCTTGCCCGCGTCATCCTTGTTGATCAGCCAGATGATCAGCGCGCCGATGAAGCCGGTGAAGATGCCCAGCAGGTGTGCGGCCAGGGCCATGGTGCGCTGGTCGGCCGGGACGTCGGTGGTGGCCGGCGGCGGCGGCGGGACGTTATCGAATTCACTCACGACAAAACTCCTTTTCATTGGGTGGTCTTGACCCACCAGCACCAGGCTGATTGCGTCAGGCGGGCATAGCTTACGCCATCGACGGCATCAATCATTACCTGCGATGGTCATCCGCCCCAACAGGATCGAACCGGTCCGGATGTGCGAGCGGGGATCGACGTCGCTGCCGACCGCCTCGATGCTGCTGAACATCTCGCGCAGGTTGCCGGCGATGGTGATGCCATCCACCGGGTACTGGATCTCGCCATTCTCGACCCGGAAGCCACCCGCGCCACGCGAATAGTCGCCGGTCACGCCGTTCACGCCCTGCCCCATCAGCTCGGTGACCAGCAGGCCATCGCCCATCTGCCGCGCGATGTCCTGCAGGGAGCCGGCATTGGCCGACAGCTGCAGGTTGTGCACGCCACCGGCGTTGGCGGTGGTCTGCAGGCCCAGCTTGCGTGCCGAGTAGCTGCCCAGCACATAGCGCTGCAGCACGCCGTCGCGGACCAGGGCCGAGGCGCGGGTGGCCACGCCGTCGCCGTCGAAGGCCGCCGAGCGCAGGCCACGGCGCAGGTGTGGCAGCTCCTCGATCTGCATCCATTCCGGGAACAGGCGCTGGCCAACGCTGTCCAGCAGGAAGCTGGCCTGGCGATACAGGGCCCCGCCGGACACCGCCGACAGCAGGTGCCCGACCAGGCTGCGCGCAACTTCCGGGGCGAACAGCACCGGCATGCTGCCGGTGGCCAGCGATCGCGGCTGCAAGCGGGCGACAGTGCGCTCGGCGGCACGGCGCCCGACCAGGCCGACGTCCTCCAGGTCCTCGCGAGCCAGCGCACTGGTATACCAGCCGTCACGCTGCATGCCATCGCCCTGCCCGGCGATCAGCGCACAACCGACCGAATGGTGGGTGCCGCGCTCACGGCCGATGAAGCCATGCGAATTGGCATAGACCGACAGGCTCTGCATGCTCGACACCGAGGCGCCGTCGGAATTGCGGATCTGCGCATCGGCCTCGCGGCCTGCGGCTTCGCAGGCCAGGGCCAGGTCCACCGCCTCGTCGGCCTGCAGCGCCCACGGATGCCAGCCGTCCAGGTCCGGGAAGTGGGTGGCCATCAGGTCCGCCTCGGCCAGGCCGGCGGCCGGGTCGTCTTCGGTATGCCGGGCGATGGCACAGGCCTGCTCGACCGTGGCCGCCAGGCTGGCTTCGTTCAGGTCGCCGGTGCTGGCGCTGCCCTTGCGTTGGCCGAAATACACGGTGACGGCGATGCCGCGGTCGCGGGTGGACTGCACCGTTTCGACCTCGCCGAGGCGGACATTCACCTCCAGGCCACGGTCTTCGCTGCAGCTGACTTCGGCCTGGCTGGCGCCCAGCGCGCGGGCGCGGTCGAGCAGCTGCTGGGAGAGGTCGGCCAGCCGTTCCAGCCGGGCCGGGCTGTCGTCGCCGACGGCGGCTTCAGGGGCGATCACGTTCAATGCTTTATCCTGTACGGGTTGGGCCCGGCATCACGCCGGGCGACTTTTTTTGAGATCAGGTAGGGACGATGCGCGGACGCGACGAAGAAACCGGTGAATTCCACGACAAGAGCCGCAGCCAGAACCGGCGCGACGCGCTCGACGTCCTGGCCCTGGGCGAAAAACTGGTGTCGCTGACACCGGCCCAGCTGGCGCGCCTGCCGATCCCGGAAGACCTGCTGCCGCACATCGCCGAGTGCAAGCGCATCACCGCCCACATCGCCCACAAGCGCCAGCTGGCGTTCCTGGCCAAGCACATGCGCCGCGAAGAAGACGCCACGCTGGATGCGATCCGCGATGCGCTGGATGCCAACAGCGAAACCGGCCGCCGCGAGGTGGCGATGATGCACCGCGTGGAAGACTGGCGCGAGCGCCTGCTGGCCGAAGGTGACAAGGCGCTGGCCGCCCTGCTGGACGACTACCCGCAGGCCGACCGCCAGCAGCTGCGCACGCTGGTGCGCAACGCGCAGGCCGAGAAGGCGAAGAACAAGCCGCCGCGTGCCTACCGCGAGATCTACCAGGTGCTGCGCGCACTGATGCTGCCGGCGGCGCTCGGCCTGAAGGCCAGCGCCGAAGACGCCGGCCACGTCGAGACCGACGAGGCCGACGAGGACTGAGTTCCCGCCGGCATGGGCGGTGGCGCTGGCCATCGCCCGGCTCAGGCCTGGGTACCGCCGACGGTGATGCCCTCGATCAACAGCGACGGCTGGCCGACACCCACCGGCACGCTCTGCCCGTCCTTGCCACAGATACCCACGCCCTCATCCAGGGCCAGGTCGTTGCCGACCATGCGCACCTTCTGCATGGTTTCCGGACCGTTGCCGATCAGGGTCGCACCCTTCACCGGCGCGGTGATGCGGCCATCCTCGATCAGGTAGGCCTCGGTGGCCGAGAACACGTACTTGCCGCTGGTGATGTCGACCTGGCCGCCGCCGAAGTTCACCGCATACAGGCCCTTCTTCACCGAGCGGATCATTTCCTGAGGGTCATGCTGGCCGGCACGCATGTAGGTATTGGTCATGCGCGGCATGGTCAGATGCGCGAACGATTCGCGACGCCCGTTGCCGGTCGGTGCCATGCCCATCAGGCGTGCATTGAGGCTGTCCTGCATGTAGCCGACCAGGATGCCGTCCTCGATCAGCGTGGTGCACTGGCTCGGGTGGCCTTCGTCGTCGATGTTGAGCGAACCGCGACGCCCGTCGATGGTGCCATCGTCGACGATGGTCACGCCCGGTGACGCCACGCGCTCGCCGATGCGGCCGGCATAGACGCTGGTGCCCTTGCGGTTGAAATCGCCTTCCAGGCCATGGCCGACCGCCTCGTGCAGCAGCACGCCGGGCCAGCCCGGGCCCAGTACCACCGGCATCACGCCGGCCGGCGCCGGAACGGCGTCCAGGTTCACCAGCGCCTGGCGCAGGGCCTCGCGCGCGAACGCTTCCGGGCGGCCATCCGCGAACAGCTCCTCATAGCCATAGCGACCACCGCCGCCTGCATAGCCGGACTCGCGGCGGCCATTGTGTTCGACGATCACCTGTACGTTCAGGCGCACCAGCGGGCGCACGTCAGCGCCCAGCACGCCGTCGCTGCGGGCGATCAGCACCGTGTCCACGCCGCCGGACAGGCTGACCATCACCTGCTTCACGCGCGGGTCGGCGGCACGCAGGAAGCCGTCCAGGCGCTTGAGCACCTCGACCTTGGCCTCGTTGCCGACGCCATCGATGGGATCCAGCGCCGGATACAGCGCGCGTGCATTGCCCCGCAGCAGCGAACGCCCGGACTGCGCGCCACCTTCGCGCGAAATCGCACGCGCCGACTGCGCCGCGGCCAGCAGCGCGTCGGCATGGATGTCATCGGAATAGGCGAAACCGGTCTTCTCTCCGGAAATCGCACGGACGCCCACGCCTTGCTCGATGGAGTGGGCACCGTCCTTGACGATGCCATCCTCCACGCTCCAGCTCTCGCGGCGGGCATGCTGGAAGTAAAGGTCTCCGAAGTCCACACCGGGGCCGAGCAGCTGCCCGAAGGTGCGCTCCAGGCCAGCGGTATCCAGGCCGCCGGGGCGCAGCAGGCGGTCTTGGGCAAGCGTCAGGGCGATATCAGTCATGGTCTCGATCTGGGGGTGCGGGGGCGCTCAGGCAAGCCCCGTGAACAGGAGGTCCACGCTCAGCGCGAGCGTGGCAGGTCGGTAACGGTCGGCGGTACGGCCGGGGCCGGGCGCGGCATGGGCGCAGGCGGGCTCTTGTCGCGGCTGCGTTCGATCACTTCCACCTTCGGCTCCTTCCAGGGGCCGGTCACCTTGTAGGTGCGGGCGCCGATCTCGCCGAGCGGTTTGGACAGTACCGCATTGGTGGCCGCGCCGAGCGCCGCGCCCACCGGGCCACCTGCCACCGCGCCGACCACGGTCAGCAGGTTGCCGGCGCGCGGGTTGACATCGATGGTCTGGTCGAACTGCTGGTTGCGCAGGTCGGCCTGGCCGCGGATGGTGATGTTCGCCGCCGGGCCTTCGATCAGGACTTTGTCGGTGCGGGCCATGCCCTGTCCGAACTGCACGTTGCCATCGACCTGGTTGAATGCGAAGCCCTTGGAGAAGAAGTCGCGGAAGTCGAACATCAGGCGCCGCGGCAGCTGGGTCACGCTGAGCAGGCCCAGCACACGGCCGGCGCCCGGCTCCAGCTCCAGCAGCTGGCCATTGCGCGCGTGCAGGTCCAGGCGGCCCTGCAGGTTGGCCAGCTGGAAGTCCGAGGGCCCCCCGCTCCACGACGCCTGCAGCTGCGCCTGGCCGGAGCCGCCGCGCAGCTGGCCGCCGTAGTCGAGGTTCTGCATCAGGCCGCCCAGGTCCTCGCTGCGCACCTGCGCGGTCAGTTCGGTGCGGGCGCCACCGGTGCGGCCCAGCCAGCGACCACTGATGTCGATCTCCTGGTCCGGCGCCCGGAAGCGCAGCTCGTCCACGTTCAATCCGTTGGCCAGTGGCCGCGTGCGCAGCACCGCCTGGCCGAGCACGACCTTGCCGAACTGCAGGTCGGCGATGTCCAGCGCGAACGGCGGCAGCTTGGCCGGGTCCATGTCATTGGCGCCGGCCTGCATGCGCGCTGGCGCTGCCGCGCCCGGTGCCGGCGGCAGCGACTGCCAGTGCACGCGTTCGAGTTGGCCACTGATGGTGCCTCCTTCGGCGTTGGGTACGGTCAGGCGACCGGCCAGCGAAGGTCCATCCAGGCGCACATCCAGCGCCTGCGGTCCCGGCTGCAGCTGCAACCGGGTCTGCTCGAAGACGCCGCCGATCAGCATCAGCTTGCCGACCTGCACGTCCACTGCACGCAGCGGCATGCCGTCATCGTCGTTGCCACCACGGGCCAGGCCGATCCACTCCAGCGCATCCAGGGTCGGGCTGCGGCCATTGACGGACAGTCCGCTCGGCGGCGGCTCGCGATCGGCATGGTCGCTGCCCAGGGTGACCTGCACGCCGGTGCGGTTGTTGTGGCTGCGCGCGGCCAGTGCCAGCCGCTGGCCAAAGGCCACGTCGATGCGGCCGGCGCCCATCGGCAGCTGCGCGGCCACCGTGGTCGCCAGCGGCTCGGTGGCCGGCTTGTCCAGGGGCGCCGGCAGGTCCAGGCGGGTCCCCACCAGATCCGAACTCAGGCGCAGCTCGCTGGGCGGTGCGGGCGCTCCCGGTGCGACTTTGGGCAGGTTGACCGCGATGGTCCATGGCGAGGTACCGGCGATATAGGGCTTGAGCCACGCCATTTCCGGGGCACGGTCAATCAGCACGCCGGCATCGAGGTTGGCCGTCAGCTGCGACTCGAACGCCAGCCTGCTGTCATGCACGTAGCCGCCGGCGCGCAGGCTCAAGCGGCCATCCTGACCGAGGTGGCGCACCGCCAGTTCCTCGGCACCGAAGCCGCCATTGCTGTAGCGCGCCTGCCCATGCATGTTGTCGAAGGCCAGCTGGAAGCGCTTGTCCACCAGCTTCACACCGTTGAGGTCGACCGTGCCCTGCAGGTGACCGCCGCCTTCATCGTGGTGCAGCGGCTGCAGCAGGTCGAAGGTCACGTGCGCTGGGCCGCTGGCGACCAGGTTGTCCAGGGTATCGCCATAGTCCTTGTGCAGTGGGCTCTGCCGCAGCATCGCCAGCAGCTTGCCCGCATCGCTGGGCGCATCCGCGCGCACATACAGCGGCTGCTGGCCGAAGTCCGGAATGCCCGCTTCGAATGCCTGCACCGCCACGCCCGCCAGATCGCCGCGCCCGCGCATGTCGAAGCCGGGGCCGATGAAGGCGATGTCGGCATCGACCTGGCGCATCAGCGGCCAATCGTGCTGGAAGCGGATCTCGCCGTTGGTGATGTGTCCGGTGGCCTCGAAGCGGCCATCATTGTTGTCGAACGGCCAGTCATCCAGGTCACCGCTGACCAGGCCGACACCGTTGCGCACCTGCCCACCGGCCAGTGCCATGTCCAGCCAGTCGGTGGCGCCCTTGCTCATCTTGGAATGGATCCAGAACCGCTTGGCCGCGGTCATCGGCACATCGTCCAGCTTGGCCGCCAGCTGCAGCCACGGCCGCGTACCGTCGCCCTGGAACCAGACGCCGCCACGCACATCGGCGGCGTAATCGGTACCTTCCACCCGCATCGCCGCCGTGCCGATGCGCCAGCCACCGGCCTCGTCGCGCCAGCCCACCACCTGCCCGGCCAGATGCAGGTCGTGGCGCACGCCGAAGCCCGTCGGCCAATCGAACTGCAGCTGACGTTGCGGCTGCAGCTGCAGGCTGAAGCCATTGGCATCGCCCTCGAAGCGCCCCCCCAGGCCGCGCAGGCCCGGCGAGTGACCCACGCTGGCGAAGCCCAGCGACTGCAGCTCACCCTGGACCCACAACGGGCCATCACGTTCGCCGGCCAGCTGCAGCTCACGCACATCCAGCTGCGGCTTGGACAGGAACAACCAATGGCGCAGGCCGGGGTCGAGGCGATCACTCAGCGCCAGGGCGCGCAGCGCGGTACCGGCCTGCACTTCGCCGGAACCAACCCGCAGCTGCTTGCCGACCTGCAGGTGCAGGCCATCGAGCTGTTGTTCGCCGTCTTCCGACTTCAGGCGCAGGCGCGGCACCTGCAACGCCCAGCCGTCGGCCTGGCGCTGCCAGCGCAGGCGGGCCTGCACGCGCTGCAGCTGCAGCTGCGGAGCGGCCACGTCGGGCATCGGTGCGCCGTCGATGCGGACGTCACGCAGGTCCGAATCAGTGGTCAGGGCCACCGGTGCGAAATCGCGCAGGGTCAGCCACAGGTTCAGTTCGCCCTTGCCCTCGCGCAGGCGGATGCCCCCGGCCGCCAGCAGCGGCGACCAGGCGTGGAAATCAACGGGGTCTGCGCCAAGCCAGGCCTGGCCGTTGCCGCCTGCACGGTCCACGTCCAGGACCGCGGTCAAAGGCAGCGCATCGGCCTGTGCCCATGCCCGTACGCCCACCCGCAGGCGTTGGCCGTTGACGCGCAGGCGCAGGTCGATGCGCGGCAGCGTGGTGTCGATGCCCAGGCCCGGCGCATGCACGCCCAGGCGGCCACCGATCACCTGCAGTTCGCCCAGCCGGCGCAACGCGTCCAGCGGGTCGCCGCCGGTGTTGGACTGCGGCAGGCCACGCACCGACCAGCGGCCGTCCTCGCCCTGCTGCAGGTCCAGTGCCAGGCCACGCAGGCGCAGTTCGGTCAACGAGCGACCGGGCAGCAGCCCGCTGTACATCGACACCAGCACCTCGGCTTCGCCGATGGCCAGGCCCTGCCCGGCGCCGATGCGCAGGCCCTTCAGCTGCAGCAGCGGACCACGCCGGGTCCAGGCCGTCTGCAGCTGGTCGAAATGCACCGGCTGGCCGGCGCGTTCACTCAACCAGGCGGCAATCCTGTCGGGATGGCGCTCGGCCAGCGGCAGCAGCTGGCTGAGGGTGCCCACCAGCAGTGCCAGCCCGACCAGGCCCACCGCGCAAGCGGCAATGAAATGACGGCGGATCCTTCGCAGTCGCAGGCGCGGCGGCGCGCTCATCGGCCACCGCCGGCCTGCGGCCGGCGAGGATCAGAGCAGAACGACATCGAATTGCTCCTGCAGGTACTGCTCGTCCGCCTGGAAGCGGATGCTCTTGCCGAGGAATTCCTCCAGCTCGGCCACCGCCGAGGATTCCTCGTCGGTGATGCGCGCGACCACCTTGGTCGAGGCGATCACCAGCAGGCGCGCGGCATCGAACTGGCGCACGGCACGGGTGATCTCGCGGAAGATCTCGTAGGTCACCGTTTCGGTGGTCTTGATCGAGCCGCGGCCACTGCACTGCGGGCAGGTTTCCGACAGCTGCCGTTCCAGGCTTTCCACCGTGCGCTTGCGGGTCATTTCGACCAGGCCGAGCGGCGAGAAGTCGTAGACGGTGGTCTTGGCATGGTCGCGGGCCAGCGCCTTTTCCAGCGTGCGCAGCACCTGGCGGCGATGCTCGGCATCGTCCATGTCGATGAAGTCGATGATGATGATGCCGCCCAGGTTGCGCAGCCGCAGCTGCCGCGCCACCGCCTGCGCCGCTTCCAGGTTGGTGCGGAACACCGTCTCTTCCAGGTTGCGCTGGCCGAGGAACGAACCGGTGTTGACGTCGATGGTGGTCATCGCCTCGGTCTGGTCGATCACCAGGTAGCCACCGGATTTCAGCGGCACCTGCTTGTCCAGCGCACGGCCGATCTCGTCCTCCACCCCGAACATGTCGAAGATCGGGCGGTCGCCGGCGTACAGCTCCAGTTTCTCGGCCAGCACCGGCATGTACTTGGCAACAAAGGCCTGCAGCTGGCCGAAGGTCTCCTTCGAGTCCACCTTCACCTTGTCCACGTCCTTGCGGATCAGGTCGCGCACCGAACGCAGCGGCAGGCTCAGGTCCTCATAGATGTTGCTGCACGAGGCCGCCTCGCGGCCCCGTCGCTCGACCACGTTCCAGACCCGCGACAGGTAGGCGATGTCCTCGGCGATGGCTTCGGCCGGCTGGCCTTCGGCGTTGGTACGCACGATGTAGCCGTAGCCACCATGCTGCGCCGACAGCTCGGTCACCAATGCCTTCAGCCGCGCGCGCTCGGTTTCATCCTCGATGCGCGCGGACACGCCCACCACCTTGGATTGCGGCAGCAGCACCATGTAGCGCGACGGAATGCTGATCTGCGTGGTCAGGCGTGCCCCCTTGGTGCCGATCGGGTCCTTCACCACCTGCACCACGATGTCCTGGCCATCACGCAGCAGCTCGACGATGGGCACGCTGGCCGGCGGCGGCAGGGTCGTGTTCTCGGTGTCGGCACTGGCCACCGGCGCCGGGCGCACCACGTCGTTGGCGTGCAGGAACGCGGCGCGCTCCAGCCCCACTTCGACGAAGGCCGCCTGCATGCCAGGCATGACCCGTTGCACCTTGCCCTTGTAGATGTTGCCGACCACGCCACGGCGCCAGCCGCGCTCGATGTGCAGTTCCTGCAGCATGCCGTTTTCGATCACCGCGACCCGGGTTTCGCGCGGGGTCACATTGACCAGGATTTCTTCAGACATCGGCAGCCTCCCTGGCGGCATCGGCAATGGGGGCCGGCACGCCGCAGCGCGCCAGCAGACGATCGGTATGAAGCAGCGGCAACCCCATCACGCCGGAGTAACTGCCGGAAAGGTGTTCGATCCAGCGTTCGGCGCCGCCCTGGATGGCGTAGGCGCCGGCCTTGTCCAGCGGCTCACCGGTGGCCACGTAGGCGGCGATGTCGGCGTCGGCGATCGGCGCGAAGGTCACTTCGGAAATGACCAGTTCGCTGTCCAGCCCGTCCGCACCGACCACCACCACGGCGGTCATTACCTGATGGGTGCGCCCGGCCAGCCGCGCCAGCATCGCGCGCGCATCGGCGGCGTCGGCCGGCTTGCCGAACACGTCACCGTCCAGCACCACCTCGGTGTCCGAACCGAGCACCTGCGCCTGCGGGTCTTCGGCCAGCACCCGGGCCAGGCCGGCGCGCGCCTTGTCGGCGGCGACCCGGCACACATACTGTTCGGCACTCTCGGTCGCGACGCGCTGCTCGACGACCTCCAGGTCCAGGGCCTGGAAGGGGCGTCCGAGTCGGGCCAGCAACTGGTTGCGTCGGGGGGAGCGGGAAGCAAGATAGAGCATCGGCACAGCATAACCTGAGCCCGTCACCTGAATCGTCGGCAACCTGTCGGGGAACGCACACAACCCCGAACGGGCTCACAGCGCGTTCATCGCTACGACACCACCCTCACCGCACAACAAGGAGATCCCATGCGCCTGACCGCCACCCCGCTGCTGCTTGCCCTGTCCCTCGCCCTTGGAACCTCGATGACCGCCCATGCTGCCCCCTCGTCGCCGTCGATCGCCGCCGCGGCCGAAGGCACCCTGCTGAACATCTCGGCCAACGCCGAAGCCACCCGCGTACCGGACGTTGCCACGCTGTCGGCCGGCGTGGTCACCCAGGCTGCCGATGGCAACAGCGCGATGCGCCAGAACGCCCAGCAGATGGACAAGGTGCTGGCCGCGATCAAGGCCGCCGGCATCGCCGAGCGTGACGTGCAGACCAGCGGGGTCAGCCTCAACCCGCAATACCGCTATGCCGACAACGAAGCACCGAAGATCACCGGCTACCAGGCCAGCAACACGGTCAGCCTGAAGGTCCGCGACATCGCCAAGCTCGGCAAGGTGCTGGACGCGCTGGCCGCCCAGGGCGCCAACCAGATCAACGGCCCCAGCTTCGAGATCGACCAGCCGGAACCGGTCTATGACGAAGCCCGCCTCGCTGCACTGAAGAAGGCCCAGGCCCGTGCCCAGACCTATGCCAGGTCGCTGGGCCTGCAGGTGCGCCGCATCGTCAGCATCTCCGAGAACGCCGGTGGTGGTTACCGCCCGATGCCGATGATGCGTGCCATGGCCGCCGGCGCGGCGATGGACAAGGCCACCCCGGTCGCCCCGGGTGAATCCACTGTTTCGGTCAATCTGGACGTGGTGTTCGAACTGGGTCGCTGATCCCATCCCTTCCGGTAGACAGAGGCGGGTCCCGCAGGGGCCCGCCTTTTTCATGTGGGCCGGGGCGGCTGGCTGAAGGCCAGCCCAACGATCCTGGCCCTGCCTCTAGGCAGTGGCCTGGGCCTGGCGTTAATGATTGGCTGCCAGCCGCGTGCGGCAACCCCGCCACGGGCCCTGGTGCGTTGAGGACTTCGTCACTGGCATGGAGGTGGACCATGGTTCGTACGTATCCCGTTGCATCCCCGCACTTCGACCCCGCCCGCGTTGCCGCCTGGAGCGCGGCCATCGCCCTGCATCTGCTCGCGTTCCTGTTGCTGCTGATCCCGGCGACCTACCAGGCCGTGCAGGTATCTCGTGACAAGACCACGGTCAGGCTGATCGAGAAGATCCCGCCAACGCCGCCCCCTCCGGTGCTGCAGGAACCGAAGGAAGTCGCCCGGGTCGTGCCGAAACCGCAGGCACAGCCGGCAACACCGCCACTGCCGGCGCCTACTGCGACCGTGGAGGAAACCCAGGGCATCACGCTGCCGGCCGCCGAACAGGCCCCGCCGCAACTCGCGCCGAGCATCGACACCAGCACGCCGCTGGCCGGCGCCCAGCTGCAGTACCGCAGTGCCCCGCCGCCGGCCTATCCGGTCGCTGCACTGCGCAACCATGAGCAGGGCACGGTGCTGCTGCGGGTGGAGGTCGACAGCAGCGGTCAGCCGGTCGCGGTCAGCATCGAGCGCAGCAGTGGCTCGCGCCACCTGGACCAGGCCGCACGCCAACAGGTGCTCAAGCGCTGGCGCTTTGAACCGGCCCAGCGTGATGGCGTAGCGGTACCGGCCATCGGCCTGGTGCCGGTGCAGTTCTCGCTGCCGGACTGACGATTCCGGGCCGGTCCGACCGCCTGTCGGACCGGTCTTCGGGATCGAAATGCCAAATTCGGCAAAGTTCAACCTCAAGCGTTACGGATTAAGCAAAATTTCACGACTTCGTCACCCGTCGGAAACCTAGATTGGCCCGTCCCGGACACTCCGGAGACAGCCCTCAACGCTACGGTTTTCCAGTTAGGAGAGAAGCTGTGAAACACCTGATCCAACGGCCCGCCAGCCGCCGCCGCTGCACCCTGGCATCGTCCATCACCCACATCCTTACCGGCGGCACCCTGCTGCTGGTTGGCGCCGTGGCTTCCACCTCCGCGTTCGCGCAGGACAAGGCCACCAACCTGGACCGCATCACGGTTACCGGTTCGAACATTCCGCGCACCAACACCGAAACACCGTCCCCGGTGCAGGTGGTGACCCGCCAGGAAATCGACCGCACCGGCAAGACCACGGTTGCCGAATACCTGCAGACCCTGACTGCTGATGGTTCCGGCTCCATTCCGAAGACCTTCGGCAACGGCTTCGCCGGCGGTGGCGCCGGTATTTCGCTGCGTGGCCTGGGCGCGGGCTCGACCCTGGTCCTGTTGAACGGCCGCCGCATGGCCACCTACGGCCTGGCCGACGACGGCCAGAAGGTCTTCACCGACCTGAGCACCATCCCGCTCGACGCGGTTGAACGCGTGGAAGTGCTGAAGGATGGCGCCTCGGCGATCTATGGCTCCGATGCCATCGCCGGCGTGGTCAACATCATCCTGCGCAGTGACTTCCAGGGCGCGATCCTGCGTGCTTCCTACGGCACCTCCGGCGACGGCGACGGCAACGCAAAGAAGGCCACCCTGACCGCCGGTACCGGCGATCTGGCCACTGACGGCTGGAATGCCTTCTTCAGCCTGGACGTCGGCAAGACCGACGCGATCAAGATCAGCGATCGCAAGAACCGCAAGTGGATCGGCACCGGCGACACCCGCCCGTGGGGCTACGGCAACAACGCGCAGTTCCTGGGCGGCGCCTTCCTCAGCGGCGGTACCCGCGGCGGTGTGGGTCCGAATGGTTCGGTGTACGACAGCACCGGCCATCTGGTCGCCCTGCCGGGCTGTGCCGGCCTGACCACCATTCCCGGCCAGAACGACGCGACCGCCCAGGCACAGGGCTGCCTGTGGGATCCGAACCAGCTGTACCGTGACCTGACCCCGGAAGAGAAGTACGTCAACGTGTTCGGTCGTGCCAGCTTCGCCTTCGGCGAAGGCGGCGAGATCTACACCGAGATCGGCTACTCGAAGAAGGACACCACCTTCAGCAACACGCCGTCCGGTGTTTCCGGTGGCTGGGGCTACCCCGGTGGCCCGATCAACGCCAACAGTGGCGATGGCGCCACAGTGCTGGGCCCGAACCATCCGGACAACCCGATCCCGGGCCAGGCCTCGCGCCTGCGCTACTCGGCCTGGGATGTCGGCCCGCGCGTGACCGACAACTCCAACGAGTTCACCCGCTTCCTGGTCGGCGTCAAGGGCAACTGGGGTGACTGGAGCTACGATACCGCCTACCTGCACTCCGGCACCGACCTGGTCAACAAGCGCACCGGCTTCCTCAACTACGACAACGTGCGTTGCGCTCTGGCCAATCCGAACTGTGCCGGTGGTGTGTGGCGCATCGGCGACAACGCCAACCTCAATTCGCAGGCGCTGTACGACTTCATCTCGCCGCGGATCAGTGCACGTGCCAAGTCGACCCTGGACATGTTCGACTTCACCGTGTCGCGCAGCCTGATGGACCTGAAGGGTGGCCCGCTGGGCCTGGCGATCGGTACCGAGTGGCGCAAGACCAGCAACAGCCTGACCCCGCAGACCTTCACCGACCAGGGCCAGATCATCGGCCTGGGCTATTCGGCCTACGACGGTACCCAGAACGTCTACGCCGGCTATGTGGAACTGTCGGCACCGGTGCTGGAACAGCTGGAACTGTCCGGCGCGCTGCGTTACGACAAGTACGAAAGCGGCGAAGGCAAGGCAACGCCGAAGCTGGGCATCAAGTGGACCCCGGCTGACTGGATCGCCCTGCGCGCCAGCTACGCTGAAGGCTTCCGCGCGCCCAACCCGGCCGAGAACGGCGATGGTGGCCTGGCTGCCTTCTCCAATGCTGCCGACCCGGTGCGCTGCCCGGGCGGCAACCCTGCACCAGGCGCGACCTCCGACGATTGCGGCGCCCTGCCGGTCGCGATCATCACCCGTCCGAACAAGGACCTGAAGCCGGAAGAGTCGAAGAGCTACTCGGTGGGCATCGTGCTGCAGCCGACCTCCACCACCTCGCTGACCGTGGATGCATGGCAGATCAAGCGCACCAACGAAATCGCCCAGGGCGATACGGGTGCGGCGATCGCGGCGGGCAATGTGCTGCGTGACAACAACCTGCTCAACGGCGTCCCGGGCACCGGCAGCATCCTGGCCGTCAACACTGCGTACATCAATGCCGCATCGACCCGCGTCCGCGGTATCGATACCGATATCCGCCAGACCTTCGATATCGGCCCGGGCCAGCTGGAAATGGACCTGCAGTGGAGCCATGTGCTCAAGTTCGAGCGCACCGATGCCGACGTCACCCGCGACTACGCCGGCACCCACGGCAACTGCGACGTGACCAACTGCATCGGCACGCCGAGGGACCGCATCAACTTCGGCACCACCTGGAAGCAGGGTCCGTGGAGCGTGAGCGGCGTTGCCAACTACATCTCCAAGATGGAGAACAAGGATTTCCGTGGTCCGGAGGGCTCGTACCAGTTCTCGTACGCCGACGGTACCGACGTCACCAAGATCTCCTCGTTCACCACCTTCGACCTGTCCGGCCGCTGGAACATCACCGAAGCCTTCGAACTGAATGCCTCGGTGCAGAACGTGTTCGATCGCATTGCTCCGCTCGACCCGACCACCTACGGTGGCGTGAACTACAACCCGCTGCACTTCAGCGGCGCCATCGGCCGTTACTTCACCGTCGGCGCCAAGTACACCTTCAAGTAATACCGTTCAACGCACCATCTTCGAAGGCCCGGGCATCTGCCCGGGCCTTCGTCGTTGCGGCCCCCTTGCGTGCATGTTCACGGGCACGCCGCTACCGTGGGCTGGCGGCATCACCGCCGCAGGGGACATCATGGCCGCGACCTCACAACGCCTCGGGCTGCCCGCGCTGACCGCACTGGTGGTCGGCTCGATGGTCGGCGCCGGCATCTTTTCATTGCCGCAGAACGTGGCGCGCAGCGCCGGGCCGGCGGCGGCGCTGCTCGGCTGGGCGGTCAGTGGTGCCGGCATGCTGATGCTGGCCTTCGTGTTCCAGGCCCTGGCCAACCGCCGGCCGGATCTCGATACCGGCATCTACGCGTATGCACGCGAAGGCTTCGGCAACTACATTGGTTTCTCCGCGGCGTGGGGCTACTGGGTCGCCTCGGTGCTCGGCAACGCCAGCTTCTTCGTGCTGATCTTCAGCGGCCTCGGCCACTTCATGCCGGTCTTCGGTGAAGGCAATACCCCGGCCGCCGTGGCCGCTTCGTCGCTGCTCCTCTGGACCGTGCACCTGCTGGTGTTGCGCGGCCTGCGCACCGCCGCCATCGTCAACGGCCTGGTGACGGTGGCCAAGCTGCTGCCCATCACGTTGTTCCTGATCCTGGCCGCCGGTGCGTTCCGCATGGATGTGTTCCGTGCCGATTTCCTGGGCACGCCCGCACTCGGCGACCTCGGCCAGCAGCTGCGCGGCATGATGCTGGTGACCGTGTGGGTATTCATCGGCATCGAAGGCGCCAGCATCTACTCGCGGCGCGCGGCCCGTCGCGCCGATGTCGGCCGCGCCACGGTGATCGGCTTCCTCGGTGTCTGGCTGCTGCTGGTGCTGGTGAGCCTGCTGTCGATGGGCGTGCTGTCGCAGGCCGAACTGGCCGGGTTGCCCAATCCATCGATGGCCTACGTGCTGCGCGCCATCGTTGGCGAGTGGGGCGCGACGGTGATCATCATCGGCTCGATCATTTCGGTACTCGGCGCGCTGCTGGCCTGGGTGCTGCTGTGTGCCGAAGTGCTGTACGCCGCTGCCGGCGACGGCACCATGCCGGCCTTCCTGGGCCGCGAGAACGCGCGAGGCGTGCCCGCCAACGCGCTCTGGCTCAGCAACGGGCTGATCCAGCTGTTCCTGCTGCTGGTGCTGGTCAATTCCGGCAGCTACACCGGCCTGGTGCTGCTGGCCGCGTCGATGAGCCTGGTGCCCTACTTCCTGTCGACCGCGTTCGGCGTGCAACTGGCGTGGCGCGGGCACGCCTATGCGGGTGAACCGGGCGTGCGCTGGCGCGATTTCGTGGTGGCGCTGCTGGCCAGTGCCTACGCGTTGTGGCTGGTGTATGCAGGAGGACTCGACAACCTGCTGCTGTCGGTGCTGCTGTATGTGCCCGGTGTGGTGGTGTTCGCACTGACCCGGCTCCAACGCGGTGAGCAGGTATTTACACGATGGGAATGGGTGCTGTTCGGCGCCATTCTTGCGGTGGCCATCGCAACGCTGGTCGCGTTCTCCAGAGGTGAGCTGGCACTGTAGAGCCGCGCCCACGCTCGGCTTCGCACAGGCAGCCGAGCATGGCTAGGCTCTACAAGGCAAGGCAAGGCAAGCCGAGCATGGCTCGGCTCTACAGCTGGCGTTCCGGCAGCATGCCGATGTCCTGCATCCAGCGCTCGGCCAGCCTCGGCCACGCAGTGACCGGTGCATCCTTCACACGCAGACCGAACGCGTGCCCGCCGCGGGCGAACAGATGCATCTCGACGGGCACGCCTGCGTCGATCAGCGCGTGGTAGTAGGCGAGTGATTCGCGCACATCATCGGTGCGATCATCGGTGGCCTGCGCAATGAACGTCGGCGGCACCGCGTCATCCACGACGATGCCCCTGACCAGCGATAGCCCCTTGCCATGCCCGCCCCACAGATGGCCGGAATACATCACCATCGCGAAATCCGGGCGGCTGGGCTGTGAGTCAGCCTCGTCGACCGCCGTGTAGCTGCGACGTGCGTGCGTGCTCAATCCCGCCACCACGTGACCACCCGCCGAAAAACCGATCACCCCCACCCGCTTCGGGTCGATGTTCCAGCGCTGTGCCTGCGCGCGCAGCAGGCCCATTGCACGTTGCGCGTCCTGCAAGGCCATCGGCACCGTCGGGTTGTCGCGACAGTTGCAGTCGGGATCCCAGTTCGGGCCGGACGCCGGCACGCGGTATTTCAGCAGCGCGCAGGTGATGCCCTGCGCGTTCAACCAATCGCAGATTTCGCTGCCTTCCAGGTCCATCGCCAGCACCCGATAACCACCACCGGGCACCACCATCACTGCGGTGCCATTGGCCGGCCCCTTCGGCGGAAACACCGTGAGTGTCGGCACGGCCACGTTCTGCAGCATCGTCCAGCGTTCTCCGCTGGCCTTGGAAACTGCTTCGCCAACCTGCTCGAGGCCTTTCAGTTTTGGCGACGCCTTCACCGTGCCCTGCGGCCACAACGGCAGCTCGGTGGTGCCCTGCGGCGGATGCCAGGTCGGTGGTGCCGCATTCGCTGCAGCGAACGTCGGTTGTGCAAGCAGCAGAAAGACGACGGACAGGAGTGCGCGCACGATCAACGTCCGTGGTTGGAGAAGCAGATTGTAGAGCCGAGCCGATGCTCGGCTGCTTACTCGAAGCCGAGCATGGGCTCGGCTCTACAACACAGCCAAAAAAAAGACCTGCATCTTGCGATGCAGGTCTCTTCAATGTGGCGCCCGAAGTTGGACTCGAACCAACGACCCCCTGATTAACAGTCAAGTGCTCTAACCGGCTGAGCTATTCGGGCAGACGGCTAGTATAACCACTCTTCACGCGCGATGGTAGGGGTGATTCGCAATCATTGCGGCAGCCCGATACAGCTGCTCGGCCACCACCAGGCGCACCAGCATGTGCGGCAGCGTCAGCGGGCCGATCGACCACTTCTCATCGGCCAGCGCGGAGACTTCCGGCGAATGCCCTTCCGGGCCGCCGATCAGGAAGGCAAGGTCCCTGCCCTGCCCGCGCCAATGCTCCAGGCGTTGTGCCAGCTGCTCGGAACTGAGCTGGCGGCCCGGCACATCCAGCGCGACCACGTAGGCATTCTTCGGCAGTGCGGCGATCACGCGCTTGCCTTCGTCTTCAGTGGCGCGGCGCGGATCACGGCCCTTGCCACGCAGGCCGGGCTCGATTTCCACCAGTTCGAACGGCAACCAGTGCGACAGCCGCTTCTGGTACTCGGCGAAGCCCTGCGCCACCCAGCTGGGGGCGCGTTCACCGGTGGCGATCAGGCGGGCTTTCATCAACGGTCCTCCAAAACGTCGACGGCGCCATCGGCGCCGTCGAAGGGATGCATCAACGCGTGGCTCAGGCCACTTCGTCGTCGCTGGACGGCGGCTGGTCGCCAACGGTCCACAGGCGCTCGAGAGCGTAGAACTCACGCACGCGCGGCAGCATCACATGCACGATCACGTCGCCCAGATCGACCAGCACCCACTCGGCTTCGCGCTCGCCTTCCACGCCCAGCGGCATCACGTCGATGTTCTTGGCGAAGCGCACGACTTCGTCGGCGATCGACTTGACGTGGCGGGTCGAGGTGCCCGAAACGACGATCATGTAGTCGGCAACGCTGGACCGGCCGCGCACATCGATCTCGACCAGGTCCTTGGCCTTCAGGTCTTCGGTGGCTTGGCGGACGCTGGCCAGCAGTTCCGGCACGGACGGCGGCGGGCTGGGCAGATCGACCTTGATGGTCTGGGGCTGGGTCTGGTTGCTCAAAGTGGATCGACTCGATAAACGTGGGGGCGATTATACGGGCAAGCCGGGGCGACGGCATTCACGGCGTAGGGGAGCGGTACAGGCCGTGGGCGGCCACATAGTCGGCCACGGCCGGTGGCAGCAACGCCCGCCAGGGGCCGCCGGCGGCGATCTGTGCACGCACGGCACTGGCCGATTCCTCGCGCAGCGGGTGATGCAGGCGCAGGATGCGCCCGGCCGGACTGGCAAACAGCGCCTGCTCGTTGTCGGCCCAGCGCCCTTCCAGCGCGCGGCCCAGTTCGCCATCCACCGAGGCCTGCAGGGGACTGCCCGGGCGCTCGGCCACCACGAAATGGGCCAGCCCGAACAGTGCCTCCCATTCATGCCAGCGGCTCAGGCCCAGCAGGCTGTCGGCCCCGACCAGCCAGGCCAATGGCCGGCTGGGGCCCAGCTCGCCGCGCAGTTCGCGCAGGGTGTCGACGGTGTAGGACGGGCGGCCGGGAAAGCGTATGGCGCGGTCCAGTTCACGATGGTCCAGCAGCAGGCCAGGCTCATCGCCGATGGCCAGCGAGAGCATGGTGAAGCGCTGGTCAGCGGTTGCGCCCGGCACCGCGCGATGCGGCGGATCAGCCGCCGGCAGCATGCGTACAGCGACCTGCAGTTCGTCACGGGCAGCACGCGCGATGGCGAGGTGCCCGAGGTGCACCGGATCGAAGGTGCCCCCATAGTAGATCCGCAGGCTCATCACTCAGGCCCGCGCCAGCAGGCGCACGGCACGCGGTTCGGCCACGGCTACCAGCAGGCGTTCCAGCGCCAGCCAAGCGTCGCCGTCGGCGCGCCCCTTGGCGATACGGTCAACCAGTCCGGCCTCGGCCACGAAACGCTCCCAGCGCTTGCCCTCGGGGTGCCGCTGCAGCGCGCGCTTGTAGGGGGCTTGCCGTGATTCCCAGATGCCGCGCGATTTCATTTCGGCGGCCAGATTGCCGCCGCGCGCCTGTACCCGGGCCAGGCCGGCACCAGCCAACAGCTCGCGGATCACCATCGGCATCAGTGCGGCCACCGCCTCGCCTTCGCCACGCAGGCCCGCCAGCATGCGCAGCACCGCCGGCGGCTGGCCGGAGAACGTGGCTTCCAGCAGCCGGAAGACGTCATAGCGCGCGGCGTCGGCCACCAGCGATTCCATCCGTTCCACGTCCAGCGGCTGGCCGTCGGCCAGCAGCGCCAGCTTGTCGATTTCCTGCGCGGCGGCCAGCAGATTGCCCTCCACCCGCTCGGCCAGGCGCTGCACGGCGGCAGGGTCGGCACGCAGGCCCTTGCCACGCAGGCGTCGCTCGATCCAGTCCGGCAGTTCGTGCGGCTTGATCGCCCAGGCCACCGACAGCACGCCGATGCGATTGACCGCCTCGGCCCACTTGCCCTGGTGGGCCTTGCTCCATTCGTTGGCGGTAATCATCAGCACCACGTCCGGTGCCGGGTTGGCGCAGAACTGGCTGATCACCTCGGCCCCGTCCTTGCCGGGCTTGCCACTGGGCAGGCGCACCTCGACCAGCCGGCGGGCACTGAACAGGCTGGGCGCGTTGAAGCTGGCGTCGAGCTGGTTCCAGTCGAAATCACGGCCATCGGCGTCGAATACTTCCCGCTCGCCGATGCCGGCGGCGCGCGCGCGCGCACGGATGGCGTCGGCCGCTTCAAGCACGCGCAGGGTTTCCGGGCCTGCAATCAGGTAGACCGGCGCCAGCGGGGTGTCAGCGCCCTGGCTGGCCAGCTGCTCCGGACGCAGTTCCATCGTCGCGACTCAGTGCTTGGCTGCGGGAACCGGCTCGGCCGGCTCCGCGCCTTCAACCGGCTTGGCCTTCGGCGCCGTCAGGCTGCCGCCCTTCTCGATCTCGGCACGCACCACGCTGTCGATGCGGCGGATGATCGACGCGGACATTTCCCGTCGCAGCTCATCGGCCAGGATTTCGCGTTCGGTGGTGGTACCGGTGGCGTCGGTCGGCGGCGACACGTAGTCGCGCGACAGTTCGATCACCTGCTGCGGCACCAGCTCGCTGCCATCCTCGCGACGGAAGATGAAGATCACCGCATAGCGCAGGCTGTACTCCTGCGCACGGCCCTGCGAGTCGATGGCGATCGGCAGGTCACCCCAGCGTTCGGACAGCACCTGAAGCTGGGTACTGGGCCCCGTGCTGTCCTCGTCTGCCAGCTTGGCACCGGATGCCAGCAGGCTGCGATTGAGCAGCTTGACCAGTTCGCTGTAAGGCGCGGTGGAGACCACCTTCACCGGCGCCGTGTCGGTCGGCAGCATCAGCTTGTTGCGCAGATGGAAACCGCAGCCGGCAAGGCCGAGGACAAGAACGAGGGCAAGCAGGATTCGGGTCATGGAGACAGTCTGGCGGAGCCGGGCGATCACGGCAACACACAGCCTGCCCGAAGCCGCGTGAATGCAGGGCCATCAAGTGCATGGCCCCGCACCGGGAAGGTACCGGCCACCGCGAGGGTGACCGGCCCAGGATGCATCAGGCAGCGACGATGTTCACGATCTTGCCCGGCACGATGATGATCTTGCGCACCGTCAGGCCTTCCATGAACTTGGCCGCGTTCGGCTCGGCCAGGGCCAGTGCTTCGACCTGCTCGCGTGCGGCATCGGCGGCCACCTCGATGGTGCCACGCAGCTTGCCGTTGACCTGCACGGCCAGGGTCAGCGCGTCGCGCACCAGCGCACCGGCGTCGGCCTGCGGGAACGGCTGGTCTTCCAGCAGCGTCTCGCCATGGCCCAGCACCTGCCACAGGGCGTGGCTGGCATGCGGGGTGATCGGGTTCAGCAGCAGCACGATGGCCTGCAGCGCTTCCTGGCGCACCGCACGCCCCTGCTCGCTGCCGTCCTCGAACCTGGCCAGCGCGTTCATCAGTTCCATCACCGCGGCGATGGCGGTGTTGAAGCTGTGGCGGCGGCCATAGTCGTCACCGACCTTGCCGATGGTCTCGTGGGTCTTGCGGCGCAGCGCCTTCTGGTTGGCATCCAGCGCGGCCACGTCCAGCGCCGGGGCGGCACCGTCGGCGGCGTGTTTCTGCACCTGGGCCCACAGGCGGCGCAGGAAGCGGGCCATGCCGTCCACGCCGGCTTCGTTCCACTCCAGCGACTGTTCCGGCGGGGCTGCGAACATCGAGAACAGGCGCACGGTGTCGGCACCGTACTTGTCGACCATCGCCTGCGGGTCCACGCCGTTGTTCTTCGACTTGGACATCTTCTCGGTGCCACCGACCACCACCGGCTGGCCGTCGGCGATCAGCGTGGCGCCGGTGATGCGGCCGCGCTCGTCGCGCTGCACTTCCACATCGGCCGGGTTGATCCAGTCCTTCGAGCCGTCCGGGTTCGGGCGGTAGTAGGTCTCGGCGATCACCATGCCCTGGCACAGCAGGTTGCGTGCCGGTTCGTTGCTGTCCACCATCCGCGCGTCGCGCAGCAGCTTGTGGTAGAAGCGGAAATACATCAGGTGCAGGATCGCGTGCTCGATGCCGCCGATGTACTGGTCGACCGGCAGCCAGTAGTTGCCACGCTTGTCGACCGCATCACGGGCGCCCGGCGAGGTGTAGCGGGCGTAGTACCAGCTCGACTCCATGAAGGTGTCGAAGGTGTCGGTCTCGCGCTCGGCCGCGCCGCCGCATTCCGGGCAGGTGGTCTTGCGCCATTCCGGATCGGTCTTGATCGGCGAACCGGTCCCCGAGAACGCCACGTCCTCCGGTAGCACCACCGGCAGCTGCTCTTCCGGCACCGGCACCGCACCGCACTTGTCGCAGTAGATCACCGGAATCGGGCAGCCCCAGTAGCGCTGGCGGCTCACGCCCCAGTCGCGCAGGCGATAGTTGACGCGGCGCTGGCCCTGGGCCTTGCGCTCGAAGCGTTCGGCCAGGGCTTCGAAGGCGCCCTGGAAATCCAGCCCATCGAATTCGGCCGAGTTGACCAGTTCGGTCTGGCGGCTCTTGTCGCTGTACCAGTCCTGCCAGCGGGTACCGTCCCAGGTGCGCTCGTCGTCGTTGCGCGGGTCCTTCAGGGCGATGACCTGCACGATCGGCAGGCCGTACTTGTTGGCCACTTCGTTGTCGCGCTGGTCATGGCCCGGAACAGCCATCACCGCACCGGTGCCGTAGCCCATCAGCACGAAGTTGGCGACCCACACCGGCACCTTCTCGCCGGTGACCGGATGGATGGCACGCAGGCCGGTGTCCATGCCGCGCTTTTCCTGGGTCTCCAGCTCGGCTTCGGACACGCCGCCCTGCTTCATTTCCGACAGCAGCGCAGCCAGTTCCGGATTGTTCTTCGCTGCGTGCAGCGCCAGCGGATGTTCGGCGGCGATCGACACGAAGGTCACACCCATCACGGTATCCGGACGGGTGGTGAATACGCGCAGCGGATCCAGCACGCCGCCGTCGATGTCACGCACGTCGAACTGGATTTCCAGTCCCTCGGAGCGGCCGATCCAGTTGCGCTGCATGGTCTTGACCGAGTCCGGCCAGCCGTCCAGTTCATCCAGGCCATCCAGCAGTTCCTGGGCGTAATCGGTGATGCGCAGGAACCACTGCGGGATCTCGCGCTTCTCGACCAGCGCGCCGGAACGCCAGCCACGGCCGTCGATGACCTGCTCGTTGGCCAGCACGGTCTGGTCGACCGGATCCCAGTTCACCACTGCATTGCGGCGGTAGGCCAGGCCCTTGCGCATCAGGCGGGTGAACATGCGCTGCTCGTGGACATAGTAGTCCGGGCGGCAGGTGGCGAACTCGCGCGACCAGTCGACCGCATAGCCCATGGCCTTGAACTGGCCACGCATGTGCTCGATGTTCTTGTAGGTCCAGGCCGCCGGTGCGGTCTTGTTCTTGATCGCCGCGTTCTCCGCCGGCAGTCCGAACGCGTCCCAGCCCATCGGCTGCAGCACGTTGTGGCCGGTCATGCGCTTGTAGCGGCTGATCACGTCGCCGATCGTGTAATTGCGCACGTGGCCCATGTGCAGTGCACCGGACGGGTACGGAAGCATCGACAGGCAGTAGTACTTCGGCTTGTCCGAAGTCTCGTCCACTTCGAAGGCACGGGTGGCGTCCCAGTACTGCTGGGCGGCGGATTCAACCTGCTGCGGGTCGTAGGCGTTGGTTTCAGCGCTGGTCATGGAACACGCGGATGCGGCGGCAAAGCGGTACAGCGTACCGCAGTGCGGCATGGGGCTCCAATCCCGACCGGCCGCGACTGTCGCCGCCGGCGCCCACGATCTGTCTCAGCGCGGTCGCGACAGCGGCAGCGCAACCACCAGCCACAGCGCCCAGCAGGCGAAGGCCACGCGCTGTGCCAGGGGTGCCGGCACCAGGCCCTGCAGGGCGAAGGCGGCCACTGCCGCAAGCACCCCGCAGGCCACCAACATTCCACCCTGGACACGGCCGTGCGCCTGGCGCATGTTGAAAATGCCCAGCAGCAGGGTGCCAGTGACAAAGCCCAGCACCCAGATCATCCAGGCGCTGGCATGCAGCTGGCTGGCCGGCCCGTGCAGGTCGTCCACATCCAGCGGCAGCAGGCCCATCGCAGCGAATGCGAGCCCGGCCAGCAGCAGCATCTGGCTGCCGACCCGCGGTGCCCAGCCGGCCGTGACAGGCAGCCGCCGGCGCAGGCACTCGGCCACCACCCCCGCCAGCAGGCCCGGCAACACGAAGCCCAGCAGATTGAAGGCCAGCGCGTGCGGCACGCCGTGTGCGCCCAGCAGGGCCACCGGGTGGCGGGCCTGTGCATAGCCGTCCAGGCCGGCGCCGAAGCCCAGCACCGCCAGCACGAACAGCAGTGCAGCGGCGAGGCCGGACAGGCGCAACAAGGAAGACGAGGAGGTCATGCAGGCTCCGGGAGCAACGGCGGCGGAAACGACGCATTGTCGGGCATTTGCCGCAGTCCGGGTTGAGACGGGCATCGATCGTCACCATAGAATCGGTCTCCAGATGCCAATCGATGCCTCCCCCATGACCGAGACGACCTACGTATTCGACGCCACCACTGCGACCTTCGAGGCCGAAGTCCTGCAGAAGTCGCTGCAGACGCCGGTGCTGGTCGACTTCTGGGCCACGTGGTGCGGCCCCTGCAAGACCCTGGGCCCGATGCTGGAAAAGCTGGCCGCCGAATACAACGGCGCCTTCGAGCTGGCCAAGGTCGATGTCGACAAGGAACAGCAGATCGCGGCCGCCTTCCAGATCCGCTCGGTGCCCACCGTGTTCCTGGTCAAGGGCGGCCAGCTGGTGGACGGCTTCCCCGGCGCCATCCCGGAAGGCCAGCTGCGTGAGTTCCTGGCCCAGCACGGCATCGTACCGGCCGACGTCGGTGACACCGCCGCCGAGGACGAAGCGCCGTTGGATCCGCAGGCACAGGTGGATGTACTGCGCGCGCAGATCGCCGCCGAGCCGGACAAGGACGAGCTGAAGCTCGACCTGGCCCTGGCCCTGCTGCAGATCGGCGGCGTGGACGAAGCCGGCACGCTGATCGACGGCCTGCCCGCCAACCTGGCCACCGACGACCGCGCCGTGCGCGCCCGCGCCCGCCTGTCCTTTGCCGCCGCGCTGAAGGACGCCCCGGCCGCCGAGGTGCTGGACGCGCGTATCGCCGCTGACGGCAAGGACCTCAAGGCCCGCCACCTACGCGGCGTGCAGTTGCTGCTCGGCGGCCATGACGAAGCCGCGCTGGCGCAGTTCCTGGAAATGCTGCGGATCGACCGGAGTTTCGAGGAAGGCCTGCCGCGCAAGGCGCTGATCGACGCCTTCAATGTGATCTCCGACGAGGACCTGGTCGGCCAGTACCGCCGCAGGATGGCGTCCCTGCTGTTCTGAACGGGAGCCGGGTTCGTTCAGAATCCCTGCACTGGACGCGGGCAATAATGCGCGCGATGGCGGCCGTACGGCCGCCACGATCCGTTCGGGGGGATGAGGTCGGGGCCATGGGGTCTTGCAGCTGCACCCCCGCATTGCCGGGATTGCAAAACTGTGACCTTCGTCCGCTCGCTGTTGTCTGCCACGCGCTTCCAGGGCGCCCTGTTCTGTGCCCTCCTTCTGCTGCCGGCCATTGCCGCCGCGCAGGACTGGAACTACCGGGTCCGTCCCGGCGACACCCTGTGGGATCTGGGTGGCGTGTACCTGAAGCCCTCGGTGCGCTGGCAACAGCTCCAGCAGCACAACCGCATCGACAACCCTTACCGGCTGCCCCCCGGCCAGCTGCTGCGCTTTCCCATCAGCTGGCTGCGTACCGAACCGGCGCCGGCGCGGGTGCTCTCGGTCCGCGGCAAGGTCGAACTGTCCGGCGGAGACGGCAGCGCAAGCCGCGCCATCCAGGCCGGCCAGCAGCTGCACATCGGTGACACCGTGCAGACCGAGGGCGAATCCAGCGTCACGCTGGAGTTTGCCGATGCGTCGCGCCTGCAGCTGCGTGAGTACTCGCGCCTGCGCCTGGACCAGCTCAGCCGCTATGGCCACACCGGCATGGTCGACACCCGCCTGCGCCTGCAGCAGGGCCGCGCCAGCAATCGGGTGACGCCCGCGCGCGGCCCGGCATCGCGCTACATCATCGATGCGCCCACCGCCACCAGCAGCGTGCGTGGCACCGTCTTCCGGGTCAGTGCCGGCGACGGTCGTGATGTCGCGGCTACCGAGGTCCTGCAGGGCAAGGTGCAGGTCGGCAACACCCATGGCCAGCGCATGGTCCAGCCGGGACAGGCCACCCGCAGCGCCAGCGCCGACGCCGCACCGGATGCAGTCTCCGCTCTGCTGCCGGCACCACATCTGCGCAACGATGAACTGCGCCTGGCCCCGTTGCCGACGCTGCTGGCATGGACTCCGGTCACCGGCGCCGCGCATTACCGCGTTGAAGTGGTACAGGCAGCCACGCCGGAGATCCTGCTGTTCGCTGCCACCACCCCCGATACCCGCCTGGCCATCGGCGATCTGCCGCCGGGCCAGCTGCGCGTCCTGCTGCGCGCGGTCGATGCGCAGGGTGTCGAAGGCATCGACGCCAGCGCCGACTTCGAACTCAGCGACCAGCCACCACCGCCGCTGACCCTGGCCCCGCTGCATGGACAGACAATCAACAGCGATCGCCCGCGTTTCCGCTGGAGCCAGGCCCCGGGTGCGCGCAGCAGCGTGCTGCAGATCGCGGCTGATTCCAGCTTCGTACAGCCCCTGCAGGAACAGACCAGCACCGGCACCGATCTGCGCCTGGCGCAGCCATTGCCGCCAGGTCAATACTTCTGGCGGGTCGCCTCCCGCGATGCCAATGGGCACCAGGGGCGCTATGGCCAGGCCCTGCCGCTGCAGCTCAGCAACGAACCGGTCGATCCTGCGCTGCAGCCGCCCGAGGCCGCGCACGGTGAACTGACCCTGCGCTGGCAGGCCGGCAGCGAAGGCCAGCGCTATCGCGTGCAGGTCGACCGCCGCGGCGACTTCAAGGCACCCCTGGTCGACGAAACCGTGGCCGAACCGCAGGTCAGCTTCAAGCGGCCGTGGCGCGGCACCCTGCATGTGCGCGTGCAGTACATCGACGATGACGGCCATGCCGGAGAGTTCTCGCCGGCCCAGCAGATCGCCCTGCCGTGTCGCCTCTGCTATGGCGCCGGCGGCGGTGCCCTGCTGCTGTGGCTGCTGTTGTGAGGCGCTCGCCGCTGCCGTGGCCGAAGCGGATCCTGCTGGCCATGCTGGCCGGGATACTGACCATCGTCGCCAGCCAGGGCCAATGGCTGTGGCGGCAGGACGAGGCCACCTACGACGCGATGGTCGGCAACTGGGACTATCGACCCGACCCGAGCGTGCTGATCGTGGCCATCGACGAAGGCAGCCTGCAGCGCATCGGCCAATGGCCGTGGCCGCGCTCGGTCCATGCCCGGTTGCTGGACCGCCTGACCGATGCCGGTGCCGAACGGGTCGCGCTGGACCTGATGCTGTCCGAGCCGGACCGCCGCGACAGCCGCCAGGACGAGGCACTGGCCGCTGCCATCCGGCGCAATGGCCGGGTGGTGCTGCCGGTGCTGGCCGCACCGGCAGCCGGTGACCGCATGGCCGAGGAAATGCTGCCGGTTCCGCAGATTGCGGCCAGTGCCGCCGCCATCGGCCACACCGATGTTGAGGTGGACAGTGACGGCGTCGCCCGCGGCATCTACCTGCATGCAGGCATCGGCAAGGCGCATTGGCCGGCGCTCGGGCTGGCCCTGACCGGCCTGCCCGCAGGCGCGGTGCGCGGCCTGCCCGACCCTGATCCCGAAGTGGGCTCGCCCTATCAATGGCGGCGCAACGACTACGTGCGGGTGCGCTATGCCGGCCCCCCCGAGCAGCTGCCGCAGGTTTCCTACGCAGACGTACTCGATGGCCACGTGGACATGGCGATGCTGCATGGCCGCCGCATCATCGTCGGCATGACCGCCAGCGGCATCGCGCCGCGCCTGCTGACCCCGACCACCCGCGAGTTCTGGATGAGCGGCAGCGAGTACCAGGCCAACATCGCCTCGATGCTGCTGCAGCACAGGCAGATCGATGTGCTGCCCCGCTTCTGGCAGCACACCATCAGCGCGGTGCTGGTGGCGCTGTGCGTAATCCTGCTCGGCCTGCGCCTGCCGTGGCTGGCGGCGCTGTGTTCGCTGCCGATTGCCCCTCTGCTGAGCTGGTTGCTGTTGCGCACCAGCAACCTCTGGTGGGCGCCGGCCACCGCCCTGCTGGGCGTCCTGCTGGTACTGCTGGCCTGGGCGATCTGGCGGATTTCGGCCTGGCACCGGCAGGCCAACCGCGACGCACTGACCGGCCTTGGCAATCGCCTGCGCTTCGAACAGGCGCTGCAGCAGGAATGCGACGCCGCACGACGCAACGGCAAGCCACTGAGCCTGGCGCTGATCGACGTCGACCACTTCAAGCGCCACAACGACCGCCATGGCCACCAGGTCGGCGACCGCGTGCTGCGGGATGTCGCCCGGTTGATCGGCGCGCATGCGCGGCGCCCGCGCGACATGGCCGCGCGCTACGGTGGCGATGAATTCGCGCTTGTATTGCCCGATACCCCGGCCGAAGGCGCGCGGCTTGTGATCCAGGACCTGGTCGACTGCGTACGTGCGTTGCCGGCACATGGTGATGGCGGCGACGACCAGGTCACGCTCACCATCGGCGTGTTCACCCGGGTGCCGGACGGCGAGCTGCAACCGCATCATTTCGTCGAAGGGGCCGACACCGCGCTGTACCAGGCCAAAGCCAATGGGCGCGACGGGTATGTGATCGACAGCGGCACCTGACCGGCGCCACCGGGGTGCAACATACGCATGCGAATGGTTAGACTGGGCACCTCGCCCAGCGCCCCCCCCGGATCCGCATGAACGCCCGCCTGTTCCGCTTCGGCATCAACCTCTGGCCGCCCTTCCTGTTCACCGGCATCCACGTCACCCGCATCACCCCCGACTACCGGCAGATCGATGTCGAGCTGCGCCTGCGGCCATGGAACCGCAACTATGTTGGTACCCACTTCGGTGGCAGCCTGTTCGCGATGACCGATCCGTTCTGGATGCTCGGCCTGCTGCACATCCTCGGCCGCGACTACTACGTGTGGGACCGCGCAGGCGCCATCGACTTCCTCAAGCCCGGCCGCGGCACCGTGCGCACATCATTCCGCATCGACGACGCGCTGCTGGACGAACTTCGCGCCGAAGCCGCCAGCGGCGACAAGGTGCTGCGCTGGTTCAGCAACGACGTGGTCGATGAAAGCGGCGAGGTGGTCGCACAGGTCCGCAAGCAGGTGTACCTGCGCCTGAAGCCGCACGCGCGTTGATCCACCGCACAGGCGCTATCCTCTGGCCCCCTGCCATGGAGGCTCCGATGCGCCCCTGCACCCTTGCAGCACTGATGAGCACCCTGCCGTGCGCGGCCCATGCACTGGACCTGCCGCCGGTGCAGTACCCGGCGCTGCCGGCCCAGGCTGCCACTGCCGCCGGCTTCGTGCCCGAGGGCTGGACGCTGGAGTCCAGCATTGAAGGCGATCTCGACCGCGATGGCCGCGCGGACCTGGTACTGGTGCTGCGCCAGCAGGACCCGCGCAATGTCATCGAACACGATGGCTTCGGCCCGTCACCCTACGACAGCAACCCGCGCATTCTCGCCGTGGCGTGGTCACGCCCGGCCGGCTACGTGCTGGCGGTGCAGGACCATCAGCTGATCCCGCGCCCGGACAACCCGGTGATGAGCGACCCGCTTGAAGATGGCGGTGTCAGCATCCAGCGCGGCACGTTGAGGGTGGCGCTGTTCTCCTTCTCCAGCGCGGGAAGCTGGTCGATGGGTACCACCGTCTTCACCTTCCGCTGGCAGGACGATGCCTTCGCGCTGATCGGCTACGACCAGAACTCGGTGATGCGCAATTCAGGACAGCCCACCTCGGTGAGCGTGAATTTTTCCACGCGCAAGGTGAAGCACACCGAGGGCAGCATCGAGGACGACAAGGAAAGCGTGCGCTGGCAGCCACTGCGCAGCAGCCAGCGCTGGACGCTGCAAAGCGTGGGCGATGGCTGGGCATTCAATCCACTGGCCGGCGCCGGCTAGGGTTCTGCTCAGTCGCGGGCGCTGGCGCTGGCGGTTGCGGCGCCAGTGGCCACCAGCGGCACCGACAGCCATGGGCTTTCGTCGTTGCTGCGGGTGGGCGAGCGACGCGGTACCTGCAGGGCGCGCCCGTCGGCGGACAGCTGTGGCGCCCGCACCGGCGAGGCGAACTGCGCCGGCAACCGCTGCAGCGCATCCACCGGATCCCCCGGCTGCTGCCGCAGCCAGCGCTGTGCGCCCAGCAGGCGCAGCATCGCCGCCGCATCCTGGGTGCGCGACGAATAGGCCGGATAGACCGGACCCGCAATGTCGGTCAACAGGCAGCCCATGACGTTCGACAGGCAACCAAAGTCACGCTGCAGCGGCGCCGGTACCGGCAACGGACGGTCCGCCTCCAGCGCAGCGGTCGCCGTCGCGCCACAGGCCCAACCGAGATTGCCGGCCGCACGGGCCAGGGTGCTGCTGCGGTCCAGTACCAGCACGCCGCCGAATTCCCGCGCCGAGGTCTCGATCGCCACCTGGTTCATCGCATACTCGCCCTGCATCGCACGGCACAGGCTCTGCTCGTCGGCCCGCATCGGCTGCATGGCCTGTTCGCATTCGGCCGGCAGCGGGTGATCGGCAGGCAGTTCAACCAGCATGTCGGCCAGCAGCTGCGCATTGGCCTGCACCAGGCTTGCGCCGATGATGCTGTCGAACAGATAGCTGCCACCGGGCACCAGCCGCCGGCCCAGCTGCACGCCTCGGCAGCTGCCGCGCAGGGCACCGTCGATGTCGCCCTGTACGAATGCCAGCGCGCGTGCGCTGGTGGCATCGACCACCAGCCCGTAGGTCGGCATCGGCACCAGGATGCCCTCCCGCTTCGGCTGGAACGGCGAGACGAAATGGTCCGCGTCGGCCAGCGCATCCAGCCGCGCATGCAACTGGTGATGGCCCGCATGGGCGTCGACGAAGCGCTGCGGATCGGCGCGCACCTGGGCAAGGCAATCGCGGGCCGCCGGCCCGCAACCGGCGGCCGCCCGCGAGCGCAATCCTTCGTGGCCGGCGGCCTGATGAGGGCGGGTGACACTGTTACCGTGCGGGTCGGCGTCCCAGCGCCGCACATCCTCGGCCAACGCCTGCTCGCGCTGGCCGGCATCCAGGTCGTCAAAGGCCAGTGTCCACAACAGCGGATAGCCATTGCGCCCGCTCGCCGGCAGCCGCGCTTCCAGCCGTTGCTGCGCCTGCAACCGCGATTCCGGCACCGGCCACATGCGTGAGGCACACCACACCACGATGGCCAGCACCAGCAGGCCCGCCAGGGTCCATCCCAGTCCGCGCAGAATCTTCAACACAGCTTCCCTTCCATGGCTCGTTGCCGCAGTCGATTCCCCAGCGTAATCGACCGGCAGTGACCGCTACAATGCGCACATGTCGCTCGAAGCCCCCGCCCTGGTCCCCCGCCCCTCCCTGCAGCGCCTGTTCCTGACCGGCCTGCTGACCCTGCTGCCGATCTGGCTGACCTGGGTCGTGGTCAAGTTCGTGTTCGTGCTGCTGTCGGGCATCTCCAGCCCGCTGGTGGTGCCGCTGTCCGAACAGATCGCAACCAGCTTCCCGCACTATCTGGGCTGGGTCCGCGCCGAGTGGATCCAGGACACCATCGCCCTGCTGGCCACCCTGCTGGTGATCCTGGCGGTGGGCGTGGCAAGCCGCCGCGTGCTGGGCCAGCGCCTGCTGCGCTGGGTCGGCGCGGTGATCAAGCGCATCCCGCTGGCCAGCATCATCTACGACAGCGCCAAGAAGCTGCTGGACATGCTGCAGACCGAACCGGGCAGCACCCAGCGCGTGGTGCTGATCGACTTCCCGCACCGCGACATGAAGTCGGTCGGCCTGGTCACCCGCGTGATCAAGGAACACGGCACCGACCGCGAGCTGGCCGCGGTGTATGTGCCGACCACGCCGAACCCGACATCGGGCTACCTGGAAATCGTGCCGGTGGAGCTGCTGACGCCCACCGACTGGACCGTCGACCAGGCGATGAGCTTCATCATTTCCGGCGGTGCCGTCGCACCGTCCAGCGTGCCCTTCACCCGCGCCGGCGAACGCACCGAATGACCGCAGCGCCGATCGAGCGCCCGCTGCAGGACCGCGCGGTGCTGCTGTTCATCGTGCTGGCCGCGTTCTTCTGCGGCAATGCGGTGCTGGCCGAGCTGATCGGCGTGAAGATCTTCGCGCTGGAAGATACCCTCGGCATCGAACCGCTGAACTGGAACCTGTTCGGCCAGACCGGCTCGCTCAGCTTCACCGCCGGCACTCTGCTGTGGCCGGTGGTGTTCATCATGACCGACACCATCAACGAGTTCTTCGGCAAGCGCGGCGTGCGCTTCATCTCGTGGCTGGCGGTGGTGCTGATCGGCTACGGTTTCCTGTTCGCTTTCGCCGCCATTTCGCTGGCGCCAGCCAGCTGGTGGGTCACCTCGATGGACGGCCACGGCGTGCCCGATTACCAGGCCGCATTCGCAGCCGTGTTCGGCCAGGGCATGTGGACCATCGCCGGTTCGCTGGTGGCATTCCTGCTGGGCCAGCTGATCGACGTGGCGGTGTTCCATCGCATCCGCCAGGCCACCGGCGAACGCCATGTGTGGCTGCGCGCGACCGGTTCCACCGCGGTCTCGCAGGTGGTGGACAGCTTCGTGGTGATCTGGATCGCCTTCGTGCTGGGCCCGCAGCACTGGCCGACCTCGCTGTTCCTTGCGGTCGCCAGCGTCAACTACGTGTACAAGATGGGCTTTGCGATCGCCCTGATTCCGTTGCTGTACCTGATGCGGCGGGCCATCACCCGCTATCTGGGCGCCGATCGCGCGGCGGCATTGCGTGCCGCCGCCGCGGCTGACTGAAGCCCCAGCGCCACCAAGCTGACTGCGTCTTCACGCTGGCCGTACGCGCGCGGATCGTGCAAGCTCCACGGTCTGTGTTCCACGGAAGCTTCTTGATGCCGTATTCCCCCCGCGTCCTGGCCGCTGCCATTGCCGCGTTGTTCCTGTTCAGTGCCGTGCCACCGGCCGAAGCAGCGAAGAAGAAGGCCAGCCGCCCTGCCGCTGCGCAGACCCGCCAGGCTGCCAAGCCCAAGACCAGGCCCGCCCGTGCCACCGCACCGGCCCGTGGCAGTTCGGCGCGCCGCGCCGCGCCGCGTCCGGTCGCACCCGCACGCGCGGTGCCCAAGCAGGTGCAGCTGGAACGGCTGTACGACGAGTACTGGGATGCCTCGATGCGGCTGAATCCGCTGCAGGCCACCTTCCAGGGCGAACCACGCTACAACGACCAGCTGCCCAACATCCTGTCCGCCGCCTGGCGCCAGCAGTCGCACGACTTCACCACGCAGTGGCTGGGCAAGGTCGAAAAACTCGGCAGCGACGGCCTGCAGGGCCAGGACCTGCTCAGCTACGAGATCTTCGTACGTGACGCGCGCGCCTCGCTGGCTGCCGAGCGCTACCCAGGCTGGATGATGCCGATCAGCCAGTACTACAACATCGGCAGCATCATGGCGATCCTCGGCTCCGGCGCCGGCGCGCAGCCGTTCAACACGGTGCAGGACTACGACACCTGGTCGCGCCGCTCGCTCGGCATTCCCGAACTGTTCGACCAGGCCATCGACAACATGCGCCAGGGCATGAAGGCCGGCGTGGTGCAACCGCGCGACCTGATGGAAAAAGTGCTGCCGCAGCTGGATGCAGTGATCAAGCCGACCGCTGAAGAGAGCATCTTCTGGTCGCCGATCCGCACCATGCCGAACACCATTGCGGCCGAAGACAAGGCGCGCATCAGCGCCGAATACAAGCGCATGATCGAGCTGCGCATCATGCCGGCCTACCGTGCCCTGCGCGGCTTCATCGCCACCGAGTACCTGCCGGCCACGCGTGCCAGCAGTGGCATGGGCGCGCTGCCCGACGGCCAGGCCTGGTACGCCAACCTGATCGTGCAGACCACCGCCAGCGACCAGACCGCCGCGCAGCTGCACGCACTGGGCGAACAGCGCGTGCAGGAACTGCAGGCACAGATCGCCACGGTGATGAAGGACGCAAAGATGCGCGGCACGCCGACCAAGCTGCTGCGCAGCATGCGCAACGATCGCCAGTTCCAGTACAGCGACGCCAATGCACTGATCAGCCGCTACCGGCAGGTGCAGCAGCAGGTCAACGCGCGCCTGCCGCAGGTGCTCGATACGCTGCCCAAGTCCGCACTGGAAGTGCGTGCGGTGGAAACGGAACGTGCGCTGACCGCCGCCGCTGCCGCCTACCAGCCGTCGCCGGCCGGGCAGCCCGGCGTGCTGTACATCAACACCCGCGACCTGCCCAGCCGCAAGCGCTGGAGCGTGCCGGTGCAGTACCTGCATGAAGCGATTCCCGGCCATCACGTGCAGCTGGGCCTGCAGCAGGAACTGGCCAAGCTGCCACGCTTCCGTCGCCTCGGTGGCGATCTTGCGTTCGTCGAAGGCTGGGGCCTGTACGCCGAAACGCTGGGTGAAGACCTGGGCGTCTACAGCGATCCCTACGACCGTATCGGCTACCTGTACTCACGCCTGCTGCGCGCCGCGCGCGTCGTCGCCGACACCGGCGTCAACGCACAGGGCTGGAGCAAGCAGCAGGCCGTGGCCTACCTGCAGAAGACGGTGGACATGAGCAGCGATGATGCCAACGCTGAAGTCGAGCGGATCATGGCCCAGCCCGGCCAGGCACTGTCGAACGTCGCCGGCCTGACCACCATCGTTGCCCTGCGCGACAAGGCCAAGGCACGCCAGGGGGCAGCCTTCGATCTGCGCCGGTTCCATGCAGAACTGCTGAAGGACGGCTCGATGCCGCTGGACGTGCTGGACCGCAAGATGGAGCGCTGGATGGCGCAGCCGGCCAGCGCTGCGCCCACGCCTTCCCCCTGACCCTTCCGGAGCCGCCATGCGCCCTGCCCTCGTCCTGTTCGCCGCCGTGCTGGGCCTGCTGCCACTGGCGAGCTCCGCCGCACCGGTGCTGACCCCACCGGATGCGGGCATCGACGGCCTGATGCAGGCCTACGATGGGCAGGTTCCGGGTGCCGCGATGCTGGTGCTGCACGACGGGCAACCGGTGTTCCGTCGTGGCTATGGCCTGGCGGTGGTGGAAGACGGTACTGCGGTCACCGCAGCCAGCAATTTCCGGCTGGCCTCGGTCAGCAAGCAGTTCACCGCTGCGGCGGTGCTGCTGCTGGTGGAAGACGGCCGGCTTGGGCTGGACCAGCCGGCGCGGCGCTGGCTTCCGGAACTGCCGCAGGCCGCAGCGGCCATTACCCTCCGCCAGCTGCTGTCGCACACCAGCGGCCTGCTCGACTACGAAGACCTGATGGACCCGGCGGACACACGGCAGGTACACGATGCCGATGTGCTGGCCCTGCTCTCGCGCCAGAACCGCCTGAACTTCGCGCCCGGCACGCAGTACCGCTACAGCAACAGCGGCTACGCGCTGCTGGCACTGATCGTCGGCCGCGCTTCCGGCCAGGACTTCGCCGCCTTCCTGCAGCAGCGCATCTTCGCGCCGCTGGGCATGGTCCACACCGTGGCCCACCAGGACGGTGTCGATACGGTGGCAGCACGTGCCTATGGCTACAGCTGGATCGACGGCCGCTGGCAGCGCACCGACCAGAGCACCACCAGCGCCGTGCTCGGCGATGGCGGCATCTATTCCTCGCTGGACGATCTCGCCCGCTGGGACGCCGCACTGTATGACGACCGCCTGCTGTCGAAGGCTTCGCGCCGCGCGATGTTCAGCCCGGCCACGACCACATCGGAACCGGACGTGCCGCATTACGGTTTCGGCTGGCGCCTGAACGGCCCGGTGCAATGGCACAGCGGCGAGAGCATCGGCTTCCGCAACGTGATCGTGCGCCACCCGGAAAAGCACCTGACCGTGATCGTGCTGACCAACCGCAACGACCCCGAACCCTATCCGCTGGCACTGAAGATCACCCAGCGCTGGCTGGACACCCTGCAATGACCCGCAATGCCGACGCCCTGCTGGGCATCCACCACGCCGCACTGATCTGCAGCGACTACGCGCGCTCGAAGGATTTCTACGTGCGGATCCTCGGCCTGCGCGTACTGGCCGAGAACCACCGCGCCGCGCGCGACTCCTGGAAGCTGGACCTCGCGCTGCCCGATGGCGGCCAGCTGGAGTTGTTCTCCTTCCCCGCGCCGCCCCCTCGGCCCAGCCGCCCCGAAGCCCAGGGCCTGCGCCACCTCGCGTTCCGGGTCGCTGCGCTAGAGCCGTTCATCCAGCGCCTGGCTACGCATGGCGTCGCGTGCGAACCGATCCGCGTGGACGAATACACCGGCCGCCGCTTCACCTTCTTCGCCGACCCCGACGACCTGCCGCTGGAGCTGTACGAAGTCGGTTGACCCTGTGCGTCGGGGTCAGATCCCTTTTCCATCGGGAAAAGGATCTGACCCCATCGCCGCCACCGGAAACGTCATCCACGCATGGCGTGGATCTACCGTGTCGACCGAGGTCGACACCTACCCACAGCACACGGAACCTGTCGAAGGCGGGGTGGGTCCGGTTGCGGGGGTGTCCGCGGCATGGATGCCGCGGCCAAGCCCCCAGGGACGGGTTCACGGCGTCCCCCGCAACCGGCCCCACCCCGCCATCCCACGGAATGGTCGCTTTTGCCGTTGCCGTTGAGGTTGCCGGCCAGCGGCCGGCACTACCGCGGGTGCWGGGCGCAGCCCTGCAAAGCCCCCCCTTCCCCATACCCCGCCGAATGGGTATACAGTCGACCCGTACCGGCACCGTGCCGGAATGAACCCTGGGAGGGGACCATGCGCAAGACCTTCAAGACCCTGCTGCTGGCATTGCCGCTGTGCCTGGCCGCGCTCTCGGCGCAGGCCGCCGATGGCGCCGCCGGCCGCTGGAAGACCATCGACGACAAGACCGGCAAGGTGAAGTCGATCGTCGAGATCACCCAGGCCGCCAACGGCACCCTGACCGGCAAGGTGGTCGACATCCTGCACTCGGACAAGGGCCCGAACCCGGTCTGTGACGGCTGTGAAGGCGCCAACAAGAACAAGCCGGTGAAGGGCATGACCATCCTCTGGAACCTGAAGGCCGACGGCGCCAACAAGTGGTCCGGCGGCACCATCCTCGATCCGGCCAATGGCAAGACCTACAAGTCGAAGATGGAACTGCAGCCCGGCGGCACCAGGCTTGACGTGTCCGGCTGCATCGCCTTCATCTGCCGCGCGCAGACCTGGCAGCGCGAGTAAGCGCCCCGGCCCCCGCTTCATCCCCGTGACCCGGCCCTGGCCGGGTCACCTCGTTGCGGGCATGCGATACTCTGCGGTTCCCCTCGGCTTCACCCCGCGACCATGACCCGTACCGCGCTCGTCACCACCGCCCTGCCCTACGCCAACGGCCCGCTGCACCTGGGCCACCTGGTCGGCTACATCCAGGCCGACATCTGGGTGCGTGCGCGGCGAATGAGCGGCGGCAAGGCCTGGTTCGTCTGCGCCGACGACACCCACGGCACGCCGATCATGCTGGCCGCGGAGAAGGCCGGGGTCACCCCGGAAACCTTCATCGCCAACATCCAGGCCAGCCACGAACGTGACTTCGCCGCCTTCGGCGTGGCCTTCGATCACTACGACTCGACCAATTCGGCGGCCAACAAGGCGCTGACCGAGCAGTTCTACCTGAAGCTGGAAGCGGCCGGCCACATCAGCCGCCGCTCGGTGGCACAGTTCTATGACCCGGCCAAGGGCATGTTCCTGCCCGACCGCTACGTCAAGGGCATCTGCCCGAACTGCGGCAGCCCCGACCAGTACGGCGACAACTGCGAAGTGTGCGGCGCCACCTATGCGCCGACCGACCTGAAGGAGCCGCGCTCGGTCATCTCCGGTGCCACGCCGGAAATGCGCGATTCGGAGCACTTCTTCTTCGAGGTGGGCCACTTCGACGCGTTCCTGCGCGAATGGCTGGCTGGCGACGTCGCCCTGCCGGGCGTGAAAGCCAAGCTCGGTGAGTGGCTCAATGCCGAAGGTGGCCTGCGCGCGTGGGACATCTCGCGCGATGCACCGTACTTCGGTTTCCAGATTCCCGGCCAGCCGGGCAAGTACTTCTACGTCTGGCTGGACGCGCCGATCGGCTACCTGTCCAGCTTCCAGACCCTGTGCGGCAAGCTCGGCGAAGACTTCGAAGCGCACCTGCGCGCCGGCACCGCCACCGAGCTGCACCACTTCATCGGCAAGGACATCGTCAACTTCCACGGCCTGTTCTGGCCGGCCGTGCTGCACGGCACCGGCCACCGCGCGCCGACCCGCCTGCACGTCAACGGCTACCTGACCGTGGACGGCGCCAAGATGAGCAAGTCGCGCGGCACCTTCGTGATGGCGCGTACCTTCCTCGACGCCGGGCTGGAACCGGAAGCGCTGCGCTACTACTACGCGGCCAAGTCCGGCGGTGGCGTCGACGATCTCGACCTGAACCTGGGTGATTTCATCGCCCGCGTCAACGCCGACCTGGTCGGCAAGTTCGTCAACCTGGCCAGCCGCTGCGCCGGCTTCATCAGCAAGCGCTTCGACGGCCAGCTGGCCGCGCAGCTGCCCGATGCGGCGCAGTACCAGCGCTTCGTCGATGGCCTGGCGCCGATCCGCGAAGCCTACGAGCGCAACGACCCGGCTGCGGCGATCCGCCTGACCATGACCCTGGCCGACGAAGCCAACCGCTACATCGACGACGTCAAGCCGTGGGTGATCGCCAAGCAGGAAGGCGCCGACGCGCAGCTGCAGGCCGTGTGCAGCCAGGGCCTGAACCTGTTCCGCGTGCTGGTCACCGCCCTGAAGCCGGTGCTGCCGGCCACCGCCGCGCAGGCCGAGGCCTTCCTGGCCGCGCCGGTGAACGACTGGACCGAGCTGGTGCAGCCGCTGCTGGGCCACCGCATCACCGAGTACACCCCGCTGTTCACCCGTATCGACCCGAAGAAGATTGACGCCATGATCGACGCCTCCAAGGACACCCTGCAGCCGACCGCCGCTGCCGCCCCCGCCGCCAGGACCGAAGCGGTCAAGCCAGCTGCCCCGGCACCGGCCAGGGACGAAGCGAACAGCGCCGACGCCCCGGCCTACATCGGCATCGACGATTTCGCCAAGCTCGACCTGCGCATCGGCAAGGTGCTGGTCTGCGAGTTCGTGGACGGTTCGGACAAGCTGCTGCGCTTCGAACTGGACGCCGGTGAACTGGGCAAGCGCCAGATCTTCTCCGGTATCCGCGCCAGCTACGGCGAGCCGGAGAAGCTGGTCGGCCGCAGCGTGGTGTTCATCGCCAACCTGGCCCCGCGCAAGATGCGCTTCGGCCTGAGCGAAGGCATGATCCTGTCGGCCGGTTTCGACGGCGGCGCGCTGGCGCTGCTGGACGCCGACAGCGGCGCGCAGCCGGGCATGCCGGTCCGCTGATGCCTGCAGCGGGCGTGGTTGCGGCCACGCCCGCCGGCAGCACCGGCCACGGAGCAACGCGATGGGAGGCAACGGAATGGAACTGGCGCTGTTCGACTTCGACCACACCGTGACCACCTGCGATACCTATGGCCGTTTCCTGCGCCGCGTGGCCACCGCTGAACAACTGGCGCAGGCGTGGTGGAAGGTTGGCCCGTGGCTGCTCGCGTACAAGCTGAAGCTGATCTCGGCCGAACGCATCCGCGCGCGCGTCACCCGCCTGACCTTCAGCGACCGCCACAGTGACGACATCGCCACCCTGGCCGCCGGCTTCTCGCGTGAGTTCCTGCCCGACGTGGTGCGCCCGGAGATGCTGGAGCAGATCCGCTGGCACAAGGAACAGCAGCACACCGTGGTGATCGTGTCCGGCTCGCTGGATCTCTACCTGCGGCCGTGGTGCGAGCAGCTGGGCCTGCAGTTGATCTGCAACCGGCTGGAAAGCCAGGACGGACGCCTGACCGGCCGTTACGCCGGTGGTGACTGTGGCCCGCGCAAGGTCGAGCACATCCGTCGCCAGTTCGATCTGTCGCGTTACGTGCGCATCCATGCCTACGGTGACAGTTCCGAAGACAAGCCGATGCTGGCGCTGGCCCACGAGCGCTGGTTCCGCGGCAAACCCCTGAAGTAACCCAACGCGCAGCCTTCGCCACGCATGAGCCTGATCCCGCCCCTGACCGAACGCCTCGACCGCCTGCTGCCGCAGACCCAATGCGGGCAATGCGGTTACGAAGGCTGCCGCCCGTATGCGCAGGCGATGGCGCGTGGCGAGGCAGGCGTGGACCGCTGCCCACCCGGTGGCGATGCCGGTGCACGCGCGCTGGCCCAGGTGTTGGGCGTGCCGGCAATTCCGTTTGATCGCTCGCGCGGGGAGCACAAGGCGCCGCAGGTGGCGTTGATCGTGGAAGCCGACTGCATCGGCTGCACCAAGTGCATCCAGGCCTGCCCGGTGGACGCCATCGTCGGCGGCGCCAGGTACATGCACACGGTGATCGCCGACCTGTGTACCGGCTGCGAGCTGTGCATCCCACCGTGCCCGGTGGACTGCATAGAGCTGATGCCAGCCTAGCCACCGGACCAACCGGCACTGAAGCGGCGGGGTAGAGTCGACTGTTAGTCGACTGCTCTTCGTTCCGGCGGCGCAAAATCCCGCGCTGCGCGCCATAGTCGACCAACAGTCGACTCTACCCTCCCCGCTGGTGGAGACCTGACCCAGCCTGCCGTTAGGGCACCGCCGCCGTCACCACGATCTCGACCTTCCACTCGGCGTGGGCCAGCTTGGCTTCGAAGGTTGCACGGGCCGGGGTCGCGCCCTCGACCACCCACTCGTCCCACGCCTTGTTCATGCCGTCGAAGTCGGCGATGTCGGCCAGGAACACCTCGGCGCGCAGCACGTGCTGGCGATCGCTGGCCACCAGCGCCAGCAGCTTGTCGATCTCGGCCAGCACCTGCCGGGTCTGCCCGGTGATGTCCTGGCTGGTGTCTTCCGGAATCTGGCCGGAGAGGTAGGCGACCTTGTTGTACACGGTCATTTCGGACATGCGCGGTCCGACGTCGTAACGCTCCATCATGGGCGTGGCTCCTGCGGGTGATCAGGCCTGCATTGTCCCCCAAACCGGTCAACGATGGGTGCAGGGCAGCCGTCCACGCACGGTCACTACCGGCTTCCGACGGCGACGCTGGTCAAATGCCAGCGACAGGCGCACGATGCGCCACGGCTGCATTGACACCGCCCTCGCCCTCCCTGACGCACGCTTGCGCCGATGACCGAAACCACCGACCCCGCCACCACTCCCTCCACCCCGGCATGGAAGCGGGTCCTCACCATCGTCGTCCCGCTGCTGATCCTTGCGCTGGCGCTGCACGGCCTGGCCAACGAGTTCGATGAGAACGGCTACCGCGCCATCCGCCATGCCTTCCACCAGCTCAGTGGCACGCAGATCGCGCTTACTGTCGTGCTGGGCCTGGCCAGCTATGCCTGCCTGATCGGTTTTGATGCCATCGGCCTGCGCCGCAGCGGCATCCGCGTGCATCCGGCGCGCATCGGCATTACGGCGTTCCTGGCACACACGCTCGGCCAGACCGTGGGCTTTGCCGCGCTCACCGGCGGTGCGGTGCGCCTGCGCGGCTACCGCACCGCCGGCCTCGACCTGGCGCAGATCGGCCAGGTCGTGCTGATGAGCACGCTCGGCTTCGTGTTCGGTGCCTGGCTGCTGATCAGCGTGGCGCTGTGCATGGAGCCGGCGGCAGCGGCACTTGCACTGCCGCTGGACCCGGATGCGGTGCGCGTGGTCGGTATCGTCGCACTGCTGGCCTATGCGGCCACCCTGCTGCTGGTCGGCCGCGATGGGCGTCAGTTCAGCGTATTCGGCCATGCGCTGTGGCTGCCCGACCGGCGCACCATGATCGGCGTCACCGTGCTCAGCGTGATCGAGCTGGTGCTGGCCAGCGCCGCGTTCTATGTGCTGCTGCCGGACTCGACGCCGACCGGCCTGCCCGGCTTCGTTGGCCTGTACCTGGTCGCGGTGCTGGCCGGCCTGGTTTCGACCGTGCCCGCCGGCCTCGGCGTGTTCGAATGGAGCCTGTTGAAGCTGCTGCCACAGGTCGCACCGGCGGCGGTGCTGGCTGCGGCGTTGATCTACCGCGTCACCTACTACGTGCTGCCGCTGCTGCTGGCCACCCTGCTCGCGCTGGCGCCCGCGATGCGGCAACCGCTGCAGGCCAGTGCCGGGGCGACCCGTGCCGGCTGGAATGCATTGCGGCCGTGGCTTCCGCAGATCATCGCGCTGGCGGTGTTCAGCATCGGCGCTGCACTGGTCATCGACGGCACGCTGCCCACGCCGCGCCGCCACCTGGTCAACGCATCACTGCCGATCCTGGAGACGTCCCATCTGATCGGCAGCCTCAGCGGCGTCGCCCTGTTGCTGATCGGCCAGGGCCTGGCCCGGCGCAGCCATGCCGCATGGATGCTGGCGATGGCCGTGTGCGTGATCACCCCGTTGCCACTGTGGCTGCGCGGTGGCCAACCGTTGATCGCGGTCTCCGCCCTGCTGGTGGCGATGGCGCTGTGGGCCGCACGCCGCGAGTTCTATCGCCAGGGCGCGCTGCTGGACGAAGCATGGTCGTGGCCATGGCTGCGCAACCTCGGCCTGGTGCTGGTGGCGGTCACCTGGCTGTTGTTCTTCACCTACAGCCATGTCGAATACCAGAACGAACTGTGGTGGCAGTTCGCGATATCCGGCAACGCGCCGCGTGCACTGCGTGCATTGCTGGTGGTCGCCATCGCGCTGGTGATGTTCGGCCTGGCGCGCCTGCTGCACAGCACGCGCAGCCCACTGCAGCCCGCCGACGAGGCCACGCTGCAGTCATTGGCACCGGTGCTGGCCGGTGCCACCGACACCCAGGCCTGCCTGGTGCTGACTGCCGACAAGGCGGTGCTGCGCGACGAAGCCAAGCTGGGCTTCGTGATGATGCAGCGCTACGGCGGATCCCTGATCGCGATGGGCGATCCGGTCGGCCCACCCGAGGTCGCGCGCGCGCTGATCTGGCGCTTCCGCGAGGAAGCCGACCGGCTCGGCCTGCGCCCCGTGTTCTACCAGGTCGGCGAGACCTACTGGCAGACCTATCTCGACCTTGGCCTGGGCCTGGTCAAGCTGGGCGAGGAAGCGATCGTGCCATTGCACGACTTCGGCCTGGAAGGCCGCGAACGCGCCGACCTGCGCCAGGCCTGGAACCGCGGCAAGCGCGGGGGCCTGTCGTTCCGCGTGGCACCGGTGGAAGAGGTTCCCAGCCTGCTTCCGCGCCTGCACGCGATCTCCAACGCGTGGCTGGAAGACAAGGCCGGCGACGAGAAGGGTTTCTCGCTGGGCAGCTACGATCCGGATTACCTGGCGCGCTTCCCGGTGGCACTGGTCGAAACCGAGGGCCAGATCGTGGCGTTCGCCAACCTGTGGCAGGCCCCGGCCGGTGCCGAGCTGTCGGTGGACCTCATGCGCCACGTCAACGAGGCACCGAAGGGCACGATGGACTTCCTGTTCATCGAGCTGTTCCTGTGGGGACGCGCCCAGGGCTATGCGCGCTTCTCGCTGGGCATGGCCCCGCTGTCCGGGCTGGCCCAGCATCGCCTGGCCGGGCGCTGGAACCGGCTGGCCGGCCTGCTGGCGCGGCATGGCGAACGCTTCTATGGCTTCAGTGGCCTGCGCCGCTTCAAGTCGAAGTTCGACCCGCAGTGGCGGCCGCGCTACCTGGCCGCACCGGGCGGCATGCACCTGCCGGCCGCGCTGCTGGATGCCACGCGTTTGATCTCGCTGGACCCGCGGCGGAACTGACACCCCGATCCGCCGGGCATGGGCCGGTGCTGACGGCTGCACGGCAGGTGTCGACCTTGGTCGACACGCTTCTTCCACGACGTCCCCAGCCCCAGCGCCGACCAAGGTCGGCATCTACCATCAGCCGCCGGGCATGGGCCGGTTTACGCCCCGCCCTTGAGGATTACCTCGGCCAAGCGATCGTAGTCACCACCGAAATGGTGGTCGCCCGGAAGCTTCACCTTCTGCACGCCGTCGTTGGCCGGCAGGTCCGGGCACAGCGCGTCGTCATCCTTGTCGCCATACACGCAGAGGGTCTTCGCCGCCGGCAGCTTTGCCACTTCCGGCGCGATCGGCAGGCCGTCGCCGCCGCCACCCAGCCAGTTGCTGACATGGAACTCGAAGTCAGCCTTCTTGCCCACCGACAGCAGCACGATACGGTCCAGCGCCTCCCGGGTGCCGGCATCAAGCTGGTTGATGGTGGCCGGCAGCACGTCGGCGCCCTGCGAGAAACCGATCAGCATCACCTTGTCGCGATGCCACTGCTGGCGGTAGTGGTCGATGATCTTCTGCAGGTCAGTGGCGAAGCCCTTCGGCGTGCGCTCGCTCCAGAAGTAGCGCAGCGAGTCGATGCCGACCACGGCCACGCCATGCTCGTTGAGCGACGATGCCACGTCCTTGTCCAGGCCGGCCCAGCCGCCATCGCCGGAAACGAACACGGCCAACGTGTCGCCATTGCCGGCAGCGGGCACCTCCACTACGGGCAGGCCCTTCAGCGCGGCCGGGGGCGGTGCCAGGCTGACGCCCACCTGCGCGCCCATCACCCGCGCCGTCGCCACCAGGCCCGGTGAAGCATCGCCGCGTGCGGTGCGCTTGAACTCGCGCGCCATCGCCACCTGCTGCACGAAGCGGCTGGCCTCGCCAACCTTGCAGCCATGGTCGCCGGCGGCGCTCAGCCACGGGAAATTCAACTCGGCAGGCTGCAGCTTGTTGTGCTTCACACCGTCGCCGCAGACCATGCGCTCGTGGCTGTGGTCCGGGCAGAAGCCGGTGGTCAGCAGGCCGGCGAACACCTGGGTGTCGGCCTGCGCGGCCAGCGTGTAAGCCATCTCGGCGCCTTCGCCATCACCACCGACCAGCGGCAGGTGGTAGCCAGGCAGATGCAGGGAGGCCTGCAACCAGCGCGAGAAGTTCTCGACGTCGCCGGAACCGAACGAACAGGTAGGATCACCCTCGCGCTTGAGCACGCTGCGCAGGTGCGCGATGTCCACGGCGGCGACCATCGCGCCATCGGCACGCAGGGCCTCGATCGGAAGGCGGCTGGTATCACCACCGGCGGTGGGTTCATGGAACCAGATCACCACCCGCTGCGGCGTACCGGCCGGCATGTGCACCGGAATCTGCTCGAACCGCCCGTGGCTGAACTGCTGCACGTTGGCCGCCGCCATTGCCGGCAGCGCTGCCAGCGCCAGAACCACACCCATTGCCCTGCCCAGCCCTGCACGCTTCATATCGCATCCCCGATGGAATGCGCACACGATACGCCGCCGCCGCGTGCACGGCACGTACCGGCACAGGCCATTGGGGATTCAGTGGGCCGCGGTACGGCGGCTGCGCTGGTACAGCGCCAGCGCCAGGTACAACAGCCAGCCCACGATCACGACGATCACGGCCTTCTGGCCCAGCCCGCGCGGTGGGCCGGCGCGCCACAACACATGCAGCCACAGCAGAACGAACGCCAGCCAGGCCCAGCCCCAGAGCAGGCCGGCGGCGGATTGCCAGCCCGGTTCACGGCGCAGGTACCAGGCCTGCAGCAGCATGCCCACGCTGGCACACAGGAATGCGGTGTTGGCCGCCAGCCCATGGATGAACGGTGCAAGCAGCGGGGTCGCTTCAGGCAGCCAGCTGTCACCGATGGCGACCGTCGCCAGCCCCAGTGCAGAGACAGTGAACAACAGCGGCGCCGCCCCACTGCGCCGCGGGCCGGTGCTGCCGCGATACAGCGCAATGCCAAGCACCGCGATGGCCAACGCCAGCAGGCAGTACGCCGCGCGCAGCGCCAACCCCCACGGCCCGTGCAGGTAGAGGCTGAGCGTGGCCCGCACCCAGTCCAGATCGCTGCGTGCGAACTGGGTCCACAGCGCGGTGGCGACGAACAGCAGCAACGCCACCAGTGCCAGCACTGCCGCCGGGCGTGCACGGCTCATGGCGTTGCCTCCGGATGCCGCGCCTTCCATTCGGCCAGCGCCTTGCGATAGCGCTGCAGCTCATCGGCATACAGATCCAGCACGCACAGCGGACAGCCGCTGCCACAGCACTCGTTGGGACCGGGCTCTTCGGGGGGCAGCGGGCGGGGATCGGGATCAGGGACGGACACAGTCGGAAGCGACAATCGGTGGAAGCAGGCCCCAGTGTACCGGGCTGGCTCAGCGGGCCAGCTGTCGGCGCAGGTTTTCCCGCGCGGCCGCATCCAGGCGCTGATGGAAGAAGTCACTGAGGAAGATGCGCGGTGCCTGCAGCAGCCCCTGCAGGAAACGGCGACGCCCGGCGCGGTACAGGAAGCCCGGCACGACCCCCTTGTACTCTTCGGCCACGCCACGATCGTAAGCGGCGAACACCGGCTCGGGCGCGGCCAGGATCGCCATGTCGCAGTCCAGGAACAGCGCGGCCTCGGCATCAACGTCGTCCGGGCCCAGATCACCATGACGGGCGGTCAGCAGGATCAACTGCTCGACCCGCGCGGCGTCGACGCCGGCCAGTTCCGGCGCCCCTGCGATCGCCTGCAGGGCCAGCGCCGCCGAACGCGCTTCGTTGTCCTTGCGCCCCGCCACATAGATCGCATCATGGTAGAGCACGGCCAGGTACACCTCGGCGGGGTGCTGCCAGCCCGGGCCGTCAGCCACGTCCTGGCAGTGCTGCAGCACCGCGCGTACGTGTCCGAAGTGGTGGTAGGCGCGTGGCGGCGTTGCGTAGCTGTCCTGCAGCGCCTGCCACTGCGCCGGAGCCAGCGTCAGCGGAGAGAAATCCATACCCGGATCATCCCGCCTGCGCTGCCCTGCGGCAAGCTGGTGGTTTTTTCACCATGCACTCACAACGCTTGCCCGGTGAGGCCTGGACGCGGTTGTCCACAGCTTTGTCGAGCGCTGGTCCACATCGGTTGTGGATGAAACGGCGTACCGGCCACGCGCCGACCAACGGTCACTGCAGCGCGGCGACGACGGGTCTACACTCGCTGCAGGCGGGAGCGCCCGCCGCTGCCGGGAACTGTCATGTACCGCCCTGCCGCCCGCATCTTCGTCGTGGCCCTGGCCGCCTTGATGGCCGCGCCGCTCTGCGCACAGGACCGCCCGCGCACCGATGCAGTCCCGCCCATCGGAAGCATCGCCCCGGCGGAGATTCCCTCGCCGGAACAGGTCTTCGCGATTCCTCCCGCAATGCGCGCGATGCTGCAGGCGCAGGTGATGGACCGCAGTTCATCGCGCGAGCAGCGGCTGCAGGCGCTGGTGGAAATGATCTTCGGCCGCCAGGGGCTGGACCTGCAGTACGACGCGAACGCGACCTACACCGTGGGCGAAGTCTGGCAGCAGCGCCGCGCCAACTGCCTGGCCTTCACGCTGATGTTCGTGGCACTGGCGCGCGAGGCTGGCATCCAGGCCCGCGTGCAGGAAGTCGGCCAGGTCGTGTCCTGGTACCAGGACCAGGACGCCGGCGTGGTCTACAGCGTGGGCCACGTCAACGCGGGTGTGGAGATCGCGGGGCGTTACGCCACGGTCGACCTCGATCGCAATGTGCTCTACGACCGCCACGGCCCGCAGCCGGTCAGCCGCGCGCGTGCACTGGCCCACTTCTACAACAATCGTGGTGCCGAACGCATGGCCGAAGGCGACCTCGTCGGCGCCCGCGCCTTCTTCGATGCCTCGGTGGTGCAGGACCGCGCGTTCCCCTCGGTCTGGAACAACCTGGGCGTGCTCGACAATCGCGAGGGCAACACCGACGCGGCGCGGCAGGCACTGGACCGCGCCCTGCGCCTGGACGGCCGCCAGGATGCGGCGCTGACCAATGCCAGCGCGTTGTACCGGCAGCTTGGGCTGGATACACAGGCCAAGGCCCTGGAGCGACGCTTGAAGTCGGTGCAGCGTGAGGACCCGTTCGCGCAGTACATGCTGGGCACGCAGGCAGAGCAGGCCGGAAAGCTGGCCGAAGCCATCCGCTATTACCGGCAGGCCGTGCGCCTGTATGACACCGCGCACCAGTTCCACTTCGGGCTGGCGCGCGTGTATTTCCTGTCCGGCCAACTTGAGCACGCCGACCGTGAACTGATCCGCGCGCAGCTGCTGGGCGGTGCACCGGAGCAGGCACGCTACCAGGCCAAGCTGGACAGCCTGGCCCGCTGGCGCGCGCAGCAGCAGGCCAGGCGCTGAGACCGATCAGGCCTTCTTGAGGAAGCAGGTCTTCAGGACCAGGCCCTTGATCTTGTCCGAGTTGCCTTCGATGTGCTCGGCATCATCTTCGACCAGGCGGATGTTGCGGATCACGGTGCCCTGCTTGAGCGGGATCGAAGACCCCTTCACCTTCAGATCCTTGATCACGGTGACGGTGTCGCCGGCCTGCAGGGTATTGCCGTTGCTGTCACGCACGACCAGGGTCGAACCGGCGCTTTCCCCGGCGGTCCATTCGAAACCGCAATCGGCGCAGATCCACAGCGCGCCATCGGCATAGGTGTTTTCCAGGGTGCACTGCGGGCAGGCGGGAACAGACGACATCGGCAAGTACCTCAAAATGAATCAACAGCGACCATTGTAACCGCCCGGCCCTTTTCCCCTTGTTCCGGGCCGGGGCCCGGCCACCTCCTTGTCTCGTTCCACACCGCCAAGCGGCGGGAACTTGCAGTCGGCGGCGAACTGCAGCAGAGTGCGCGGCCCCTGATCGCCCCCGGAACTCCCCATGCGCCTCGGCATCGACTTCGGTACCAGCAACTCCGCCGCCGCCATCGTGCATGAGGGGAAACTGCTGCCGATCCGCTTCGGCGACGCCGAGCAGTTCCGCACCAGCGTGTACTTCCCTGGCGTGGTGCCCGACCCGGATGACTTCCAGCTCGACGACGGCCAGGAACACCAGCTGCAGCAGATGATCGACAGCGCCGCGCGGGCAGCGCGTGCCGCCGGCCAGGAACGCACGCCGCAGGCGCTGCGCCGCGAAGCCCTGCGCGCCCTGCGCCGTGAATGGATGGAGGCCCGCGCCGGCAAGGAACGCAGCGCCAGCGACCTGCTGCAGAACGCGGTCTACGGCGACGAAGCGCTGGAAGCGTATTTCGAGGAACACGAAGGCAACCTGGTGCAGAGCCCGAAGTCGATGCTGGGCTACAACCTGCACCCGCGTGCGAAGCAGACCATCACCGGCATCGCCGCCCACATCCTCGAACACATCCGCCTGACCGCCAGCGCCCAGCTCGGCCAACCGCTGCGCTCGGCCCTGCTCGGGCGCCCGGTGCAGTTCCGCAGCTCGATCGGCGCGGCCGGCAATGACCAGGCACTGGACATCCTGCGCGAGGCCGCCACCCAGGCCGGCTTCGACCAGATCGATTTCCTCGAAGAACCGGCCGCGGCGGCCATGCACTACCACGCCGAAAGCCGCGAGCGGCACCAGGCGGTGATCGTCGACATCGGCGGCGGCACCACCGATATCGCGCATGCCGAAGTGGGCGGCGACGACGCCCCGCGCATCCACCGTGCCTGGGGTATCGCCCGCGGCGGTACCGACATCGACCTGGCGCTGAGCCTGTCCAGCTACATGCCGCTGTTCGGCCGCGGCATCACCCGCGTGCCTGCCCACCACTACGTGGAAGCGGCCACCGTGCAGGACATGACCCGCCAGCGCGATTTCCGCCTGCACAAGTACGACCATGTGGACGCGCCCTGGGGCGACCGCCTGCAGGCCCTGCAGGACACCGGCAATACCGCCCGCCTGTACCGCGATGTCGAACGCGCCAAGATCGCCCTGAGCGCTGCCAGCGAGCACCGCAGCACGCTGGACTACATCGCCCGCGATCTGCATGCCGACAGCAGCGCCGACGGCCTGGCCGCCGCCGCCCATGGCTACCTTGAGCAGATCCGCGAACTGCTGGCCCAGGTCCGCAGCGACATCGGTGGCGACCCGGACGCGGTGTTCCTGACCGGCGGCATGTCCCGTGCCGGCTACCTGCGCCAGGCCGTGGCCGAGGCCTTCCCGGGCGCCCGCATGGTCCACGGCGAACCCTCGCTGGGCGTGGTCCAGGGCCTGGCGCTGGCGGCAGCCAGCCAGGATTAACAAAACGTTACGCGGTCTAAGTTACTCTTGGTCGGCTAGATCCCAGCTGCACCTTCCACCGGCCACGCCGGTGTGTCCACCGTGCAGCCCGGCCCGCCCTGCGGGCCTAGCGGCCATGCCTTCCTGGCTCGTTCATGGTCCGCGTACTACCGGAGCCGCCATCGAGACCCGCTTTGGGCACCCGCCAGGCCCCTGAGGCCTTACAACCTGACGCAACACCTGCACCCATCGACTGCCGCCGTTGTGACGCGGTCTGTTGCCGGCTGCCCGTGCTGCTGCAGCCCGGCGACAAGGTGCCCGGCCAGTTCCTCTCGCGCGACGCGCACGGCCGTGCCGTGATGGCGCGCAACGAGGAAGGCTGGTGCGCGGCGATCGATCCCTATCACCTGCGCTGCACGATCTATTCGCAGCGCCCGGCGATCTGCCGCCAGTTTTCGATGGGCGGCGATGACTGCCGCCGCGAGCGGCAGGATTACCTGCGCCAGGCCGATGCCTGGGCGCTTTCCTCCCCTTCCACCTGACAGGAGCAACCATGCCCCGCAAGGCAAAGACCCCCGCGAAGGCCAGCAACAGCATCCGCAGCGAACGCAAGGGCGCGGCCGCCAGCACCGTGGTCAGCAGCGATTCGATCGCTTCGGACCTGGCAGCGTTCCGCAAGGCCGGTGGCAAGATCGAAGTCCTCGGCACCACCTGGGCGCTGAAAAAAGCCAGCTGACCCAGCTCCGACCGCGGCGGCGCTGCCGCCGCGGCCTGCCGGACCGTGCTCAGCGGTCCAGCCGCACCCGCACACTGCCCGAATGCGACTGGATGCGGATGTCACCGTCGCCACCGCCAAGCCGCGTATCGAGGTGGCTGCCCGGCCCATAGCGCGGCCGCTCCACCTGACCGGCATCGCTGTTGATCGAGCCGCTGAAGCTGTTCACCGACAGCTGTGCCGACACCGTGCGCGGCAGGCTCAGCGTGACCGAGGCGCTGACCGATTCGACATTGATGCGGCCGCCGGGTGCCAATCCGGCTGCTGCCAGGTCGATGCTGCCCGAGACGGTCTCCACCGCCAGCCGCTGCACGCGGCCAGCGTCGACCTCGACCCGTCCGGACACCGTCTGCGCGCCGATATCGCCGGACACGCCGCCGCCGGCCTCGATCCGGCCACTGACGGTGTTCACATCCAGCTTCGGCGTCTGCAGGCGTGCGCTGACGCTGCCACTGACCGTGTTGAGCTTGCTGTCGCCACTGCGGCCCGCCGCGCTCAGGCTGCCGCTGACCGTGTCGGCCTGCAGCCGTCGCACGTCGATGCCGCTGATGTCCTGGCTGGCGCTGACTGTGCTCAGCAACAGTTCCACCGAGCGCGGCACGTTCAGCACCAGCGTGGCCCCACCGTTGTTGATGCGGCGCGGGTATTCGATCTCCCAGCGCACGCGGTTGGCGCTTTTCTCCTGGCGCAGCTGCAGGCCGTCGCTGAGCGTGCCGGTCAGCTGCACGTCATTGCGGTCCCAGCCACGCACGGTCACCTTGCCGGCGACGTTGCTCAGCTCGATGCGACCGCCCGCGGCCAGGGTATGGCGTTCGTCGATGCGGGTGTCGGCCAGCGCCACGGCAGGGGCCAGCAGCAGCGCGACACAGCAGGAAATCAGGGTTCGGGTCATGGAGGTCTCCTCAGGTCGTCAAGCCGGACTCGGCGGCATAGGCCGCCTGCCGGGTCAGTTCCAGCCGCAGCGTGTAGGTACGCTTGAGCTGGCCAAGCAGGTGCGGCGCACGCGGGTCCTGCGCCAGGGCGGCACGGATCTGCGCCGCGCTTTCATCCAGCTCATGCAGGGCTGGCTGCCATTCCGGCGCCCGTCCATCGGGCAGCGCGGCCACGGCCTGCTGGTACTGCTCGGTCATCGCCGCGGCCTGCAGCTGCAGGGCGGACGGCACCGGCGTATCCGGCTGCGCATGCCGCCACGGCGCCACCGCATACAGTGCCAGGCTGGCAGCCAGAGCAGCGCCGACCGGCAACCACCAGCGGCGGCGCGAACGCGCCGGCAGGGCCACCACGTTGTCCGTTGGCGCAGGTGCTGCCTGGGGTTCACGCGCCGGCAGCTGGGCCGACAGCCGTGCCCAGCCATCGGTGGGCAGGCTGCGTTCTGGTGGCAGTGCGCGCAGTCGGGCTGCCAGATCGTGGTCGGAATCGTGGTCGTGTGTACTCATGTCATGTCTCCCAGCCGTGCGCGCAACAGGCCGCGCGCACGATGCAGCTGTGCCTTCGAACTGCCGACAGCCATCTGCAGTTGTTCGGCGATTTCCTGGTGCTTCCAGCCTTCGATGTCGTGCAGCACCAGTACCGCACGCGCTCGTGGTGGCAGTGTCGACAGTGCGCGCTCAAGATCGCGCTCGGTGCCGGCACAACGGTCATGCACCGCCAGTTCCTGCAGGCCGCCGTCGATATCATCGAGGCTGTCGTGGTCCTGCCCGGCAGCCCGGCCGCGCAACTCCATCAGCGCGGCGTTGACGCCCAGCCGGTGCAGCCAGGTGGACAGGCTGCTCTCGAAACGGAACCCCGGCAGTGCTTTCCAGGCCTGCAGGAAGGCCTCCTGCAGCGCATCCTCGGCACGTGCCTGCTGGCCGCCACACAACCGCCACAGGACAGCGAATACACGCGGTGCGTGACGCCGGTACAGCAGTTCGTAGGCAGCGGTGTCGCCCGCGGCCGCCGCCCGCACCAGGGCGGGTTCGTCGACGGCATCGTTGGCGGCAGGCGGCGCGGGCATGGTGGTGTCGAGCATATCGCTTGGATGCGGCGACCCGGGAAAAGGTTTAGAGCCGATCGATGATCGATGCCATGCAACCTTTTGGATGGCTGCTGCATCCATGGATAGTCCTTCGAGAAAATGCCGTCCGGGAGTCCTGCCATGTCCAGTCCAACCTGTGCCGCCCTGCTGGTGATCGCCGCCTGCGTCGTGCTGCAGACCCTGGGCCTGTCGCTGCAGCTGCGTCCCGACAATGGACGCGCCTGCCTGCAGCAGCATCACCAGGAGCTGGTGTGCCTGGCCTGGGCTCCGGCGGTCGAATCCACGGCACGCCCCGGGTAACATCGAAGGTCGTTATTGCCACCGTTGTCGCCCCCATGATGTTGTCGCTGAAGGATCACCTGCCGGCCTGGACCTACCCTTGGCTCCACGACGCGGGCATCGCCGTGAAGATCCTGCTCACCCTGCTGGCCGCGTGGCTGCTGCGGGTGCTGGCACGGCGCCTGATCCGCCGCTTCGCCGAGCACTACACGCTGCCACCGGAGATGGCGATGGGCGCGCGCCGGATCACCAGTTTCGTGGTCTATTTCAGCGCAGTGCTGTATATCCTCAGCCTGCTTGGCGCATCGCCGTCGGTGCTGTGGACCGCCTTCACCGGCTTCGCGGCCGTGGGCGCGGTCGCGTTTTTCGCCGCCTGGAGCGTGCTCTCCAACATCTTCTGCACGCTGCTGATCTTCACCACCCGCCCGTTCCGCCTGCATGACTACATCGAGGTACTGGAGAACGGCGAGAAGCCGGGCCTGAAGGGCCGGGTGATCGACGTGAACCTGATCTACACCACGCTGCAGGAAACCGGCGACGGCCACGAGGGTACGGTGCTGCAGCTGCCGAACAACCTGTTTTTCCAGCGCACTGTGCGCCGCTGGCGTGATCCGGCGCAGGCGCCGGGCGGCATCCAGGGCGACGGCTGAGGGTGGTTTTCGGCAGGGCTGCGCCCTGCACCCGCCATGAACTGGAGCAACAGCACCAGCAACAGCAAAGGCGAAAACAAAAGCCGGCATTCCGTGGGTTGGCGGGATGGATCCGGTGGTGGGAGACGCCGTAAACCCATCCATGGGGGCTTGGCCGCGGCATCCATGCCGCGGACACTCCCGCCACCGGACCCACCCCGCCTTCGACAGATTTCCGCGATCTGCCCGCATTGCGGTAGAGCCGAGCCATGCTCGGATCAAATGTCTCGGATCTCGAAATATTCGATTTCGATGGAGATTCATCCACGCATGGCGTGGATCTACCAGATCCCGGGAATCTGTCAGAGGCGGGACGGTGTGGGTAGGCAGGACCGTTGGCGCCATGGATGGCGCCATCGAGCCCCCATGGAAGGGTTTACGGCGTGTCCTGCCTACCCACACCGTCCCGCCTACCTACGGAATGCCCGCTTTTGACGTTGAAGTTGCCTTGGCTTGAAGGCTTCGGCAGGTGCAGGGCTGCAAGCCCTGCCGAACAACCTTTACCTCAACTGGCTGTCCTTGCTGCCACGCCGGTTGTAGCCGGCATGCGCCTGCGCTTCGTCGTCATGCGCCTGCTGGCACGCCACGCACAGCCGTACACCAGGCACGGCCTGGCGTCGCGCCAACGGGATCGGCGCGTCGCATTCCTCACAGTGTTCCAGACCAGGGCCCTCGCGCAGCTGGCGCCGCGCGCGGGCGATCGCATCGTCGACGGTGGCGTCGATCTGGTCCTGGACCGCGCCGTCTCCCGCCCAACCGGTGGCCATGGCCATCCTCCGCAGGTGTGTCGCCTGATATGGGGACGATACACCCCGGCAAAAAGACAGGCCTTCATGTAGGGCCGAGCCATGCTCGGCTGCTCTTCAGGATGACGAACAGAACGCGAACGGGTTCGATCAAGCCGATTGCGACTTAATCCCCTCCGTCCCCTTTTTGCTTACCAGACCAGGTCGTCGGGTACCTGGAACTGGGCGTAGTAGGCGTCGTCCTCGGCATTGCCGGTGGAGATCTCGGCGGTCGAGCCCGGCTGGCCGTGGTCGACGATGATCGCCTCCGGCGCGCGCTCACGCACCTTCTCGGCGGCGGCGCGCGGCAGCAGCGCGTAGCTGTCACCGTTGGCAACGATGACCAGCACGCCGACCGACAGCGCCTTGCGCAGCTTGGGGTCGATCAGCAGGGTGCGGATCGCGGCGCCGTCACTGAACCGGTACTCGTCGTCGCCCTTGTGCGGCACGGCGTGGACGCTGATGATCTGCCTGGCCTGGGCTTTCTGTTCAGCCTGGCGGGCCTGCGCATTGCGCTCGGCGGCCAGCGCGCGGTCGCGCTCGATCTTCTCTGCGCGGGCCCGTTCGGCCTCGCGCTGGACTTCGGCCGAGGTCGATTCGGCCTTGCCCTGGCGGGCCTTGGCCTGCGCGCTCGCGGCCGCGCTGGCCTGCGACTTCTTGGCCAGGCCGGCCTTGAGCAATTGTTCCTGCAGCGCGTTGGGCTTTGCCATGGTCGGTGCGTACCGCGTGTAATCTTGGATGCCCCATTCTACCGACGCCCCGCCGCCCCTGCATGGCAGTCCTGAAGTACCTCACCGGCTATCCCGAACCCCTGGTCGCCCAGGTCAGCGACCTGCTGGCCCAGGGCAAGCTCGGCCCCTGGCTGCAGCAGCGCTACCCCGACCCGCACGAGGTGCGCAGCGACCGCCAGCTGTACGACTACACCCAGGAGCTGAAGGACCGCTACCTGCGCAAGTCGGTGCCGCTCAACAAGGTCTGCTACGACAACACGCTGGAAGTGATCAAGCACGCGCTGGGCACCCATACCGCCATTTCGCGCGTGCATGGCGGCCGCCTCAAGGCCAGCCGCGAGATCCGCATCGCCACCGTGTTCCGCCAGGCGCCCGCGGCCTTCCTGCGCATGATCGTGGTGCATGAGCTGGCCCACCTGAAGGAAGCCGACCACAACAAGGCCTTCTACCAGCTGTGCCAGCACATGGAGCCGGACTACCTGCAGCTGGAGTTCGATACCCGCCTGTACCTGACCGAGCTGGCCAACCGCGGCCAGCGCTGACCGGCCGCAGCAGCTACACTGCGCGCCCCCTGCCCGACCTGCCCGCCATGGAACCGATCCGTCTCGACAAACACCTGTCCGCCCTGCTCGGTATCCCGCGCGGCGAAGCGCGGCGCTACATCGAGGGAGGCTGGGTGACGGTCAATGGTGACGTGGTGGAACAGCCGCAGCGCCCCGTTGATGACAGCGCAGTGATCGTGGTGGCCGAGCAGGCCAGCGGTGAGAAGGCCGAACGGGCCAGCATGCTGCTGCACAAACCCGCCGGTGTCGCCGCCGAAACCCTGTGCGCGCTGGTCAGCAGTGACAGCCGCAGCGAACTCGATGCCAGCAACATCCGCCCGCTGCAGCGGCATTTCCACGGCCTGCAGCTGGCCGCTGCACTTCCGGCCAGCGACAGCGGCCTGGTGGTGGTCAGCCAGGATCCCGCCGCGCTGGCCCATCTGCAACGCAACCTGGGCCGCACCGAACAGGAGTACCTGATCGAAGTGGCCGAGGGGGGGCCCGAGCGCGGGCCTTGGTTGATGGCGCGCTTGCAGCAGGAGGCCGGCGGCGGCAAGGTCAGCTGGCAGAGCGAGCAGCGCCTGCGCTTCGCCGGCAAGGGGCTCACCGCCAAGGGCCTGCGTGCAGCGGTGACGGCCGCCGGGCTGCAGGTGACAGCGGTGCGGCGGCTGCGCATTGGCCGCGTGGCGCTGGGGCCGCTGCCGCCGGGCCAGTGGCGCTACCTGGGCAGCGACGAGCGGTTCTGAGACCGTCCAGGGTCGGATCCCTTGCCGCAGGCAAGGGCTCTGACCCCATACATGCAACCCCATCCACGCATGGCGTGACGTTGCCTGAAGAAGCCATCCACGCATGGCGTGACGTTGCCTGAAGAAGCCATCCACGCATGGCGTGGATCCACCGCAATGAGTCGGCTGGCTTTCATCCGCGCATGGCGTGGATCTACCATCGGGGCATGAGCCTGCCCACGCCCCTGTGGCGACGCCTGCTGCGCGTCGTTGCGATCATCCTTGCCGCGCTGTTGCTGCTGGTCCTGTCCGGGCTGCTGCTGGCCGACCATCTCACGCCACAGGCGCAGGGCGCACCCTCGCAGGTGCTGCCGCTGCAGCCGGCACAGACCCGCATCGACCAGCAGATCGTGCCGCTGCAGGACGCCCATCCCGGCAAGTCCGGCGTGGCCTTCCTCAGTGATGGCATGGATGCCTTCGCCGCACGCGCGATGATCACCGCGCAGGCAGGCCGCAGCCTGGACCTGCAGTACTACATCTGGCACGACGACCTGATCGGCCACCTGATGGCCAAGGCGCTGTACGACGCCGCAGAGCGCGGCGTGCGCGTGCGCATCCTGCTCGACGACATGAACGCCAAGGACAAGGATGCGTTGATGATGGCGCTCGACGCGCATCCCAACATCGAGCTGCGCCTGTACAACCCGTTCCGTAACCGCAGTGGCGTCGCGCGCACGCTGGAGCTGGTGCAGCGCGCCTTCAGCGTGAACCACCGCATGCACAACAAGAGCTGGATCGCCGATGGCCGCATCGCGATCGTCGGCGGCCGCAACATCGGCGAGGAATACTTCAGCGCGCGCAACGATGTGAACTTCCAGGATCTGGACCTGGTCGTGGCCGGGCCGGCGGTGCAGCAGGCCAGCCAGATCTTCGACGACTACTGGAACAGCAGCGCCGCGATCCCGATTGCCGCGCTGGCCTCGTATACCGATGCACAGTTGCAGCAACTGGTACGCCAGTCAGACCTGGATGCGATGCACGCCAAGGCACAGCCCTACCTGCAGCGGGTGGCCGAATCACGCCGCCTGCAACGCCCCAGCCCGGATCCGCTGCACTGGAGCGCAAACGTGCGCATCGCCTCCGATCCGCCGATGAAGCACCGCGACGATGATCGCCGCAGCTGGCTGGTCAGCACGCTCAGCGACGAACTGCGCATCACCCGCCGCAGTGCACTGTTGATCTCCCCCTACTTCGTGCCTGGCGATGATGGCGTGCAGGCGCTGTCGGCGCTGGCCGCGCGTGGTGCGCAGGTTGGCGTGGTCACCAACTCGCTGGCCGCCAACGACGTGGCCGCAGTACACGGCGGCTACATGGGCTACCGCGTTCCGCTGCTGAAGGCCGGCGTGCGCCTTTACGAACTGAAGGCACACGGCAGGCCCGATACCAGCCTGTTCGGCAGCAGTGGGGCCAGCCTGCATACCAAGGCGTTCGTGGTCGATGACCGGCGAGGCTTCGTCGGCTCGTTCAACCTCGATCCACGCTCGGCCTATCTCAATACCGAGATGGGCGTGCTGTTCGACGACCCGGTGCTGGGGGCACAGCTGCGCAACGAGTACCTGCGCCTGGCCAGCCCGGAACGCAGCTGGTGGCTGACGCTCGGCCACGACGATGGGCTGCGCTGGCTGGAACGGCAGCCACCACCGCACTGGGTGGAACCCGAGCCCGGTGCCAGCCTGGGCAAGCGCTGGACCGCCCGGGTGATCAGCTGGCTGCCGGTGGAATCGCAGCTGTAACGCCCAACCCTCAGCGCACCGGACCGACCTCTTCCTGGCCGGCTTCATCCCGCGTTTCCACACTGCGCCCGTGCAGGCGCCGCCAGATCCAGCGCAGCGCGTGCGGCGGCGCCGACGGCAGTTGTTCGAGCAGGGCCAGCATGCGGCTCTGGCTGGCGTGTCCATGCCGGCACAGCAGGCTGGCCGCCGCCGCGGCGCTGGCCAGGCGCAGGCTGTCGGCGAGTGGGCCATCGGCCTCCGGCGCCAGTGCCTGGTGCACGGGCTCGGGCAGCTCCCAGGCCGCCGCCACGCGCTGTGCCAGCGGCAACGACCATTGCTGGAGCAGTTGCAGGGCCAGCGCCGGCTCCACGGCCTCACCGCGTGCCTGGGCTTCCTGCAGCAGCTGGCGCATCACCAGCGCAGACCCCAGGCCCTGCACCAGGCCCAGCCACTGCGCGGCGAAGGCATCACCAAAGGTAACCATGCGCGCGTGGTCTGCAGCCGCGCGCGAGGCCAGCAGTGCGTGCTCCCAGATGATCGTGCTGAACTGAGGAAACACCTCGCACTGCACCTGCATCACCGGCTGCACCAGCACCGCGCTGATGATCTGGCGCACGCCCTCGGTACCGACCAGGGTCACCGCCCGCTGCAGGCTTTCGACCGGGCGCTCATGGACCTTGTAGGCCGGGCTGTTGGCGATGCGCAGCAGGTTGCCGGTCAGCACCGGGTCCTGGCCGATGATCGCGGCCATCACCCGCGCGGAGGCGGCATCGTCATTGACGGTGTGGATCAGTTGCGGCAACAGCTGCGGGCGCCGGGGCAGGTGCCGGGCCGTCCAGTCGCGGTCCTGCAGCGCGCGCGCCACCGCTTCGCCCAGTGCCGGATCCTGTACCGGCGTCGGCTCACCGGCCAGTCGTGGATACAACGCCAACGCGTGCAGGCCGCGCTGCAGGTGCGCGGCGATCTCCGCAGACGGCAGGGCCTCACCCTGCAGGCTCGCGGCCGCTGCCGCCACTGCCTGTCGCGATACAGCCGCCAAGCGGGACGGCGCAGTCTCGGTCGAGCGTGCCAGCCAGCCACACAGTAGTCGCCACCAGGCCGGCGTCATCGCCGCCCGCCCTGTATTTGTGGTGCCCTTGCCGTCACTGCCCGCCCTGCCTCTTCACGCGAATCCGGCCACCCGCCGTCGTCGCAGCATCGGCCGCACTTTCATCTTCTTTAACCGGAAGGCCGCCGATGTCGACGGCAGCGGCCGGGGGAATGGACTAGAATGGCGCCGCGCGACCCGTCCCCCTGCATTGACGACGTCGCTTTTTTTGTTTTGGGACCCTACCGTTCACTGGCCGTTCGCTGCAGTTCGCCGCTGTTCGCGCCATCGGAGACGCCATGCTATTCGAAACCCTCGCCACCACCGGCCACGAACAAGTGGTGTTCTGCCACAACCACGATGCCGGCCTGAAGGCGATCATCGCCATCCACAACACCACCCTGGGCCCGGCCCTGGGCGGCGTGCGCATGCGCCCCTACGCCAGCACCGACGAGGCGCTGGCCGATGTGCTGCGGCTGAGCCGGACGATGACCTACAAGAATGCGCTGGCCGGGCTCAACGTGGGCGGCGGCAAGGCGGTGATCATCGGCGACCCGAAGACGGACAAGACCGAGGTGCTGTTCCGCGCCTTCGGCCGCTACGTCGATTCGCTGGGCGGCCGCTACATCACCGCCGAGGACGTTGGCACCGACGTCAACGACATGGAGAACATCTACCTGGAGAGCCAGTTCGTGACCGGCGTGCACCAGGTCCATGGTGGCTCCGGCGATCCGGCGCCGTTCACGGCCTACGGTGCGCTGCAGGCACTGATGGCGTCGATGCGCTTCAAGTTCGGCCATGAGGAAGTGGGCAAGACCAGCATCGCGGTGCAGGGCCTGGGCCACATCGGCATGGAACTGGTGAAGCTGCTGCGTGACCGCGGCGCCAAGCTGTATGTCACCGACCTGGACAGCGCACTCGTCGATCGTGCGGTCAGCGATTTCGGCGCCGAAGCAGTCAAGCCGGACGAGATCCACGAGGTGAACGCCGATGTGTTCGCACCGTGCGCGCTGGAAGGCGCGATCAACGCCGACACCCTGCCGCGGATCAAGGCGAAGATCATCTGTGGCACCGCCAACAACCAGCTGTCCAGCCTGGAGATCGGCGACGAGCTGCATGCGCGCGGCATCCTGTATGCGCCGGACTATGCGGTCAACGCCGGTGGCGTGATGAACGTGTCGCTGGAGATCGACGGTTACAACCGCGAACGCGCCATGCGCTTGATCCGCAGCATCTACCACAACCTCACCCGCATCTTCGAACTGTCGCAGCGCGAGAACATCGCGCCACAGCGTGCCGCCGACCGCATCGCCGAAAGCCGCATCCTGTCGATCGGCAAGCTGAAGATGCCGCTGGGCCGCAGCACTCCGCGCCTGGGCAACCTGCGCGGCGGCTGAGGCTGCAGACGTCGCGCCGGGAGTCTTCCCGGCGCGACCGATTCCTCAGAACCCGCTGCTGTAGCGCAACGCAGCCTGCCGCGCGCGCTCGCCACCGATTCGCTGGTCAAAGCCCAGGCTCAAGCGGCCATTGCGGCCCCACCACGACTCCAGCGCCACGCCGATCAGCGCACTGCCACGCGGCGCATTCCAGCCTGCCAGCGGCGCCCAGGCATCCACGCCGACAAAACTGGCCTGCCAATCGGCCCCAGCGCCGTCCAGCCGCTGCTGCCACTCGGCGTGTCCACGCAGGGTCCAACGCCCCCAGCCACGCTCGCCGCGGATACCGGCCAGCATCTGGCTGCGCTGCACACGGGTGGCATCACCACGCAGGCCGAAGCCGAAACCGCCCAGCTCATTGAACCCATCGGTATCGACACGCGTGGTGCTGGCACCGAGGTAGGGTGTCAACGAAGCGCCTGCGCGGCCCAGGCGATATCCGCCTTCCACGCTGGCGCTGCTGAAACGCCCGCCGTAACGCGCCGAGACACCGTAGGCGCCCGCACCCAGCAGCAGCTGGCGATCCAGCGCACGGGTGAACTGGCCACTGCCGAACTGGGCCAGCGCATAGCCTCGCCCCAGGTTCCAGCCAGCGTACAACTGTGCCTGCGCCTGGCGGTCACGCCCGCGATCACCGCCGAAACTGCTGCCACCATTGCTGCGGGTCTCGCCGAAAGCCACGCCCATCAGGCCATTGCCGCCCAGCGGCAGATCCTGTCCTGCCATCCAGCCACGGCTGTCTGCGCTGTTGCCGGCAAAGCTGCCCTGCCCGGCCTCGCCCAACGCGCTCTGCCAGGTGCCCCGCAGGCGCGGGGTGGCCTGCACGCGGTCGAAGCGCTCGGCAATCGCACGCCGCGACATGTCGATGCTGTCGAAGGTGGCGGCCTCGGCGCGGGCATGCGCCTGGCCGGACAGGCTCTGCAGGCTGTCGGCCAGGCCCTGCTGGCCCCCTCCGGCCCACTGCAGCGCACCGGCTGCCGCACCGAAGGGCGATCCCTGCAGGCCGGTGTTGCCATCGAGCACTGCGAATGCGCCTTCCAGGCGCTGCGCGGCCACCTGCGCAGAAGCGCTCAGGCCGCTGGCCGCGGCGGTGACGCTTACCTGGGTCACGTTCAACCAGGCGTTGTTGCTGTCGTAGCCATAGGTGGGCGCCACCAGGGTCAGTCCCTGCAGGCCGGTGGAAGTGGCTTGGGTACTGAAAATGCCGTTCAGCCCCCCCGCGGCGTGGATGAGGTCCTGGCGGGTTCCGTTCTGCGGCACATAGCCGGAGACGAAGCCATGCACGCGCACGCTGCCATTGATCGTTGCGCTGCCGGTGACCTGCAGGGCGTTGGCGCCAAGGGCGATCATCAGCTGCGCCCCGGGCTGCTGGGTGTAGTTGCCCTCGATGGTGCCGGTGGTGTTGCCGGTGGTGAGGAACACGCTGCCACCGTTGACCACATTGCCGATCACCCGCGGCGTGCCACCGTTGAACTGCAGACCGGTGGAATCCGGGTCGGGCTGGGCGAGGATCGTCACGTTGGAACGGATCACGCCACCGTTCTGCAGCGTCAGGATGCCGCGCTCGACACGGGTGGCACCGGTGTAGCCGTTGTTGCCGGTCAGCACCAGCTTGCCGTCTCCCTGCTTGACCAGGCCTCCGCTGCCGGTGATGTCGTTGCTCCATGTCGAACCGGTCGAGCCCGCATCCACATTGGCCGCCACATCACCCCAGTCGAAGCGGCCGGGGCCATTGATCGCCCGACCGATGTCGAGCAGGCCATAGCCGAACACCGGATCCACACCGGGCGCACCGATGTCCCTGGCGGTACCCAGCAGGGTCTGCCGCACCAGATCATTGTTGAAGTAGGGGAAGCGCTGCCAGACCAGCGCAGCCGCACCGGAGACCAGCGGCGCGGCGAACGAGGTACCGTAGTTCCAGTAGTAGCTGCCACCATTGGCATCCGGGTAGACCGCGCTGCCCGGCGCCGCCAGGCAGTAGCGGGCCGCCTGGCCGCAGGCATTCGAATAGCTGGCCAGCGCGCCCGGCGTAAACGGGTCCACCGCCGTGGCCACCAGCCAGCCGCGTTCCAGATCGGCCGCCGGCAGCGTGCCTGCCACGCCCTTCTGGCTGGGCAGCGCGGCCAGGCTGCTCGGCTCGCTGCGGCCATCGTTGCCGGCAGCGAACACCACCAGGCCGCCGTGATTGATCACGAACGGCCGGTATTCGGCGGCCACCTGCGCCGTGGTCGGCAGGTCGGTCCAGTACAGGCCACCCCACGAGTTGTTCATCACCTTCACGTTGTAGCTGATCAGGTCCTGGTGGACCTGGGCCACACCCAGCGGCCCACTGAAAGCGTTGCCATTGCCACTGCCGTCATCGGTCGGCGGCTTGTCGGAAATGATCCGTGCCGAGACGATCTGCGCACCTGGCGCGATACCGCCCGGCCAGGTTCCCACTGCCGCGCCGGCGGCGAGGCTGGCCACGGCGGTGCCATGCCCGACCACGTCATCAACCCCCAGGTTGTTCCTGGCCGGATCGATGTAATTGAAGTTGGCCAGCACGCGACCATTCAAGGCCACCGCGTTGCGCTGCACGCCCGAATCGACGATGCCGATGCGCACGCCCTGCCCGGTCAGGCCTGCAGCCTGTGCGGCACGCGCATTGGTGACTGAAAGATGCGCATCAAAGGCCGGCTCCTGCGGCTTGGCCGGCGGCGGTGTCGTCGGGGGAGGCGTAGTCGGAGGTGTCGGCGTGGTCGGGGGCGGGTCGACACGCACGTTGCTGCCGCCTCCTCCGCCACCACAGGCCGTCAGCGCCATCGCCAGCGCGGTTGCCAGCACAGACCTCACCATCATCGTGCGTTCCATCGATTCCTTCCCGTGAACGTTGGCCTGCCTTCACCCCGGCAGGCGTTCGGCGCCGCACAGCGGCAGCCCTTCCCGACCCTCTATACTTGGGCCGACCCCCACGCAGTCTGCCGGGAAACCGGGGCGCATCCAACGGCCTCCGGTCTCCTTTCCGAACATTGCTTACGCATCAACGAGATTGCCATGTCCAACATCGTCATCGCCGCCGCCAAGCGCACCGCCATCGGCTCCTTCCTCGGCCAGTTCAACGGCGTGCCGACCCCGACCCTCGGCGCGGCCGCCATCGCCGCCGCCCTGGAACAATCGGGCGTCCCGGCCAGCGACGTTTCTGAAGTCCTGATGGGCTGCGTGCTGCCGGCCAACCTCGGCCAGGCGCCCGCCCGCCAGGCTGCGATCGCCGCCGGCATTCCGCTGTCGGCCGGTGCCACCACGCTGAACAAGGTGTGCGGTTCGGGCATGAAGACCATCATGCTGGGCCATGACCTGATCAAGGCCGGCTCGGCCAGCATCGTGGTCGCCGGCGGCATGGAATCGATGTCCAACGCCCCGCACATGCTGCCGAACTCCCGTACCGGCAACCGTTTCGGCAACTTCCAGGCGGTCGACCACATGGCCCACGATGGCCTGGTCAACGCCTACGACGGCAAGGCAATGGGCGAGTTCGCCGAGTGCGCGGTGGACAAGTACCAGTTCAGCCGCGAAGAGCAGGACGCCTATGCGATCGAGTCGGTCAAGCGTGCGCAGGCTGCCCAGGCCAATGGTGCATTTGCCGATGAAATCGTCGCGGTGAAGGTCGCCACCCGCAAGGGTGAGGTCGAGGTCGCTACCGACGAGCAGCCGGGGCGCTCGGACATCGCCAAGATCCCGACCCTGCACCCGGCCTTCAAGAAGGATGGCAGCGTGACCGCCGCCAGTTCCTCCAGCATCTCCGACGGCGCCGCCGCAGTGGTGCTGCTGACCGAAGAGGACGCTGCCGCGCGCGGCATCACGCCACTGGCCCGTATCGTCGGCCACGCCACCCACTCGCAGGAACCGGAGTGGTTCACCACCGCCCCGATCGGCGCGCTGCACACGCTGCTGGACAAGACCGGCTGGTCCATTGACCAGGTCGATCTGTTCGAAATCAACGAAGCCTTCGCCGTGGTGGCGATGGCGCCGATGCGCGAACTGGGCATCCCGCACGACAAGCTCAACGTGAATGGCGGTGCCTGCGCACTGGGTCATCCCATCGGTGCCTCCGGCGCACGTCTTGTGGTGACCCTGGTCAACGCTCTGCGCACGCGTGGTGGCAAGCGCGGCATTGCCACCCTCTGCATCGGCGGCGGCGAAGCAACGGCAATCGCCATCGAATTGATTTAAAAAGATTTAACGATGATTTCGCAAAAATGAATGCGGGATCGCTTGACACCCAATCTTGGCTTGTCATCATGTTGTCGGCGCGCAGCATGCGCGTTGCCTAATTCTAACGACGAGGATTTACACAATGAGCATCAACAAGCTGCTGGTCGCGATGTCCCTGGCTCTGGCCCTGGCCGCCTGCTCGAAGCAGGAAGCTGCCCAGGACGCCGCTGCTTCGGCCAACGAAGCCGCCACCGAAGCCCAGGCTGCTGCCGACCAGGCCGCCGCTGCCGGCGCCCAGACCGCCGACGCTGCCCAGCAGGCCGCTGACACCGCCGCCACCGCTGCTGACGCTTCGGTCGACGCTGCTGCCCAGGCTGGCGCTGCTGCCACCGACGCCGCTGCCGGCGCCGCTGCTGACGCTGCCAAGGCTGCTGAAGGCACCGCTGAGAAGGCCAAGGACGCTGCTGAAGAAGCCAAGAAGTAATAACTTCTTTCTTCACGCTGTTCTGGAAAAGCCGCTGGTTCGCCAGCGGCTTTTTCTTTGCGCAGATGCCGGTGATCAAGCCCCTGCATCGCGACCCGGTCTTCACAACGGCATGAATAGGCTGGCGTCCCCATCCATTGCAGTGCCGGAGACCGCCATGAAGATTCGTCCGATCACCACCACCCTGCTGGCCGCCTCCCTGCTGCTGGCTCTGGCCGCCTGCAAGGGCCCGGAAGCCGAACAGGCCAAGCAGGACGCGCAGCAGGCGGCCGACAGCGCCGGCGCTGCCGCCCGCGACGCCGTCGACAAGGCTGCAGCCGCTACCCGCGAAGCCGCCGACAAGACCGCCGCCGCTTCCGAGCAGGCCGCCGCCGATACCCAGCAGGCGCTGGACAAGGCCGCAGACGCCACTGCCAACGCCGCCGACAAGGCCAAGGACGCCGCAACCGACGCCGCTGCGCATGCCAGCGACGCCACCGCCAACGCCGCGCAGAAGGTCGCCGACAAGGCCCGCGATGTCGCCAACGACGCGAAGGCAAATGCCGCCAAGGAAGAAGCCAAGCACTAAGCGCTGCCGGCAGCCGAGCATCGGCTCGGCGCTACAGGAAAAGCCGCGGCACTGCCGCGGCTTTTCTGCTTTTCGCTCTCTGCTCTTTCTGTTGATTCCGTGGTGGACGGCACGGAAACCGTCCAAGGCCACGCGGGTGGGTTGCGCAGGGGTGTCCGCGGCATGGATGCCGCGGCCAAGCCCCCAGGGACGGGTTCACGGCGTCCCCTGCGCAACCCACTCGCGCGGCCACCGCCGATATCAGCGCCCACCACGAGGGGCTCCGCCGCTGGCCGCTCCCTACGGCAGCGCGCGAGCCAACATCGCCGACAGATCCAATCCCGCCGGCAGCGTCCCGAATGCCAGCCCGTGCTCCCCGTCCAACCGGCTGCGCACGAACGCCTCCGCCATTGGACTGCGTGCACGCAGCAGCAGCGCCGCCTGCAGCAGCAGCGCAGTGCGCTCGCAGAACAGCCGCGCCTGTGATTCCTCAGGCGCTGGCGCCGCTGCCCAACGCTGCAATGCAGCTGCATAACGCGCATCGAGATCGGCCACTGCGGCCAGCTCGCTGCGCAATGCCGCCATTGCTTCCGGCTCGCGTGACAGCGCACGCAGGACGTCCAGGCACTGGATGTTGCCGCTGCCTTCCCAGATCGAATTCAACGGCGCCTGGCGATACAGCCTCGGCAGCATCGACTCCTCCACGTAACCCGCACCGCCCAGGCATTCCTGCGCTTCGTTGACGAAGCACGGCGCGCGCTTGCACAGCCAGTACTTGCCCAGTGCGGTCCCCAGCCGCGCCAAGGCGGCTTCGCTGGCATCCTCGCCGGCTCGATCCACCGCCCGCGCGATGCGCATCGCCAACACGGTTGCCGCTTCCGACTCCAGCGCCAGGTCGGCCAGCACATTGGCCATCAACGCATGCTCCACCAACAACTTGCCGAAGGTGCGCCGATGGCGTGCATGATGCAGCGCCTGCGCCAGCGCCATGCGCATCTCCGCGGCCGCACCCAGCATGCAGTCCAGGCGGGTCATCATCACCATGCCGATGATGGTCGCCACGCCACGCCCTTCTTCGCCCACACGCCATGCCTGCGCGCCACAGAACTCGACCTCGCTGGACGCATTGGCCCAGTCGCCGAGCTTGTCCTTCAGCCGCATCAGCCGGAACGCATTGCGGTCACCGTCGGCCAGCCGGCGCGGCATCAGCAGGCAGGTCAGTCCGCCCGGCGCCTGCGCCAGCACCAGGAAGCCATCGCACATCGGCGCAGAAAAGAACCACTTGTGGCCGACCAGGCGATAGCGTTCGCCATCGATCGGCTCGGCGCGCGTGCTGTTCGCGCGTACATCCGAACCGCCCTGCTTCTCGGTCATGCCCATGCCCAGAGTGATGCCGGCCTTGTCCGCCACGGGCACGTCACGCGGGTCATAGACCGGCGCGGCGGCCTTGCGCGCCCATTCGGCCAGGTGCGGCTGCGACTGAAGCACTGCCACCGCCGCATGGGTCATGGTCAAGGGGCAACTGGTGCCGGCTTCGGCCTGGTGGTGCAGATAGCTCAATGCCGCACGCGCCACATGCGCGCCGGGCTGCGGCTCGTGCCAGGACAAACCCGCCACGCCATGCTGCTTCGCTGCGGCCATCAGCTGGTGGTACGCAGGGTGGAACTCGACTGTATCAATGCGATGGCCCTGCGCATCGTGCGTGCGCAGGCGCGGGCGATCACGGTTGGCGTCAAAGCCGAGCCGGTACAACTCGTCGCCGGCCAGTGCTCCATATGCGGCCAGCCGCGGCGCGAAACCGCCCGCCCCCTCGCGCTTCACCGCCTCCATCAACGCTGCATCATCGGTCCACAGCTGGCGACCGGCAAAGGGCGGTGGCTGGTTCAGCACCACATGGGTTTCATACGGCGCGTTGCTGCTGAAGCTGGGTCCGCTCATCCGGTCCGTCCTGGCGGCAAGAGGTCTGCGGCCCGATTGTGCCGCATCCGCTGCCAAGCCCGCGTTCAGGCCGGTTCTCACCTTCTGCACGAGCGGCAGGTCACAGTGATCGCATGGCAGGCAACGACGATCTGGTGGTGCTGCGTCCGGAGGGGCTGTACTGCGCCGCCGGGAATTTCCACATCGATCCCTGGCGGCCGGTGCCGCGTGCGGTCATCACCCATGGCCACGGCGACCACGCGCGTCCGGGCATGGGCGAATACCACTGCAGCGAAGGCAGCCTGCCGATCCTGCGCTGGCGCCTGGGCGATGTGCCGGTGCAGGTGCACGCCGAAGGAGCGTCCTTCCGCCTGGGCCGGGTGCAGGTATCGCTGCATCCTGCCGGCCATGTGCTCGGCTCGTCGCAGGTCCGCATCGACGATGGTGAACGGGTCTGGGTGGCCTCCGGCGACTACAAGCGCCAGCCGGACCCGACCTGCACGCCCTTCGAAGTGGTGCCCTGCGATACGTTCATCACCGAAGCGACCTTCGCCCTGCCGATCTACCGCTGGCCGGACACGCCCGCGGTGGCTGCGCAGATCGTGGCGTGGCGCCGCGAATGCGAACAACGTGGCGAAGCGGCGATCCTGCTGTGCTATGCACTCGGCAAGGCGCAGCGGGTACTGGCGGAGCTGTTGCCACTGGACGACCGCCCGGCGTGGCTGCATGGCGCCATCGCCAATGGTGTGGCGGTCTACCGGCAGGCCGGCGTACCGATGCTGGAGACACTTGCCGTTGCCGAGCAAGGGCGCCAGCCTGATGCCGCCGGCCAGCTGATCCTCGCGCCGCCGTCGGCTGCGGGCACACCGTGGATGCGCCGCTTCGGCCGCCACCAGCTGGGCTTCGCCTCGGGCTGGATGCAACTGCGCGGCAACCGGCGTCGCCGCAACGTCGATCGTGGCTTCGTCATTTCCGATCACGCCGATTGGCCCGCGCTGCTGCAGACCATTGAACAGACCGGCGCGCAGCGGGTGATCGCCACCCATGGCAATACCGATGCACTGATTCCCTTCCTGCGCGAACGCGGGGTGGCTGCCGAAGCCTTCCGTACCGATTTCGGGAGCGAGGAATGAAGGCCTTCGCGGCGCTCTACCAGCGCCTGGACCGCAGTACCGCCACGCTGGACAAGCGTGCCGCGTTGATCGATTACTTCCGCCATGCAGGCGCGCATGATGCGGCGTGGGCGCTGTACCTGCTCAGCGGCGGCAAGGTGGGCGGCGCACGCCGGAAGATCGCCGCCAGCGGCGAACTGCGCGCGTGGGTGAGCGAGGAATCGGGCCTGCCACCGTGGCTGGTCGACGACAGTCATGCGCAGGTGGGCGACCTGGCCGAAACGTTGACCCTGCTGCTGGATGATCCGGCACGGGCTGCCCCCGACCGCCCGCTGGCCGACTGGATCGAACAGCACCTGCTGGCCGTCGCCAACCGGCCGGAAGAGGAACGGCGGGCCGCCGTGCTCGCCGGTTGGCGGCAATTGCCGGCCAGCGAACGCCTGGTGTTCAACAAGCTGCTGACAGGCGCCCTGCGGGTGGGTGTTTCGCTACGCCTGGTGCAGCAGGCGCTGGCCGAATGGTCCGGCCTGGACATCGCACGCATTGCCCAGCGCATGCTCGGCGAGTGGGTTCCCTCGCCTGGATTGCTGGCTCGGCTGCTGTCGCCGGACGAACTGCCATCGGACCGGCAGCAGCCCTACCCGTTCTTCCTCGCCTCGCCACTCGAAGGCGATCCTGCCGAGCGCCTCGGGCCCATCGACGATTGGCTGCTGGAGTGGAAATGGGACGGCATCCGCCTGCAGCTGCTGCGCCGGCGTGGCGAGGTGGCGCTGTGGTCTCGTGGCGAGGAACGACTGGATGGCCGCTTTCCCGAGATCGAGCACGCAGCGCTGGCGCTGCCAGATGGCTGCGTGCTGGACGGCGAACTGCTGGCGTGGGATGAGGCCAGCAACCTGCCGCGCGCGTTCACCGCGCTGCAGACCCGCATCCAGCGCCGCAAGCCGGGCGCGGCGACGTTGCGCAGTACGCCGGTGCGCGTGCTCGCCTATGACCTGCTGGAACACGATGGCGCGGACCTGCGTGAGCAGCCCCTGCAGGAACGTCGCGCCCGGCTCGCCGCCGTCGTCGGTGCGCTGGATGATGCGCGGATCCAGCTGTCACCCGACGTTGCGGCCGACGACTGGACGCAGGCTGCAGCCATGCGTGAGATGGCGCGCGAACGCGGTGTGGAGGGGGTGATGCTGAAGCGGCGCACGTCCCCTTACCAGGCCGGGCGACGACGCGGCGACTGGTGGAAATGGAAGGTCGATCCACTCACCATCGACGCGGTGCTCCTGTACGCACAGGCAGGCCACGGACGGCGCAGCACGCTGTACACCGACTACACCTTCGGCGTCTGGGACGGCGACATCCTGGTGCCGGTAGCCAAAGCGTATTCGGGCCTGGATGACAGGGAGATCCTCGCGCTCGACCGCTGGATCCGCGCCAACACCGGCGAGCGCTTCGGGCCGGTACGCAGCGTGCGCGCCGAACAGGTGTTCGAGCTGGGCTTCGAAGCGGTCAACCGCAGCAGCCGGCACAAGTCCGGCATTGCCGTGCGCTTTCCGCGCATCCTGCGCTGGCGGCACGACAAGCGTGCCAGTGAGGCCGATCAGCTGGCCAGCCTGCAGGCACTGGCGCGATGACCCGCAGCCAGGCACTGCGCCGGCTGGAAGACTGGTTCGTGGCACGCGGCTGGCGCTCGCTGCCGTTCCAGCGCGCAATGTGGCGCCATTACCTTGCCGGCGAATCCGGGTTGCTGCACACGCCCACGGGCAGTGGCAAGACGCTGGCGATGTTCGGCGGGCCATTGCTGCAGGCGATGATCGATCCACCGCCCACACCACGTCGCGCCAGTGCGGTACGCCCGTTGCAGGTGCTGTGGGTGACACCACTGCGTGCTTTGGCCAGCGACACCGCACGCGCACTGCAGTCCGTGATTGATGGGCTGGGGCTGGGATGGCGGGTGGGCCTGCGCAGCGGTGACGCCAGCAACCGCGAGCGGCGCCACGCGCGCGAAGGCCGCATCGACGTACTGGTGACCACGCCCGAATCACTGGCGCTGCTGCTGAGCTATCCCGATACGCTGCCACGCATGCGCCAGCTGCGCTGCGCGGTGGTGGATGAATGGCATGAGCTGCTGGGCAACAAGCGCGGTGTACTGCTGCAGTTGAACCTGGCGGAGTTGCGCGAGGCCGCGCCCGCAATGCAGCTGTGGGGGCTGTCGGCCACGCTGGGCAATCTGCAGGAGGCTCGCGACGTGCTGCTGCCCGGGCAACCGGATGCTCCGATCGTGCAGGGTGTACGTCCGCGCGCGATCAGCGTGCGCAGCCTGCTGCCGGAACCGGGCGAACGTTTCCCTTGGGCGGGGCACCTGGGACTGGCGCAGCTGCCGCGCGTGCTGGACGCGTTGATGCAGGCGCGCAGCAGCCTGCTGTTCACCAACACCCGCGCGCAGGCGGAACTGTGGCACCAGGCGCTGGCCGCGGTCTGGCCGGAAGACCAGGACACGCTTGCACTGCACCACGGCTCGCTGGATCCGGCGCTGCGCCAGCAGGTGGAGGATGGCCTGCGCGCGGGCGTGCTGCGCTGCGTGGTCGCCACCTCCAGCCTCGACCTTGGCGTGGACTTCCCCGAGGTTGAGCAGGTACTGCAGCTGGGAAGCCCGAAGGGCGTGGCCCGCCTGCGCCAACGCGCCGGACGTGCGCGCCACCGCCCGGGTGCCAGCGGTTCCATCCTGTGCGTGCCCAGCCATACGCTGGAACTGGCCGAGTACGCCGCCGTGCGCCGTGCGTTGGCCGAAGGCGTGGTCGAAGCACGCAGGCCGCCGACGCTGTCGCTGGATGTGCTGGCCCAGCATGCGGTCAGCCGTGCGCTCGCTGGCGGCTTCGACAGTGATGCGCTGCTGGCGCAGGTGCGCCGCACCCACGCCTTCGCCACGCTCGGCGATGAACAATGGCGGGCCGTGCTGGACTTCATCGTGCAGGGTGGGCAGGCGCTGGTGCAGTACCCGGACTTCCACAAGGTCGTGCTCGATGCCGATGGCGATTACCGCATGCATGATCGCCGCCAGGCGCTGCGGCACCGCTTGTCGATCGGCACCATCAGCAGCGATGGCAGTGTGCGCGTGCAGTTCCTGCGCGGTGGCGGGCTCGGTGCAGTAGAGGAACAGTTCGCCAGCCGCCTGCGCCGGGGTGATCGCTTCCAGTTCGCCGGGCGCCTGCTGGAACTGGTGCAGCTGCGTGACATGACCGCCTTCGTGCGGCTGGCGCGGGGGCATGGTGACGGTGTCGTGCCGCGCTGGCAGGGAGGCCAGTTGCCGCTGTCGATGGCACTCGGCCGTGAACTGGAGGCAGTCCTCTCCGGTTCCGATGACAGCGCCGAATCACGCTGGCTGGCGCCGCTGCTTGCATTGCAGGCGCAGTTGTCGGCACGCCCCGCTGCGGATCATCTGCTGGTGGAGGAGGTGCGGCGCCGCGATGGCCAGTTCCTGTTCGTCTACCCCTTTGCCGGCCGCCACGTGCATGAGGCGCTGGCAGCCCTGCTGGCGCTGCGCTGCACCCGCCAGCAGCGCAACAGCATCGGCTATGCGGTGAACGATCACGGCCTGGTGCTTGCGCCGGCGCAGGCCATCGAACTCGACCTGCCGCAATGGCGCGCATTGTTCAGCAGTGATGGTCTGCTGGAAGACCTGCGTGCAGCGGTGAACCTGGGCGAGCTGGCACGTCGCCAGTTCCGCGGCATCGCGCGCGTGGCGGGCCTGCTGGTGCCCAGCCTGCCCGGTGGTACGCCGCGATCGCTACGCCAGCTGCAGGCCTCGGCTGGCCTGCTCTACGACGTACTGCGCGAACATGACCCCGACCACCTGCTATTGGCATTGGCCGAACGCGAAGTGCTGCAGGACAGCCTGGACCTGCCGGGACTGCAGCAGGTACTGGCACGGATCGGCGCGCAGGAGCTGTCGCTGCAGCAGCCGCCGTCACTCACACCGTTGGGCTTCCCGTTGTGGGCCGAGCGCCTGCGCGGGCAGTTCAGCAACGAAGACTGGCGCACCCGCGTACAGCGTGCCGCGCAGCAGCTGGAGCGCCGCCATGGTCGATGAGCATCTGCGGCCACTCGCCGCGGAGCCCGTGCTGTTCCTCGGTGACCGCGCACTGTACTGGCCGGCACGGCAGGCCTTGCTGATCGCCGACCTGCACCTGGGCAAGGCCGATATCTTCCGCCGTGCCGGCATCGCCCTGCCCAGCGGCGGAACCGTTGACGACCTGCGCCGCCTGCAGCGGCTGCTGGATACCCATGCATGCCGCGAACTGTGGATCCTCGGCGACATCCTGCATGGGCCGGCGCATCGCGCGGCGTGGTACCAGCACTGGCTGGGATGGCGCGAACGCAATGCTGCGCTGGACGTGCATGTGGTGCGTGGAAACCACGACCTGCACCTGCCACATGCACAACTGCAGGTGCAGATCCACGATGCGGTCCGCCTGCCGCCGTTCCTGCTGCGGCATGAGCCCGTGCCGGACACGGACCTGCATGCAATCGCCGGGCACCTGCATCCGCAGGTCGCCTTGCCGCCGTTGCGACGGCGTTTCCCCGCATTCTGGCTGCGTGACAGGATGACGGTCCTGCCGGCCTTTTCCGCGTTCACCGCCGGAATCGTTCCTGTTCCTGCTCCAGGCGAACAGATGATCGCCTGCGTGGAAAACGGCGTGGTGGAACTGCCCGTGGCTTGAGTCAGGCCGGGCGAACATCCAATTGCGGCATCAACTGGAAATCAGGCGTGTCATCTTCACGTCGCCGCGGCAGCGCCTGGATGGCGGCCAGCATTTCCTGTGCGCAGGCGCGGATGCGTGCATGGTGCTCCGCTGCGGCATGGCTGATCAGGCTGCCGACATGGAACTCGAACACATCCTCCAGTACGTCGGGCTGGTCCTCGTGCAGCATCTGCAGCAATCCGCGCAGCTTGCAGATTTCCGATTCCAGCTCCTCGACCGCGAACAACATGGCGTCCTCCTCTTCAACATCAGGCGGCGCGTCCGGGCCGCAACAGGCCGCAACGGCAGTGCTGCCCGGGCCACGCGCGATGTTGATCACGGAAAGGAAAACGGGCGACGCGCAGTCGCGTGCAACCTACTTCTCGCACATCGGCGGTGAGGCAACCGTTAATTCACGTGACGGCACGCTTCACGCGCGGGCCGTGATCACGTTGCTGCGAGGCATCTCCATCCTGGTGGCCAGTGCGTCGGCGAAGGCCGGATCCAGCGTGAGCGAACCGAACCAACCCTGTTGCGTGCCACTGAGCACGCGCAGCATGTGACCACGCCCACCCGGCAGGCGCCCCATCGGGCCCAGCAGCACGTCGCGCGCCTTCGCCCAGACATCGCGGTCGGACTGGAACAGCGGCGTCAGCCAACGGCTCCAGCGCTGGTAGACCGCAACGTGCGCCCTGCGTTGCGCCTGGTAGGCCTGTAGGGCCACCGCACCGCCGCCATGGCTGCGCACCGCGTCGCGCAATGCCAACGCGTCGAGCAGCGCCATGTTCACCCCCTGCCCCAGCTGCGGGCTCATTGCGTGCGCGGCATCGCCGGCCAGCACCATGCGGCCGTGGTGCCAGCGCGTCATCACGGCATCGCGATAGACCGCGCGCGCCAGCTGGCCGGCATCGCGCAGGTGGGCGAAGCGCGCACTGGCCTGCGGCCACAGCGCATGCAGCTCGTCCAGCCAAGGCGTCATGCCATCGGCCTGCCAGCGCTCGAAGTCGGCACGTGGCAGGCTCCAGAAGAAGCTCAGGCGTGGCGTGTCATCGCCGGGGCGCGTACCGACCGGCAGCAGCCCGATCATCTTGCGCGCGGCCACGTAGCGCTGCCGCAGCTCCTGCACGTGCGGCCAGTCTTCAGCCGGCAACAGGCACCACAGCGCCCCCCACGGATAGACACGGTCCAGCCCTGCACCGCCGGCGATCGTGCCGCGCAGCGCAGAGGCCGCGCCATCGGCGGCCACCACCAGATCGAACGGGCCATGCGTGCGCCCTTCGCCGTCGCGCAGGCGCCCATGCTCGGCATCCACCTCGGTGATGGTGGTACCGGCATGCAGCTGGCCAAGCCCGCCACGGGCATCATCCAGCAGCGAGAACAACGCCCCTCGCTGCATGCCCAGTCCGTGCAGGCGCGCATCCAGGCCGTCGTAGCGCATGTCCATCACCGCGCGCTCGCACGGCGTATCCCCATACAGGCGGTGCACCGGCGCGGCATGCGCGCGCACCGCATCCAGCAGGCCCATCTGCCACAGCACCTGCAGGCCGCTGGGCTGCAGCAGGAAACCGGCACCCACCGGCCCCGGCGTGGGCACGCGTTCGAAGATCTCCACCTCGTGGCCGTCACGGGTGAGCAGGATGGACACTGCCTGTCCAGCGGTGCCGTAGCCGATCACGGCGATACGCAGTCGTTCCTTCATGGCCGCATTGTGCCATCTGCGCTGGAGCGGTACATCCGCTGCCTTCCCGGTTGAAACGGTGCATCGGGCGGCACCATCACGTTCACGCGCGCAAAAAAAACCCCGCCGGAGCGGGGTTTTCAACGCACTGTCGAGTGGATCACTCGGCCGGCGTGATGTTCGAAGCCTGGGCACCCTTCGGGCCCTGGGTCACGTCATAGGTGACACGCTGGCCTTCCTGCAGGCTGCGGAAGCCCTTGGAGTTGATGGCGGAGAAGTGCGCGAACACGTCGGCGCTGCCATCCTCCGGCGAGATGAAGCCAAATCCCTTGGCGTCGTTGAACCACTTGACGGTACCGTTCGGCATGGTGATGCGAGACCTTATGCAATGAATGGGTGGTGTACGCTGAACCCGCGCACAAGCTGAGTATGCAAAGCTTGCTCGGGGAAGACAATCACCCCCGCGCCAATTCGCCCACCAGTTCCGGAAGTCCGTTGCTGGCCGCCTGCACGTTGGCCAGCACTTCGGCCATCGTAATCTCCTCGCCATCACCACAGCCGGCAGCCCAGTTGGCGATGATCGCCAGGCAGGCATAGTCCAGCCCCAGCTCACGTGCCAGCGCGGCTTCCGGCATGCCGGTCATGCCCACCAGGTCACAACCGTCGCGGCGCATGCGGGCGATTTCAGCGATGGTTTCCAGGCGCGGGCCCTGCGTTGCGCCGTAGCAGCCACCGTCATGGACCGTGACACCGGTCACTTTGGCCGCCGCCAGGATCTTGCTGCGCAGCATCGGCGTGTACGGGTGGCCGAAATCGACGTGGACCACATCGGTGCCCTCTTCTTCACAGATGGTGCTGATGCGGCCCCAGGTGTAGTCGATGATCTGGTCCGGGCAGGCCAGCACGCGCGGACCAAAGTGTTCGGTGATGCCACCGACGGTGTTCAACGCCAGCACGCGCTGCGCGCCCAGCTGCTGCAGCGCGGCCAGGTTGGCCCGGTAATTGATCTTGTGCGGCGGCAGCGAGTGGCCTTCACCATGGCGCGCCAGGAACGCGACGCGATGGCCGAGCAGCGTGCCCACGCGCACCGGGCCGGACGGGCGGCCGAAGCGGGTGTCGACCTCGTGGGTCTGCACGTCGTCGAGCTTGGCCAGGTTGTAGACACCGGTACCGCCGATCACGGCCAGGGCGATCTGTTGCATTCGAAGCACTCCATGAAAAGACGAACGCCGGCACCCGAGGATGCCGGCGATGGAAGAAGACGCGCCGCAGGCGGCTGCGCCGTTATTCCTTCATTGCGTAGATGGCCGGCACGCAGCGCAGGGTTTCGTTGACGTCCATGCCGAAGCCGAACACGTAGCGGTCCGGCAGTTCGATGCCGGCGTAGTCAGCAGTGACGTCCGGCAGCGCGCGGTCGTGCTTCTTCACCGTCATCGCGGCGATGCGTACGTCGGTCGCGCCCTGTTCCAGGCACCAGGTGCGCACGCCCTGCAGGGTGTAGCCCTCGTCGAGGATGTCGTCGACCAGCAGCACGCGGCGGCCGAACAGCGAGGTGGCCGGCTTGTGCTTCCAGACCAGGTCGCCGCCGGTGGTTTCACCGCGGTAGCGGGTGGCGTGCAGGTAATCGAACTGCACGTCCTGCCCGCGCGCACCCAGTTCCAGCGCCAGCTGGCCGGCGAACGGCAGCGCGCCGTGCATGATCGACAGGAACAGCGGCACCTCGCCCTTGTAGTCGCGCGCAATGGCGTCGGCGATACCAGCAATGGCCTTGTCGATGGTGGGGCGGTCGACCAGCAGGTCAGCCTGGGCCAGGGCCTGGGAAATGGTGAGGTTGGGCATCAGACGGTTCTTCCAAGGGTTTCAAGCAGACGGGTTTGGGTGTCGCCATGGCGGGCATCGGCCAGCAGGCCATCCCAGCCAAGCGCGCCGCGGCCGATCAGGCCCAGCAGCGCAGCGGTATTGAGGGAGCGCCCCTGCACTGCGTGCAGGGCTTCATCAACCAGCTCCGGGTGGCAGACCAGCACCACGTCGCAGCCGGCGTCCAGATGGGCGTGCACGCGCGCCGGAACGCCGCCGGCACTGTGCGAGGCGGCCATGCCGATGTCGTCGGAGAACACCACGCCACGGAAGCCGAGCTCTCCGCGCAGGATGTCCTGGATCCAGCGCGGCGAGTAACCGGCCGGTTCCGGCGCCACCTGCGGGTAGATCACGTGCGCCATCATCACCGCGTCGGCACCGGCGGCGATCCCGGCCCGGAACGGCACCAGGTCCTGCGCGCGCAGCTCGTCCAGCGCGCGCGGGTCGATCGCGGTATCCACGTGGGTGTCTTCCAGAACGGTACCGTGGCCGGGGAAATGCTTGAGCGTGGCGGCCATGCCGACCGAATGCATGCCACGCACATAGGCGGCAGTGAACGCGGCCACCACCTGCGGGTCTTCACTGAAGGCGCGGTTGCCGATGGCACGGTTGCCACGGCCAAGGTCCACCACCGGCGCGAAGCTCAGGTCCACGCCGCTGGCGCGCACTTCGCTGGCCATCAGCCAGGCGTGCCGTTCGGCCAGTGCCAAGGCCTGCTGCGGGTCGGTGGCATACAGCGCCCCGATGTCCTGCAGTGGCGGCAGATCGCTGTAACCCTCGCGGAAACGCTGTACGCGGCCGCCTTCCTGGTCCACGCAGATCAGCTGCGGGCGCGGCGCGGCGGCGCGGATGGCCGCGCTCAGATCGGTCACCTGCTGGCGCGAGGCGAAGTTGCGCTTGAACAGCACCACCCCGGCCACGGCATCGTGCTGCAACCAGTCACGCTCCTGGGCAGTCAGTTCGGTGCCGGCAACGCCGATCAGCAGCATGGTCGATCTCCACAACGCGCGCCCGCATGGCGCAGTGCCGCATTGTCGCAGAACCGGCCGACAGGCGCAGTGGTCCCTTAAAAGGGGGACGGAGGGGATTAAGACGTATCCGGCCACTGGGGCCGATTGCGCCTTAATCCCCTCCGTCCCCTTTTAAGGGACCGGTCAGACCTTGCAGCCGTCCGGGCCGCAGGCCTCGTCGCCATCGGCGGGCGGCTCCGGCGCGCCCTGCTCGGCGGCGATCTGGCGCAGTGCGTTGGCGAAGGCCTCGGGCGGCTGCGCCCCGGAAATGGCCCACTTCCCATCGATGACGAAGGTCGGCACCGACGAAATGCCCAGCGCATGGGCCTGGGCCAGCTTGGCGTCGACTTCGGCCAGGCCGTGATCGGAGGCCAGCATCTGCGCGATCTCACCCGCATCGAGGCCGCCAGCGGCGCCGGCCTTGATCAACACCTGTGGGTCGGCCAGGTTCTGGCCCTGCTCGAAGTGGGCGCGGAACAGCGCCTCACCCACCGCGTCCTGCACGCCGTGCTGCCCGGCCAGCCACAGCACCCGGTGCGCCGGCAGCGTGGTCACCCGCACCTGGCCCTGGCTGAAGTCCATCGGCAGCCCTTCGGCCCGCGCGGTGGTCTGGGTCTGGCTGAGGATCTGCTCGGTACGCTCGGCGCCGCCGAACTTGCGCACGTAGGCCTCGCGCAGCGGCACCGGGGTGGCGTCCGCGTCCGGATCCAGCTGGAACGGCTGCCAATGGATGTCGAGCTCGGGCGCGTCGGCGCCCAGCAACTGCACGCCCTGCTGGAAACGATGCTTGCCGATCCAGCACCAGGGGCAGACCACGTCGGAGTAGATGTCGATTCTCATCCCCCCGACATGGGGCCCACCCCCGCCGAAAAAAGGGGACGGAGGGGATTAAGTCGCTTTCCGCACAGGCGGGGTAAAGGCGACTTAATCCCCTCCGTCCCCTTTTTGGGGTTTCACCACTGTGAATAGGGGCGGCTGGCGAGCGCGACGTTGTAGTAGCGGGCGTCGTCGGTCACTTCGGCGCCAACCCAGCCCGGCAGGTCGATGACCTGGTCAGCGCTGTCCAGCTCGACCTCGGCCACCACCAGACCGGCGTTGTCGCCGAGGAATTCATCCACTTCCCAGGTCAGGCCGGCGTGCTCGACCAGATGACGGCGCTTGTCGATCAGGCCACCAACACAGAGCGCCAGCAGCGCGCGCGCATCGTCCACCGGTATCGGGTAGTCGAACTCCTGGCGGGTGTGGCCGATGGTGCGCGACTTCAGGTTCAGCGCGGCGTGATCGCCTTCGATGCGGACCCGCACCGACGCGTTCTGGGTGCCACGGTCGAGCGCGCCCATGTCGTTGATGTAACCCTGCGCCATCGGGATCACCCGGTGCGCAGCGGATCGCCAGCCATCGTTGATGACCAGGAATTTGCGTTCGATTTCAATGCCCATGGCGCGATTATGCGCCATGGGCATGACAGCCGCTCAGCGCTTTTCGAACACCGCGATGCTTTCCACGTGCGCGGTGTGCGGGAACATGTCCATGGCACCGGCACTGACCAGGGTGAAGCCCTGTTCGTTGACCAGATAGCCGGCATCGCGTGCCAGCGAGCCCGGATGGCAGCTGACATAGACGATGCGCTTGAACTGCTTCAGCGGCAGCTGCTGCAGCACTTCGATCGCGCCCGAGCGCGGCGGGTCCAGCAGCAGCTTGTCGAAGCCCTGGCGCATCCACGGGGTGCTGCGCTGGTCCTGGGTCAGGTCGGCGCTGAAAAACTGCGCGTTGGCCAGACCATTGCGCTCGGCATTCTCACGAGCACGCGCGACAAGGCCGGCATCACCCTCCACGCCGACCACTTCGCGCACACGGCGGGCCAGCGGCAGGGTGAAATTGCCCAGGCCGCAGAACAGGTCCAGCACGCGCTCGTCCTCGCCCGGTTCGAGCAGGTCCAGGGCGTGGGCGATCATCTTCTCGTTGAGCTTGGCGTTGACCTGGATGAAGTCCAGCGGGCGGAACGCCAGCTCGACGTCCCACGGCGCCAGCCGGAACGACAGCGGCACGCCCTGCCCGTCCAGCGGCTGCACGGTGTCTACGCCACCGGACTGCAGGTAGATCACGAAGCCATGCTGCTGGCCAAAGGCGGCCCAGGCGGCGCGGTCGGCATCGCTGAGCGGCTGCAGGTGGCGCACGGTCAGCACCACCGCCTGGTCACCGGCGATGAACTCGATCTGCGGGTTGTCGCGCTTGCCATCGAGCGATTCGATGAAGGTCGACAAGGCCTCGACCTTGGTACCGATCTCCGGGATCACGGTCAGGCACTGGCTGAGATCGGCAACGAAGCGCGGATCCTGTTCACGGAAGCCGACCAGGGTCTTGTCCTTCTTTTCGACCCGACGCACCGAGAACCGGCCCTTGCGGCGGTAGCCCCAGCTCTCGCCGACCAGCGGCGCCAGCACGACACCCGGCTTCACGTGGCCGATGCGCTCCAGGTTGTCCATCAGCACGCGCTGCTTGGCGACAATCTGCTGGTCTTCGTCCAGGTGCTGCAGCACGCAGCCGGCGCAGGTGCCGAAGTGCGGGCACTTCGGGGTCACGCGCTGCGGCGAGGCCTGCAGTACTTCCACCGTGCGCGCCTCATCGAAATGGCGGCTGCGGGCAGTCTGTTCCGCCATGACCACCTCGCCCGGCAGAGCGCCGCTGACGAAGGTGACCTTGCCGCCCTCGCCTTCACGGCGGGCGACGCCGCGACCATCATGGCTGAGGTCGAGGATCTCGGTCTGGAATGGGGTACGGTCGATGCGGGAGCGGGATCGGGCCACGTGGCAACAGGCTGCGGGCAAAAATGGGGGCATATTGTCGCAGATCCTGACTGGCAGGGTCTGGACCCGCTTGCGCCCGCCGCCGCCGTGCTTGATGATTGCAACAGCTGACATGGAGGCAGCCCTGATGCAGATGACCCCGCGGGCCAGCCGGCCCCGCTTCCTGCTTGTCGAGGACGACATCATCAGCCGCGGTTTTTTCAAAGCGGCGTTGGAAACGTTACCGGCGGACGTGGACACCGCAGACTCATTGGCCAGTGCCCTGGCCAGCGCCGAGCCCGGCGCGCATGACCTGTGGCTGATCGACGTCAACCTGCCGGACGGCAACGGCGCGCAGCTGCTGCGTGAACTGCGCCGTTCGCACCCCGATACCCCGGCGTTGGCCCATACGGCCGATGGCGACACCTCCATTCATGCCCGCCTGCGCGAAGCCGGCTTCAGCGACACGCTGGTCAAGCCGCTGGGCCGCGACCAGTTGCTGAAGGCCGTGCGCCGCGCGCTGGTGAACAGCCCGGCGGGGATCTTCGTTGCCCCGGCCCCGGCAGCGGTCGAGCTGCAGGTGCAGGACTGGGACGAGACCGCGGCACTGGCCGCGCTCAATGGCCAGCGCAACCACCTGATCGCCCTGCGCGAGCTGTTCCTGGCCGAGTTGCCGGGCGTACGCGACGCGGTTGAACAGGCCGTGGACCAGCATGACGAGCGCCAGCTGCGCAGCCAGCTGCACCGGCTGCAGGCCAGCTGCGGGTTCGTGGGCGCGGCACGGCTGGCACGGGCGGTGCGGCAGCTGCATCACGCACCGGAGTCCGGGCAGGCGCAGGCGGGGTTCCGCGCGGCGGTGGCTGCCCTGCTGCACTGAGGGGTGTTCGGCAGGGCTGCGCCCTGCACCCGCAGAGGCTTCAAGCCAAGGCAACAGCAAAAGCAAAAGCTGGCATTCCGTGGCTTGGCGGGGCGGTATCGGAGCGCGGGGACGCCGTAAACCCGTCCATGGGGGCTTGGCAGCCGCATCCATGCGGCTGACACCCCGCCCTCCGATACCGCCCCGCCTCTGACAGTTTTCCGCGATCGGGTAGATCCACGCCATGCGTGGATGAATTTCTGTCAGATATCGAAATCAATCTGGGGTCAGATCCGTTTTCCGAGGKAAAACGGATCTGACCCCGTCGGCATGTCCAACAGCTCGCGGAAAACTGTCGAAGGCGGGGTGGGTCCGGTTGCGGGAGTGTCCGCGGCATGGATGCCGCGGCCAAGCCCCCA
>NZ_RAVT01000031.1 GCF_013464915.1 Stenotrophomonas maltophilia
GGCGGAATTGGTAGACGCACTAGTTTCAGGTACTAGCGGGTAAAACCGTGGAGGTTCGAGTCCTCTCCTGGGCACCACGACTCAAGATGATCAAACCCGCGAAAGCGGGTTTTTTCGTTTCCGGGGTTCGGGTATCACGCGATGGCGGCGTCCATCCACGCATGGCATGGATCTACTGGATGATCAAACCCGCGCAAGCGGGTTTTTTCATGTCCAGCGCTCAAGAGGGACGCTTGTTCCGGACCGGCTTCCCCATCTTGATTGTCGTATCCGGCATGACACGACGGATGCTCGAGCGCGCTGCGACAGTGCGGGCGCGCGTAGAGTGGGTTTGAGAACCAAACCCGTCGCACATTCCTCGCGGTTTCGTATTCTTCCTACACGAAATTCCCTTCGCGCCGGTCCTGGAACAGGCAGATTCATTGGTGCAGGTTGCCTGGCCCCATCGCGATGCTCTGCCTCCTGCGCCCCTATTCCGTGCAAAGGAGTCTTCATGCAGAGCATCACCTGTCCCCACTGTCACACCACGTCAAACCGCGGTGTTCGCGTCTGCGTCGGATGCCAGGCAGAGGTGCACTACGGGGCGCCGAGAGAAGCCAGCATCGCCATTGTGATTGCAGCCATCGTCTGCGGCTTGTTCGCGGGCACCTACCTGCAGTCGGCTGTGGGCTGGGTGGCCGGCGCGGCCGTCCTCGTGGGCGGAATCTGGTCCATCACCCAGCTATACCGCGATCGTGTCGAGTTCAAACGTATCTACCGCACGCGGTAACCCGGTCCCAAAAACAGAAACCCCGCCTTCCGGCGGGGCTTCTGCATTGCATGGATGCGTTTCGCGGAAGCCGCCGGGCATGGCCCGGCGCTACCGGGTGGCAGATCGATCAGTGTCCGCCACCGGCGGCCGCGCCTGCACCCGCACCGAACGGCGGCTTGGCCAGCCACAGGAACGCGATGATCGCCAGGAAGATCCAGCCCAGCAGGAAGAAGATGTCGTTGAAGCCCATCTGCGATGCCTGGTGGTTGATCATGTTGTTCAGTACCGCTGCGCCGTGCTGCAGGTCGCCCTGCCCCATCGCCGTGACCTGGTCCTGCATGCCCGGCTGATAGGCCGAGATGTGCTCGGTCAGGTCGGCATGGTGCACCTGGGTGCGCCGCGCCCACAGCCACGTCGTCAGCGACGCCGCGAAACTGCCACCCAGCGTTCGCAGGAAGGTGGCCAGGCCGGAGCCGGCCGCGATCTCGCGCCCATCCAGGTCCGACAGCAGGATCTGCAGCACCGGCATGAAGAACAGCGCCACACCAATACCCATGATCAGCTGTACGCCGGCCACGTGCATGTAGTCCACCTGCAGGTTGAAGTTCGAACGCAGGAAGCTGGTCATGGACAGCACGATGAAGGCCACCGTGGCCAGCATGCGCATGTCGAAGCGCGATGCGTACTTGCCCACGAACGGGGTCATGATCACCGGCAGGATGCCGATAGGCGCCGTCGCCAGGCCTGCCCAGATCGCGGTGTAGCCCATGTCACGCTGCAGCCACTGCGGAATCAGCAGGGCGACACTGAAGAACGCCGCGTAGGCGACCACCATCGCCAACGTACCGGCGCGGAAGTTGCGGTGCCGGAACAGCTTCAGGTCGACGATCGGGTCCTTGTCGGTCAGCTCCCAGATCAGGAACACCGTCAGCGCCACCACCGCCACGCAGGCCAGCACCACGATCTTCATCGACGAGAACCAATCCTCATCGTTGCCCAGATCGAGCACCAGCTGCAGCGCACCAACGCCGATCACCAGGGTGACCAGGCCGACGTAGTCCATCTTCGGCTTCTCGATGTGCTCCGGGCGCCCCTTCAACTGGTTGCCCACCACCAGCGCGGCGAAGATGCCCAACGGCACGTTGATCAGGAAGATCCATTCCCAGCTGTAGTTGTCGGTGATCCAGCCACCGAGGATCGGTCCGCAGATCGGCGCCACCACGGTGATCATCGCCAGCAGCGCCAAGGCCTGTCCGCGTTTCTCGCGCGGATAGATCGAGACCAGCAGCGACTGCGTGATCGGGTACATCGGGCCGGCCACGAAACCCTGCAGTGCACGCGACAGCACCAGCATGCCCATGCTCTGCGCCAGGCCGCACAGCAGCGAGGTGATGACGAAGGCCAGCGTGGCCCAGACGAACAGCTTGCGCTCACCGAAGCGACGGCTGAGCCAGCCGGTCAGCGGCAGCGCGATGGCCGTGCTGACCGCGAACGAGGTGATGACCCAGGTCGCCTGCTGCGAACTGGCGCCGAGATTACCGGCGATGGTCGGCAGCGAGACGTTGGCGATGGTGGTGTCGAGCACCTGCATGAACGAGGCCATCGCCAGGCCAACGGTACACAGGGCGACGCTGGGCGGCAGGAACCCGGAGGCCGCACCCGGCGCCGCCGGTGCGCCCGGAGTGCCGGGCGCGGCTGGAGCTTGTGCGGACATGGCGACCTCAGCCCACCTTTGCCTGCTGCTGCGGCAGGTTGCCCTGGATGATCGTGTGGATCACCTCGTCGGCATCATGCAGCTGCTTGGCATACACGTCGGTGTCGAACACCGTGCCCTTGGCCGGGGTGCTCGGCAGCACTTCGCCCTTCTGGTCGCGCAGGCTCACTTCAGCCTTCATCGACAGGCCGATGCGCAGCGGGTGTTCGGCCAGCTGCTTGGCATCGATGGCGATGCGCACCGGCACACGCTGCACGATCTTGATCCAGTTGCCGCTGGCGTTCTGCGCCGGCAGCAGCGAGAACGCCGAGCCGGTGCCCAGGCCCAGGCTCTGGATGCGACCCTTGTACTTCACGTCACCGGCGTACAGGTCCGACTTCAGTTCCACTTCCTGGCCCAGGCGCATGTGGCGCAGCTGGGTTTCCTTGAAGTTGGCCTCGACCCACATCTGCTCGGTCGGCACCACCGCCATCAGCGCATTGCCCGGCTGCACGCGCTGGCCGACCTGCACCGAACGACGGGCAACATAGCCGGTGACCGGCGCGACGATGCCGGCGCGGGCGTTGTTGAGGAAGGCCTGGCGCAGCTGCGCGGCGGCGGCCTGCACGTCCGGCTGGGTGGCGATCACGGTGTCGTCGACCAGCGCGCGGTTGCGCTCGACGGTCTCGCGCGAACCGGCCACGGCCGCTTCGGCAGCGGCCAGCTCATCACGGGCATGGGCCAGTTCTTCGTTGGAGATGGCGCCGGTGGCAGCCAGGTCCTTGCGGCGGGCGAAGTCGTCGCGCACGCGCTTCAGGGTCACCTGGCGGGCGTTCAAGTCCGCCTGGGCGCCTTCCACGCTGCGGTACAGACCACGGGTCTGGCGCACCGTCTTGGCCAGGTTGGCTTCGGCCTGCTGCAGTGCCACCGAGGTGTCGGACGGGTCCAGCTGCACCAGCAGCTGGCCGCGCTCCACGCGCATGCCGTCATCGGCATTGATGGCGACCACGGTACCGGCCACCAGCGGGGTGATCTGCACCTGGTTGCCCTGCACGTAGGCATCGTCGGTCTCTTCGAACCAACGGCCGAACATGAAGTACCACAGCGCCAGTGCGGCAAGCAGCAGCACGACGATCACGAACAGGCCGCGCAGCAGGTTGCCGCGGCGGTTGGGAGCGGCCGGGGCCGCGGTGTCTTGGGTCTGGCTCATGGCGGGCGTCTTCAGGAATGCGAGGAATTGGAATGGGAGGCGATCGGTGCGCGGTCGGCGTCAGCGGGCTGGAAACCACCGCCCAGCGCCTTGCTCAGGCGCACCGAGGACTGCACCTGCTGCGACTGCAGCCCGACCAGCTGCTGCTGCGACTGCAGCAGGGTGGACTGCGCGGTCAGCACGTCCAGGTAGCTGCCGATGCCGGCGCGGTAGCGCTGCTGGGCCAGGTCGAAGGCCGAGCGCGCGGTGTCCACCGCCTGCTGCTGCGAGTGCGCCTGCTGCGCCAGCGAACGCACCGCGTTGACCTGGTCGGCAACGTCGCGCAATGCGTCGAGCACGGCCTGGTTGTAGTTGGCCACCGCCAGGTCGTACTGCGCATCGGTGTTGGCCAGGTTGGCGCGCAGCTTGCCGCCCTCGAAGATCGGCAGGCTCAGCGCCGGGCCGATGTAGGCGAAGGTGGAGCTGCTCTTCAGCAGATCACCCACGTTCGGGGCGACTACACCGGCCAGCGCGGTCAGGTTGAAGCTCGGGTAGAACTTGGTCCTGGCGACCTTGATCTGCTTGTCGGCCGCTTCCACGCGCCAGCGTGCGGCGACGATGTCGGGGCGACGGCCGAGCAGTTCGCTGGGCAGCACGCCCGGCAGCTGCAGGGCCATCGGATTCAACGGCTGCGGGCGCTGGATCGACAGGCCGCGGTCCGGGCCCTTGCCGACCAGTGCCGCCAGCGCGGTGCGGGCGGCATCGATGCGCTGCTGCGCGGCCTGCACCTGCTGCTGCGCGGCCGGCACGCGGGCTTCGGCCTGGCGCACCTGCAGATCGCTGTCGATGCCGGCGCTGCGGCGCTGGCGGGTCAGCTGCAGCGACCTCTGCGAACGGGCCAGCTCTTCCTCGGCCACGTCGTTGAGCTGCCACGCGTAGGCCAGGTCGGCATAGGCCTGGGTGATGCCGGTGGACAGGTTCAGGCGCGCGGCCTGGGCCTCGACGGTGGCGGCATGCGCGCCATCCACGGCGGCTTCCCAGGCGGCGCGCTTGCCGCCCCACAGGTCCACGCCATAGCTGAAGTCGAAGGCGACCTGGCTGCTGCCACCGTAGCGGCCGCCCATCTCACTGCGGACCATCGACTCGGGCAGGCGCAGGCCGGTGTAGCCACCGGACACCGACAGGCTGGGCAGCTCATCGGCACGCGCAGTGCCAACCTGGGCCTGGGCCTGGCGCAGGCGCGCATCGGCGGCATCCAGGCTCGGATGACCGGCCAGGCCTTCGGCAACCAGCGCGTCCAGCTGCGCATCGCCCAGTGCCTTCCACCAGTCCTGCGCCGGGAAGCCGGTGGCGCTCAGGTCGGTGTCGGCCAAGGTGCGTTCGCTGTGCAGGCTGTCCACATCGAGCACGTGGCCCTGCGGGTTGAGGCCACGGCTGCTGGCGCAGGCGGCCAGGGCCAGGGCCAGCGCTGACACCAGCAGCGCGCGCCCGGACCGGCGGAGAGTGGAATGCGGGATCGGGTTCATGGGGTCGTCAGGGAATCGCGGATTCGGGTAAGGAGGGACAGCAGCAGCGTGCGCTCGTCGGCGGAAAGATCACGCAGCGCGTAATCCATCACCGCGTCGCCGCGCAGCTTCAGCCGCGCCCACAGCGCGCGGCCTTCATCGGTCAGCACGATCTGCAGCGCACGCCGGTCCTGCGCATGCGGCTCGCGGCGGACGCAGCCCAGCGCCTCGAGCTTGTCCAGCAGGCGGGTGACCGCGCTGGGTACCTGGTCGATGGCCTGGGCCAGTTCATTGGCCGTGCACGGCGCCATGTTGGAAAGCACCTTCAACCCGATGTAGTGGGTGAAGCCGATACCCAGATCTTCTTCAGCCATGGACGCGTCGAGTTGCCGGACCAGGCCGTCGCGCACCTGGCGCAGCAGCAGGCCGAAGCTGGGGGGAGTGGTTGCAGGACAGATCATGGGGGAGCATTCTCTTCCAAAAAAAATATTTCTCAATGGAAATATTCGATCTGGCATCGAATGCTGTGTTGCAGCAGTGGGCTGGATCGGTGAAGGCGCCTACCTTAATGATCTGGTCAGGTGGCCCGGTAGTACAATCCAGCCAATGGATGACACATTTCAGCCAGCGGATATGATGAACAAGGCAGAAATCCCCCCTCCCAAGCGCCTGCTGCGCGACGACGCGCTGGACTGGTTCGAGCGCAACGACGGCCCGCCAGTGGTGGCCTTCCGCTTCGACAGCCCCCTCGGCCTGGTCAGGGAAGTGGACTGGCATCACCACCAGCGCGCCCAGCTGATCTGCGTCGAACGCGGCCTGCTGACCACCCGCACCTCGCATGGCACCTGGTCGCTGGCGCCGGGTTCGGCCGGCTGGATGCCGCCGCTGGAGCCGCATACGGTCACCCTGGACGGTCCGCTGCGTGGCTGGGGCATGGCGCTGGCCGCGCCGGCCTGCGCCACCCTGCCGGCCGATCCCTGCGTGCTGGGCCTGTCCAAGCTGGCGCAGGCGCTGGCCGACCGCATCTGCGAATGGCCACTGGGTTACGACACCACGCCCGAGCGCCAGCACATCATCGACGTGCTGCTGGACGAGATCCGTACCGCGCCGCGCCAGCGCATGCACCTGCCGATGCCTCATGACCGGCGCCTGCTGAAGATCGCCTCGCAGCTGCTGGCCGACCCATCCGACGAGCGCAGCCTGGCCGAGTGGGCGCACTGGGCCGGCCTGTCGCCGCGCAGCCTTACCCGCCACTTCCGCGACGAGACCACCCTCAGCTTCGCCCAGTGGCGGCAGCAGGCCCGGCTGTCCGAAGCCCTGCGCCAGCTGACCGACGGCCGCAGCGTGGCCGACATCGCCCATGCGTTGGGCTTCAGCAGCGCCAGCGCCTTCGTCACCGTGTTCCGCCGCCACTTCGGGCTGCCGCCGGGGCGCTACCTGGCACGGGCCGGGCATGGCCTGGAAACCGGGCTGGACCCTGCGCGTGGCTTGGCATCCCCCGCCGCATCCGGATAATCACAGGATTGCGAGCGGCGACCGCCGTCGCCGCCTCCCGACAACAGGTAACAACGCCGCATGACCGAACTTGCCCGCCCCGTGTTCCACGGATTCGAACAACTGCCGCTGCGCGAGTACGCCGAACGCGCCTACCTCGACTACTCGATGTATGTGGTCCTGGACCGCGCCCTGCCCTTCATCGGCGACGGCCTGAAGCCGGTGCAGCGCCGCATCATCTATTCGATGAGCGAGCTGGGCCTGAATGCCGCGTCCAAGCCGAAGAAGTCCGCGCGCACCGTCGGTGACGTCATCGGTAAGTACCACCCGCACGGCGACAGCGCGTGCTACGAAGCGCTGGTGCTGATGGCACAGCCGTTCTCGTACCGCTACCCGCTGATCGAGGGCCAGGGCAACTTCGGCTCCAGCGACGACCCGAAGTCGTTCGCGGCGATGCGTTACACCGAATCCAAGCTGACCCCGATCGCCGAAGTGCTGCTGGGCGAACTGGGCCAGGGCACCACCGACTGGGCACCGAACTTCGACGGCACCCTGCAGGAACCGACCTGGATGCCGGCGCGGCTGCCGCACCTGCTGCTGAACGGCACCACCGGCATCGCCGTGGGCATGGCCACCGACGTGCCGCCGCACAATCTCAACGAGATCGTCAGCGCGCTGCTGCACCTGCTGGACAACCCCGACGCCACCGTGCGCGACCTGTGCGAACACGTGCAGGGCCCGGACTACCCGTCCAGCGCCGAGATCATCACCGCGGCCAACGACCTGCGCACGATGTACGAGACCGGCAACGGCAGCGTGCGTGCGCGTGCAACCTTCACCAAGGAAGCCAACAACATCGTGGTGACGGCGCTGCCGTTCCAGGTGTCGCCGTCGAAGGTGATCGAGCAGATCGCCGCGCAGATGCGCGCCAAGAAGCTGCCGTGGCTGGAGGACATCCGCGATGAATCCGACCACGCCAACCCGGTGCGCGTGGTGCTGGTGCCGCGCTCCAACCGCGTGGACGCCGAACAGCTGATGGGCCACCTGTTCGCCACCACGGACATGGAGCGCAGCTACCGCGTCAACCTCAACGTGATCGGGCTGGACGGCCGTCCGCAGGTGAAGAACCTGAAGATGCTGCTCAGCGAATGGCTGACCTTCCGCAGCAACACCGTCACCCGCCGCCTGCAGCACCGCCTGCAGAAGGTCGAGCGCCGCCTGCACCTGTTGGAAGGCCTGCTGGTCGCCTTCCTCAACCTGGACGAGGTGATCCACATCATCCGTACCGAGGACGAACCGAAGGCGGCGCTGATCGCGCGCTTCGGCCTGTCCGACGACCAGGCCGAGTACATCCTGGAAACCAAGCTGAAGCAGCTGGCCCGCCTGGAAGAGATGAAGATCCGCGGCGAGCAGGACGAGCTGGCCAAGGAGCGCGAGAAGATCCTCGGCATCCTCGACAGCAAGGCCAAGCTGAAGAAGCTGATCCGCGACGAACTGACCGCCGATGCCAGGAAGTTCGGCGACGCACGCCGTTCGCCGCTGGTGCAGCGCCAGGCCGCGCAGGCCATCGACGAGACCGAGCTGGTGCCGAGCGAGCCGATGACCGTGGTGTTGTCGGAGAAGGGCTGGATCCGCGCGGCCAAGGGCCACGACGTCGATGCGTCCGCCCTCTCCTACCGCGACGGTGATGCCCTGCAGGGCGCGGTGCGTGCGCGCAGCACCCAGCAGGTCGCGTTCCTCGACAGCGAAGGCCGCGCCTACTCGACGCCGGTGCATACCCTGCCCTCGGCGCGCGGCAACGGTGAACCGCTGACCGGCCGCTTCTCGCCGGCACCGGGCACCAGCTTCGTGACCCTGGCCAGTGCCGAGCCGGATGCCCGTTTCGTGCTGGCCTCCAGTCATGGCTATGGCTTTGTCACCCGTTTCGAGAACCTGATCGGTCGCAACAAGGCCGGCAAGGCAATGCTGAACCTGTCGTCCGGCTCGTCGGTGCTCACTCCATCGGTGCTCGCCAACGTGGCCACCGACCGCATCGTGGCGGTGACCAGTTCGGGCAACCTGCTGGCAATCGCCGCCAACGACCTACCGGAACTGGACAAGGGCAAGGGCAACAAGATCATCGAGATCCCGAAGGCCAAGCTCGCCACCGAACGCGTGGTCGCCATCGTGGCAATCAGCCCGGGGCAGACCCTGCAGGTGCGCAGTGGCCAGCGCACGATGGGGCTGAAGTTCAACGAGCTGGACGCCTACCTCGGCGCCCGCGCCACCCGCGGCCACCTGCTGCCGCGCGGCTGGCAGAAGGTGGAAGGGCTGGCGGTGGAGTAAGCGGTAGTGCCGGCCGCTGGCCGGCAACTGCTGGATGTTGCTGGGATCCAACGTTGCCGGCCAGCGGCCGGCACTACCGGAATCCAGGGACGTCAGACACGAAAAAGCCGGGGCATTCCCCGGCTTTTTCGTTGTCGGCTGGCGGGCGGTGGAGCGGCTGGCTGGCGAAAGCTGGCTGGCGATGCTCCGGTGCTGGCGGGCGACAGAACGCTGTGCTTCGTCTGGTAGAGCCGACCGCTGGTCGGCTGCTTTTCTGCTCCTGGTAGAGCCGACTGTTAGTCGGCTGCTCTTCTGCTCCTGGTAGAGCCGACTGTTAGTCGGCTGCTCTACCGAAAAGCAGCCGACCAGCGGTCGGCCCTACAGAGAGCGGTGCCGCTCAGTGCGCCGGGGCGCCGTTGCCGTCGATCTTGCTCAGCTGGTACAGCTCCAGGCCGATGCGCTTGATCAGGCCCAGCTGCTGCTCCAGCCACCAGGCGTGGTCTTCCTCGGTGTCCTTCAGCTGCGCCAGCAGGATGTCGCGGCTCACGTAGTCACCGTTCTCTTCGCACAGCTTCATGCCGGCGGCAAGATTGTTCCGAACGGCGTATTCAGTATCGAGATCCTTCTGCAGCATCTCTTCCACCGTCTTGCCGGGCTCGGTGGCATGCGGGCGCATGTCCGGGTCGCCGCCGAGGAACAGGATCCGGCGCAGCAGCGCGTCGGCGTGCTGGGTTTCCTCTTCCATCTCGTGGTTCAGGCGTTCGTACAGCGCGAACAGGCCCTGGTCCTCGTAGCGGCGGGAATGGATGAAGTACTGGTCGCGGGCAGCAAGCTCGCCGCGCAGCAGTTCCTTCAGGCAGGCGATGACGTCCGGGTTGCCTTTCATGGGGGGGCTCCTGTGAATCGATGGGACATAGGGTGCCGCATTTCAAAATACGGTGATCTAATCGGAATCAGTCGCAGTTGCGCCTGCGGCTACAATCGACCCACGAGTTCGGAAAGGACGTGCGATGCGACGTACATGGCGTTGGGTGCTGGGCGTGCTGATCGCCATCGTTTTGGTCACCGCCCTGGTGCTGTGGCTGCTGCTGCGTGGCAGCCTGGCCGACCTGGACGGCGAGCATGCCCTGCCGGGGCTGGCCAAGCCGGTCACCGTCGAGCGCGATGCGCTGGGCGTGGTCACCATCACCGCCGCCAGCCAGGCCGACGCCATGCGCGCATTGGGTCGCGTGCATGCGCAGGAACGCTATTTCGAAATGGACCTGATGCGCCGCAGTGCCGCCGGCGAGCTGTCGGCGCTGTTCGGGCCGAAGGCCATCGACGCTGACAAGCGCATGCGCGTGCATCGCCTGCGCGCACGCACCGAAGCGCACCTGGACGCTGCATTGGGCGACAACGGCGATGCCGTGCGTGCCTACGTGGATGGCGTCAACGAAGGCCTGGCCGATCTCTCCGTGCGCCCATGGGCCTACCTGCTGCTGCGGCAGTCACCGCAACCGTGGAAGGCCAGCGACAGCGTGCTGACCGGGCTGGCCATGTACGCCGACCTGCAGGATCCGGGCAACCAGACCGAGCTTGCGCTCAGCCGCATCCGCGCGGTGGTGCCGCCGGCGCTGTACGCGCTGATCACCCACGACGGCACTGAATGGGATGCACCGCTGTTCGGCGAACCCACCGGCAACGCCGCCCTGCCCGATGCCAGCCAGCTCGACCTGCGCACGTTGAAGGGAAAATCCGGCATCGCGCAGGAAGAGGCGGACGCCGTCGGCAGCAACAACTTCGCGGTGGCCGGGGCGCTTACCGCCGATGGCCGCGCGATCGTCGCCGACGACATGCACCTGGGCCTGCGCGCACCGGGCCTGTGGTTCCGCGTGCGCCTGCGCTACCCCGACCCGCAGGCTGCCGGCGGGCAGGTCGATGTCACCGGTTTCTCGCTGCCCGGCCTGCCTGCGGTGATCGTCGGCAGCAACGGGCACGTGGCCTGGGGCTTCACCAACAGCTACATCGACACGGCGGACTACCGCACTGAACCAGCCAACGCCGCGGCGACCGTACATGAAGAACGCATCACCGTAGCCGGTCAGGCCGACGTGGTGTTCCCGGTGCGCGAAACCGCCTGGGGGCCGATCCTGCATACCCACGCCGATGGCGGCGGCGACGCGCTGCGCTGGGTCGCCCAGCTGCCCGGCGCGGTGCGCCTGGACTTCGGTGACCTGGCTCGCGCTGGCGATCTGGACGCGGCCCTGCAGTTCGCCGACCGCGCCGGCATTCCCGCGCAGAACCTGGTGGTCGGCGACCGCAGCGGACGCATCGCCTGGCGCCTGATCGGCGCCCGCCCGGACCGCGGCCCCGGCTGTGCACCTGCGGGCTTCACCGCAGCCAACAACCAGGACTGCGCACCCTGGCCGATCCGCAGCGATGCCTCACCGGCACTGATCGACCCACCCAACCACCGCCTGTGGACCGCCAACGGCCGCGTTCTGGACGGCCAGGCACTGGCCACTGCCGGCAACGGCGGCTATGACCTCGGTGCGCGGGCGCGGCAGATCCGTGACCTGCTGGCGATCCAGGAGCGCTTCGACGAGCATGACCTGCTGGCGATCCAGCTCGATGACCGCGCCGTGTTCCTGCAGCGCTGGTGGGCCCTGCTGCACGACGTCATCGAACGCAGTGACGACCCTGCGCTGAAGCGATTGAAGGCAGTCAGCCATCAGTGGGGCGGGCGCGCTTCAGCCGACTCGGTCAGCTACAGGGTGGTGCGCGAGTTCCGCACGCAGGTGATGGAGACGCTGTCCGATGCGCTGCTGGCACCGGCCAATGCGCAGCTGGGTAAGGACTACCTCGATCCACGCCTGGCGCAGCTGGAAGGCGTAGCCTGGCCGATGCTGCAGCAGCGCCCGGCCAACCTGCTGCCGCCGGCGTTCGACAGCTGGGATGCGCTGCTGATCGATGCGGCACGTCGCACGGAAGCCGAGCTCTCCAGGCAAGGCCCACTGGCCAAGCGCACCTGGGGTGAACGCAACACCGCGGCGATCTGCCATCCCATTGCTCGCGCGTTGCCGGACATCGCCAAGCGCTGGCTGTGCATGCCCGCCGACCGGCTGCCTGGTGACCGCGACATGCCGCGCGTGCAGACGCCGAACTTCGGTGCTTCCGAGCGCATGGTGGTGTCGCCCGGCCACGAGGCCGACGGCATCGTGCACATGCCCGGCGGCCAGAGCGGGCATCCCCTGTCTCCGTACTGGGGCGCCGGCCACGAAGACTGGGTGCATGGCCGCCCGACCCCGTTCCTGCCCGGCAAGGCGCAGCACATCATGACCCTGGTGCCGGCGCGGTAGCGCCAGCGCGGTAGTGCCGGCCGCTGGCCGGCAACCTCATGATGCTGGACACACCAGCCTGGATGCCGGCCAGCGGCCGGCACTACCCTCCGCACTCAGGCCCTGCGCCGCTCGATCAGGTTCAACAGCGGCCCGGTCATCGCCGTGGTCACCAGCGCCATGATCACCAGCACCGCGAACAGGCGGTCGCCGAGCAGGCCCAGCTCGTAGCCCAGGTTGAGCACGATCAGCTCCATCAGGCCGCGGGTATTCATCAGCGCGCCCAGCCGCCAGGCCTCGCGCGTGGGCATGCCGGCACTGCGCGCAGCGCTGAAGGTGCCCAGCAGCTTGCCGGCCGTGGCCACCACGATCACCACCGCGCACAGCACGATATCGCTGGCCTGCAATGCATCGGCGCGCATGCGCAGACCGGTCATGGCGAAGAACAGCGGCAGCAGCAGCGTCACCGCGAACGGTTCGACGCGGGCCATCAGCAGCTCGCGCAGTTGCACGTTGGACGACACCGCCACGCCGGCAGCGAACGCACCGAACAAGGCGTGGATGCCGAGCATTTCGGTGACCAGCGCGCTGGCCAGCGACAGCAGCAGGATGCCCAGCAGCCAGCGCCCCTCGCGGCCCGGCGCAACCTGCTGGCGGGCGAACCAGGGCTTCACCAGCCCCAGCATCAACGCCACGAACGCAACCACGCACAGCAGGTTGAGGCTGGCCGGCAGCCAGCCACTGGCCTGGGCCGCGGCGACGATCAAGGCCAGCAGGCACCACGCGGTGGCGTCGCCCAAGGCGGCGCAGGCGATGGCGGTCTGGCCCAGCGATGTCTGGGTGATGCCACGGTCGGCGAGGATGCGCAGCAGCACCGGGAACGCGGTGATGCTCATCGAGATGCCGACGAACAGCGCGAACGCGGTGAAGCCCACACCTTCGGGGCCGTGCTGCGGGTACAGCCAGATCGCCAGCGCGATGCCGAGCACGAACGGCACCGCGATGCCGGCATGGCTGACCGTGAACGCAAAACGCCGTCGCCCGCGCAGCGCGGCCAGATCCAGCTCGGCACCGGCCACCAGCAGGAACATCAGCACGCCCAGCTGGCTGAGCATGCCCAGCGGCCCCAGCGAACTGGCCGGGAACAGCGCCCCATGCAGCTGCGGCAGCACGCTGCCCAGCACCAGCGGGCCCATCATCAGGCCGGCCGCCATCTCTCCAATCACCGCCGGCTGGCCCAGCCGCTTCAGCAGTGCACCGGCCCCCTTGGCCACCAGCAACAACACCAGCAGCTGCAGCAGGAACAGGCCCAACGGCGAGGCCAGATGCTGCGCCCAGCCGCCCTCGGCGGCGGCCGTGGCGCGGGCAACCGCAGCGGGTGCAGCCGGACCAGCGAAGCGCGCCAGCAGCACACCGGCCAGCAGGGGCAGCGCGGCCCATGCCAGATAGCGCCATCCCCATTTCATCGGCGGCCGTTGGCTCCCGCGCGGTACGTCCATGAACATTCCCCAATGTGCAGGGCGCCGATGATACGTCGCAAAATGGGGACGGAGGGGATTAAGTCGTTTGTGCCTCAAACGACTTAATCCCCTCCGTCCCCTTTTTGCCGGATCAGGCCAGGGCTTGTTCGTGCACGCCGGCGATCGCGCGTCCGGAAGGGTCGGCCGCCGCCGCGAAGCTGGCATCCCAGGCGATCGCCGCCGGCGAGGAACAGGCAATCGACTTGCCGCCCGGCACGGTCTCGGCGGCCGCGCGGCTCGGGAAGAACTGCTCGAACAGGTGGCGGTAGTAGTACGCCTCCTTGGTCTGCGGCGGGTTGTGCGGGAAGCGCTTGTCAGCCGCCGCCAGCACACGGTCACTCACCTGCGCCTCGGCATGCGCTTTGAGGCCATCAATCCAGCCGTAGCCGACGCCATCGCTGAACTGCTCCTTCTGCCGCCACAGGATGCTGTCCGGCAGGTAGCCATCGAACGCCTCGCGCAACACCGCCTTCTCGATGCGGCGGCCACCGAACCCGGCACCGACCATCTTGTGCGCGGCATCGAAGCGCATCGCCACGTCGAGGAATTCGCGATCCAGGAACGGCACGCGCGGCTCCACGCCCCAGGCCATCATCGACTTGTTGGCACGCAGGCAATCGTAGTTGTGCAGGGCGTCGAGCTTGCGCACCAGCTCGTCGTGGAATTCGCGCGCGTCCGGTGCCTTGTGGAAGTACAGGTAGCCGCCGAAGATCTCGTCGCTGCCCTCGCCGGAGAGCACCATCTTCACCCCCATCGCCTTGATCCGCCGCGCAAGCAGGAACATCGGCGTCGATGCACGGATGGTGGTGACGTCGTAGGTTTCGATATGGCGGATCACTTCCGGCAGTGCATCCAGGCCTTCTTCGAAGGTGTATTCGAAGCCGTGATGCACGGTGCCCAGCGCTTCGGCGGCGATCGCAGCGGCGGCCAGATCGGGCGAGCCCTTCAATCCGATCGCGAACGAGTGCAGGCGCGGCCACCAGGCTTCGGTCTGCCCGCCGTCTTCGATGCGGCGGCGTGCATAGCGTGCGGCCACGGCGGCCACCAGCGATGAATCCAGGCCACCGGACAACAGCACGCCGTACGGCACATCGCTCATCAACTGGCGCTCCACGGCGTGCTCGAATGCCTGCCGCAGTTCGGCGAGGTCGGCCTGGCGGCCCTGCACATCCGCGTATTCACGCCACGGCTGCTGGTAGTAGCGCACCAGCTCGCCGCTGGCGCTGTCGAAATAGTGGCCCGGCGGGAACTGCGCGACATCGGCGCAGGAATCAACCAGCGCCTTCATCTCCGAGGACACCCGCAGGCGTCCCTGCGCATCGTGGCCCCAGTACAGCGGCACCACGCCGATCGGGTCGCGTGCCACCAGCACGCGGCCACTGTCACGGTCCCACAGCGCGAAGGCGAAGATGCCGTTGAGCTGCTCCAGCCACTGCGCCGGCGATCCGCCCTGGCGGTACAGCGCGTTGATCACTTCGCAGTCCGAGCCGGTCTGGAAGTCGTAGGCGGTGGTCAGCACGGCCTTCAGTTGCTGGTGGTTGTAGATTTCGCCGTTCACCGCCAGCGCCAGCTGGCCGTCGGCCGACAGCAGTGGTTGCGAGCCGCCGGCCGGGTCGACGATGGCCAGCCGCTCGTGGACCAGCAGCGCGCCTTCGTCCAGGTACACGCCGCTCCAGTCCGGGCCACGGTGGCGCTGGCGCTGCGACAGTTCCAGCGCATGACGGCGCAGGGCGGGAAGATCGTCACCGGCCTGCAGGCCGAAGATTCCGAAGATCGAACACATGGCGGAGCTCCTGTTGGGGGATTTCACGAGGGGAAGGTGTTCGACCGGCCATCCAGGCCCGGGAAGGCTGCGCCCGGGCACAAAAAAACCCGCATCGGCCGATGCGGGTTTTCTGGTGTCCGGGCGTGTGTTGCTGTCTATCTACCCAGGGCGCAGTCCCGCATCGGCCGCGCACGATTATTCGCGCGCAGATTATTGCGGTTGTTGTTATTGAAGGCGGTGGCCAGGCGGATCGACATGGGATCGACCCTACCCCGGTTTCCGGTGCAGCGCAACAGTTGCGTTGGCAACCACAGGCGAAGCGCATAATGGCGCGCCCTGCAATGTGTAATGGAAATGCAACACCGCACTGGATGCACCGCCGTACTGGCCGCCCTGCTCTGCCTGGGCCTGACCGCCTGCCAGAGCCTGCCCCCGCCCTCCAGGCTGCCACCGGCACAGCAGCAGGCCCTGGAACAACGCGGCAGTGACGGCAGCTTTGACGGCGCCTGGGATACCGCAGAAACCTTCGAGCGCTTCAACGATCCGCGCGCAGTCGCCTACTACGAGCGTGCCGCAGTGGTCACGCCCTGGACCTTCCACAACACCAGGGCGGAAGAAGCACTGGGCCGGATCTGGACCTCCGGCACGCTGCGGCATGCCGACAGCCCCCGCATCGATCCTGCGCCGGTGCTGCGTGCTTCGTGGCGACGCGGCGAGCGCGCCTACCTGGCCGCGGCAAAGCACGGCAATCCCTACGCGTTCTACGGGCTCGCCAAGGCCTATCGCCAGCGAGGCGACGCGCAGCAGGCGCTGCGCTGGGACCTGCGCGGAATGATCTACGAGCGCTACCCGAGTTCATCGTCGCGACTGCCGGAGGCGGTGGCCGCACAGGGTGGCACCGTGCATCCGCGGGTGGCGCAGATCCAGCGTCGCGCCGAGCGCGGCGACGCCGAAGCGCAGGTCGACCTGGGCGCGCTGCTGGAAAAGGGCATGGGACTGCCGCGCGATCCGGCACGTGCGCTGCAGCTGTACCAGCGCGCCGGTGAGAAGGGCAATGTGTTCGGCCAGTACTTCGCCGGTCTGCTGCTGTGCCGCAGTGCGCCGGGCGTAGAGAAGGACACCGGGGCGGCGGCACGCTGGTTTGCGAAGGCCGAAGCGCAGCACTTCTACATGGCAGCGCCAAGCTACTGGAAGAAAGCGGTCGAGCCGCCGTTCTTCATTTTTTCCGAGTAGAGCCGAGCCATGCTCGGCTGGGCGTTCCCTGCAGAAGCAGCCGAGCATGGCTCGGCTCTACAGGAAAGCAGTACCGGCGGGTGGTGTGCCGACCAGCGATCGGCACCCACCTCAGCAGGATCGAGGCCTACCCACCACTGGGCTCACGCCAGCAGCCGTTCCACCAGCCGCCGGTACAGACCCGGCAATGCTTCCAGTTCGTCCACGCGCACGTTCTCGTCCACCTGGTGGATGCTGGCGTTGACCGGGCCTACTTCGATGCACTGCGCACCCAGCGGCGCGATGAAGCGCGCATCGGAGGTACCGCCGCCGGTGCTTTCTTCCGGCGCGCGGCCGATGTGCTCGGCCAGCACTGCCCGTGCGGCGGCGCGCAGCGTGCCTTCCGGGGTATAGAACGGCTCGCCGCTGCGGTGCCACTTCAGCGTGTACTGCAGGCCATGCCGGTCCAGCAGTGCGGCGATCTCTTCTTCCAGCTTCGGCGCGTCCCAATGCGGGTTGTAGCGGAGGTTGAAATCCACTTCGAGCTCGCCAGGAATCACGTTGTTGGCACCGGTGCCGGCGTGGATGTTGGAAATCTGCAGGCTGGTCGGCGGGAAGCTCTCGTAGCCGTCGTCCCAGCGTCGTGCACTCAGTTCGGCCAGTGCCGGCGCCGCCTGGTGGATCGGATTGCGCGCCTTCTCCGGATACGCCACATGCCCCTGCACGCCCTGCACGCGCAGCTTGGCGGACAGGCTGCCGCGGCGGCCCACGCGCAGCAGGTCGCCCAGCGTCGCGGTCGACGACGGCTCACCGGTGATGCACCAGTCGATGCGCTGCCCGCGTGCGGCGAACAGCCGTGCAACGTGGCGCACGCCATCGATGGCATCACCCTCCTCGTCGCTGGTCAGCAGTACCGCCAGCGTGCCGGGATGGTCGGGATGCGCGGCGACGAACTGCTCGGCGGCGACCACGAACGCCGCCACGCTGCCTTTCATGTCGGCGGCACCCCGCCCGTACAGCACGCCATCGCGGATCTGCGGGCTGAACGGGTCGCTGGCCCAGGCCTCACGCGGGCCGGTTGGCACCACATCGGTGTGGCCCAGCAGGACCAGCACCGGTGCACCCTGGCCATGGGTCGCCCACAGATTGTCGACGTCGCCCAGACGCAGGTGGTCACAGTGGAATCCAGCCTGCTTCAGCCGCGCCGCCAACAGCGCCTGGCAACCAGCATCGTCCGGCGTTACCGAAGGTCGCGCAATCAGCTCGCAGGCCAGGTCGAGGACGGCACTCATGCGTCGCCCACGCCGAAGCGCGCCTTGAAGCCGTTGTCACTGAAACCCTGGCTGGCCCTGCCATCGGCGGTGACCACCAGCGGGCGCTTGATCAGCTGCGGGTACTCGCGCAGCAGCAGCTTCCACTCGGCCTCGGAATCAGCGGCCTTGCGGTTGTCCGGCAGCTGCCGCCAGGTGGTGGAGGACTTGTTGACCATGGTCGCCAGTCCCCCCAGCTGCGCGGCCCATTCCAGCAGCATTTCCGGACTGGGTTTGTTCTCGCGGTAGTCGACGAAGGTGTACGGCACGCCGAAGCGGTCCAGCCACTTGGTCGCCTTCTTGCAGGTATCGCAGTTCTTCAAACCGTAGACAGTGGTGCTCATGGCCATCTGTGATGCTGGAAAACAGGGGTCCAGAATCTCACAACAGGCGCTCGGACACGACCCGGAACGGCACCCCCGGCAAACGGAAAGCCAGGCCCGATTCAAGCGCCACACCCATCGCCTGCAGGCGCGGGCAATGCAGTTCGCCTTCCAGGCGCAGCGGCTGCAGGCTGTCGACGTCCACCGGCAGCGCGATACGGGTGCTGGCCCAGCGGCGATCACAGGTGCGGGCAATGGCTTCGTCCTGGCAGGTCAGGAAGCGCAGCAGGGCCTGGTGGCCACCGAAGCCTGCCGCCCACGCGTCCTGCTGCCAGCCATCGGCGGCCTGCCACTGCAGGCCCAATGCGGGTGCACTGCCCTGCCCGCCTTCGATCAGCGTGTGGCCACGACCGGCGGCATCCAGCACATGTTCGAAGCGGGTGGAAAGATGCGGCTGCATGGCATCACTGAACGCACGCGCGCCGGCGACGAAGGCCAGTTGGTCCATCACGTTGCGATCAAACAGCACCACCGGCGTTGCGTCCGGATCATCGTCACGGCGCAGGTACCAGCGCCAGTTGCTCTGCTGCGGCGACGGCATCAGCGCGCGCAGCGGCCCGGCCAGCGCGGGCCCGAAGTGCCCGTGACGGTAGCTGAGGATGGTGTACGGCGTGCGCCCGGCATGCACCACGTAGTGATGGCCCGGTGGCGGCAGCGGTGCATGGCGCACGTCGACCCACCAGTTCGCGTAGACCACGTCGCGCACATCGCTGGCCAGCGCCGGCATCGGCCAACGCCGTGACAGCGCGCGACGCAGCCGGCTCCAGCGGGATGCATGCAGCAGGCGCGGCAGCATCCGCCCGAACGCGTTGTCGGACGGATGCCGGTAGATCGCGGACTGCGCCAGGTCTTCCGGCGCAGCCACCTTCAGTCGGCCAGGCCGCGCAGCAGATCGTTGACGCTGGTCTTGCTGCGGGTCCTGGCATCGACCTGCTTGACGATCACTGCGCAGTACAGCGAATGGGTGCCGTCCTTGCTCGGCAGCGAGCCGGATACCACCACGCTGTACGGCGGGATGTAGCCGTAGCTGATCTCGCCGGTTGCGCGGTTGTAGATGCGGGTGCTCTGGCTGAGGAACACGCCCATGCCGATCACGCTGTGGTGGCCGACCACCACGCCTTCCACCACTTCCGAACGCGCGCCGATGAAGCAGTGGTCTTCGATGATGGTCGGGCTGGCCTGCAGCGGCTCCAGCACGCCGCCGATGCCGGCGCCGCCGGACAGGTGGCAGTGCTGGCCGATCTGTGCGCACGAACCCACGGTGGCCCAGGTATCGACCATGGTGCCTTCACCGACATACGCGCCGATGTTGGTGAAGCTCGGCATCAGCACCACGTCCTTGCCGAAGTACGTACCGCGGCGGGCAATGGCGCCCGGCACCACGCGCACGCCACCACGGCGGAACCTGGCTTCGTCATAACCGGCAAAACGCGATTCGACCTTGTCCCAGAACGGCGCCGGGCGCGCATCGACCACGGCCATGTCGTTGACGCGGAAGTACAGCAGCACCGCCTTCTTCAGCCATTCGTTGACCTTCCAGCCACCGTGGCCGTCCGGTTCGGCAACGCGGAATTCGCCGCTTTCCAGGCCATCGATCACGCGGTTGACCAGCGGCTTGGTCGAGCCTTCCAGTTCGTGCAGGGTCAGCGTGGCGCGGCGTTCGAAAGCACTCTCGATGCCGAACTTCAGTTCTTCCACGCCCGGCGCGGCGGGCTTGCGCAGCGACTTGCGGGCGATGGTTTCGGCGCGTGCGGCTTCGGCGCTCTTGACCGGGGCCTTCTTCGGCGCAGCCACCTTCTTCGCCGGGGCCTTCACCGCTGCGGCTTTCTTCGGCGCGGCCGCCTTCTTCGCGGCCGGCACGGCGGCAATCTGACCAGCCTTCGGCTGTTGTGGAGCGTTCTTGGCCGCTGCGCTCTTGGCGGTGGCAGCAGTCTTCTTAACAGGCTTGGTGGCCATCAGGCGGGGTCTCCGGCGTTTCGATCAGGGTCCAGGCAGGCCAGCATCGCGTCATGCAGCTGCTGCCGGGCAGGTTCAGTCAGGGGGAGGTCGTGTTCGTCACTGATCACGAAGGTGTCTTCGGCGCGTTCGCCGAACGTGGCAATGCGCGCATCATGCACGCGCAGGCCCTGGTTGCGCAGCACGAACGCCACGTCGGCCAGCAGGCCGGGGCGGTCGGGTGCGACCAGGGCAAAACGGGTTGCGCCCGGTTCATCACGGAACTCGATGCGCGGGGCGAAGCGGAAATGGCGCAGCTGGCGTGGCACCACCCGACGCGACGGGCGCAGGCGCGACAGGTCACCATTGAGTGCCTCGCGCAGCGCGGCCTCCAGGTTGGCGCTGCTGCCATCGGCGAAGCTGTCGGCCGGGTTCACTTCGAAGGTATCGAAAATGGTGTCGGCCGGACCATCCAGCACGCGCGCGCGATGGATGCCGTAGCCCTTGCGGTCCAGCGTCATCACGATGGCGGCGAACAGGCCGTCGCGGTCCGGCGAATGCACGAACACTTCCAGTGCCGGGTCGTCAACGCTGATGCGGCGCACTTTCACCAGCGCCTGGCCCTGTTTCACCGGTACCAGCGCGGCGGCCTGCCAGGCCAGCTGCTCCGGGCGCAGGCGGATGAAGCCTTCGTCGGGCATCACGGCGAACTGGCGGTCGATGGTGGCATCGTCGTACCCCTGCTCACGCACCAGCGCACGCACGCTGTCACGCGCCTCGGCCACGCGCTCGGCGGCAGGCACCGGGTGCTCGAGGCCTTCACGCAGCGCGCGCCGGGTCGCGAAGTACAGGTCGGCCAGCAGGCGGTCCTTCCACGCATTCCACAGCTTCGGGCTGGTGCCGGCGATGTCGGCGCAGGTCAGCAGGTACAGATAGTCCAGGCGGTCGCGGCTGCCGACCAGGGTCGCAAAGCGGTGGATCACCACCGGATCGGCGATGTCCTGTTTCTGCGCGGTCACCGACATGCGCAGATGCTGTTCGACCAGCCAGGCCACCAGTTCGGTGTCGGAGATGCTCAGGGCATGCGCCTGGCAGAACGCGCGCGCATCGACCGCGCCCAGTTCGGAGTGGTCGCCACCGCGCCCCTTGGCAATGTCATGGAACAGGCCGGCCAGCAGCAGCAGCTCCGGCTTGCGCAGGCGCGGCCACACCTCATGTGCGATCGAGAAGCGCTCGTCGGCACGGCTGCTGGCGAACTGGCCGATGTTGCGCAGGACCATCAGCGTGTGCTGGTCCACCGTATAGACATGGAACAGATCGAACTGCATTCGCCCGCTAACCTGGGCGAATGCCGGAATCCACTGGCCGAGCACGCCCAGCCGCGCCATGCGCGAAAGCGTGTCGACCGGGCGCTGGCCACGCAGCAGGGCCAGGAACTGCTCGCGCGCGTCGGCGTCGGCATGGTCGTAGGCCGGCAGCAGCGGCAGCGATTCGGCCAGCGCGCGCGCGGTCAGCGAATGCAGGCCGCGCACCTGCGGATTGTTGGCCCAGCTGGAGAACAGCGCGAACACCTGGCCGATATCGCCGCGCGGCCAGTCGGCATCATTGGCCGCCAGATAGCCGCGTCGCAGGGAAAAACCCACGGTCAGCGGTTCCGGCTGCGCCTCGCCGTCGAACTGTTCCTCGAAGCGCTGCAGCAGGCGGTCACTGATCCGGCGCACCACCAGCGCGGCGCGGTAGAAGCCCTGCATCATTTTTTCGACACCGAGATTCTCGGCATCGTCTTCGAAGCCCAGGCGCGCGGCCAGGGTCTTCTGGTAATCGAAACGCAGGCGTTCTTCCGGGCGACGCGCGACCAGATGCAAGCCAAAGCGCAGTCGCGCCAGCACCGCACGCTCGCGCTTCAGCGCGGCCGCTTCGTCGGCACCCAGGTGGCCCAGGCCGACCAGCGCTTCCAGGTCGCGCACGCCGAAGGCGCGCAGCGCCATCCAGCCCAGCGTGTTGAGATCGCGCAGGCCACCGGGACCATCTTTCAGGTCCGGCTCCAGGTTGTCGGCGGTGTCGCCGAAACGCTGGTGGCGGTTGCGCAGCTCTTCCAGCTTGGCCAGGAAGAAGGCACGCGCCGGCCACAGCTCACGGTCGTCGATGGCCTCGCGCAGCGCGCGGCGGGCCGCGTCCTCGGCCAGGATCGGGCGCGCCTCGATCAGCGCGGTCAACACGGTCTGGTCGGCAGCAGCCTCGCGGCACTGCGCAGCGCTGCGCACCGCATGGCTGACCGCCAGCCCGCAATCCCACAGCAGCGCGAACAGCCGCGCCAGTGCGGATTCGTGCGCCAACTGTGCCGGCGGATCGCCGAACACCAGCAGGTCGATGTCCGAGCGCGGGAACAGCTCACCGCGCCCATACCCCCCCACCGCGAACAGCGACAGGCCGCTGTCGGCCGGCAGGCAACGCTGCCAGGCCAGGCGGATCAGATGGTCGGCGGCACGCGCGCGCAGCGCCAGCAGGCGCTCGATGTTGTCGCCCTGGTCGAAGCGACGGTACAGGCGCGCGTCGGCCTGCTGCAGCGCCTGGCGCGCAGCAGCAGCCCAGTCCGGGTCGTTGAGCGACGCGGCCGGCGTGTCCAGCAGCGAACTCGCCGGCAGCATCCTCAGGAGACCTGCGACTCGCCCGGCGACAGCGTCAGCACGTCCACGCCGGTCTCGGTGACCGCGATCATGTGCTCCCACTGCGCCGACAGCTTGCGGTCCTTGGTCACCACGGTCCAGCCATCGGGCAGCACCTTGTTGTAGCGGGTGCCCTCGTTGATCATCGGCTCGATGGTGAAGGTCATGCCCGGCTGCAGCACCAGGCCCTGGCCCGGGCGGCCGTAATGCACCACCTGCGGCTCGTCGTGGTAGACCTTGCCGATGCCGTGGCCGCAGTACTCGCGAACCACGCTGAAACGCTCGCCTTCGGCGTAGCTCTGGATGGCATGGCCGATGTCGCCCAGGGTTGCGCCCGGACGCACCGCACGGATGCCGCGCCACATGGCTTCGTACGTGGTTTCCACCAGGCGGCGGGCCATCACCGACGGCGTGCCGACGAAGTACATGCGGCTGGTGTCGCCGTGCCAGCCGTCCTTGATGACGGTAACGTCGATATTGATGATGTCGCCATCCTTGAGCACCTTCCCTTCGCTGGGGATGCCGTGGCAGATGACGTTGTTGACCGAGGTGCACACGGTCTTGGGGAAGCCGCGGTAGCCGACGTTGGCCGGAATCGCGCCCTGCACGTTCACGATGTGGTCGTGGCAGATGCGGTCCAGCTCCTCGGTGGTGACACCGGGCTTGACGTGGGGGGTGACGATGTCGAGCACTTCGCTGGCCAGGCGGCCTGCGATGCGCATCATCTCGATTTCCTGCGGGGTTTTCAGATTCACGCTCATGGCGCCCATTATCGCCGATCCGGCTGCAATCTGAACGAACGCCACCCAACTGGCGATCCGGGGCATGCACGGTTCCGGCAAGGAAAGTGAAAGCGTGACGACCTCCACCCTTTCGCATGCCTATTTATCACGGATTACAGACACTTACCCGCACAAGCTGGCCGCGACCGTCTTCAAAGCGGCCCCGAACGTGCCGCCTTCGCCTTGTTCAACAGACCTTCGGGTCAGGGAGGTTGTCCATGCGATCCACGCTCCGCTCACCGCTCGCCTGGGCCCTGACCGGGCTGTTGCTGGCCGGCCCTGCACTGGCGGCCGATACCACGACCTTCAACGTCACCCTGGTGGTCACCAAGGCCTGCACGATCACGGCAGCGGCTGCCACCAACGTTGACTTCGGCACGGCGGCCTCGACCACGGCGACCCCCACCCTGGGCCAGGGCACGGTGACCGCCCAGTGCTCGGCCCTGACCCCCTACACGATTTCGCTGAACGCGGGCGCCAATGCCAGCACCGCCAACGACGTCACCACGCGCCGGATGAAGAACACCAATGCCGCGGTGACCGCCAACAACTTCGTCGGCTACCAGCTCTACCAGGACGCCGCGCATACCCTGGTGTGGGGTGCCACCTCTGGCACCAACACCCAGGCCGGCATCGGCACCGGCCTGGCCGTGCCCTACATCGTCTACGGCCAGATCCTGAACCTGAGTACCAACAACCCGGCCACCGGTAACTACCTGGATACGGTCACCGCCACGATCACCTATTGATGGAGCACGCCCGCATGGCCGGACCCCGCCCGTGGCGCGCCACCGGCGTGGCGCTGCTCGCCCTTTGCCTGCTGGCCGCGGCCCCTGCCGGTGCCACCAGCCTCCAGGTCGCCCCCACCAGCCTCCAGCTTGAGGCCCGCCAGCGCGCCGGCGAACTGTGGCTGACCAACAGTGGTACCTCGCCGGTCAGGCTGCAGGTGCGGGTCTTCCGCTGGGTACAGCAGGATGGCCAGGAACAACTGCTGCCCACTGATGAACTGCTGGCCACCCCTCCGATGCAGGAACTGGGCGCTGGCCAGCAGCAGCTGGTACGGGTGATGCGCCCGAACCACGAACCGCCAGCCGCACAGCAGTACTACCGGCTGATCGTCGACGAGGTGCCGGATCTGGCGACCCGTGCCAACGGCATGCAGTTCGTGCTGCGCTATTCGATTCCGGTGTTCGTGCAGCCCTCGGGCGGCAAGCTGGAGCCGCGCCTGCAGGCCAGCCTGGTCCGGCTGGAGGACGGACGCAACGGCGTTGAGGTGGCCAACACCGGCAACAGCTATGCGCAGATCGCCGACCTCGCACTGGGCAGCGCCCAGCGTCCGCGCATCGTGCACCCCGGCCTGCTGGGGTATGTACTGCCCGGGCAGGTGATGCGCTGGCCGATCGAGCGCACGGCCATCGACCGCGACAACGACCAGATCACGGCCAAGCTCAATGGCGAGTCGGAACAGACGCCACTGTCGCCACCACCGGCTCGCTGAGGCGTTGATGGGCGCGCTGTTTGCTGCCCTGGCTCCTGCGGCGACCGAGGCCGCCGATGTGTCCGGCATGACGGCTGCCGGGGCCGCGGATGTCTCCGGGGTGTCGGCCGATGCGATCCTGCCTGCCCCCACGCCCCTGACCGCCAGCCAGACGCTTTACCTGGACGTCTCGCTCAACAGCACGCCGCGCGGCCTGCTGCCGTTCACCGAAAACCGTGGCCGGCTGCAGGCCAGTCCGGAAGTGCTGCGCCAGCTCGGCTTCAGCGCCCGCGGCGATGCGCCGGTCTATCTGGACCAGATCAGCGGGGCCGTGGTGCGCTACGACGCGCATATGCAGACCCTGGCCCTGGACGTGCCACTGGACCTGCTGACCCTGCCGACCACCGTGCTCAGCCAGCCACAGACCCGCGCACCGGCCGGCAGCGCCTCGCCCGGCCTGCTGCTGAACTACGACGTCTATGGCAGCCGGGTCGATACGCTCGGCAACCTCAGCCTCAGCTCGGAGCTGCGCCTTTTCGGGATCGGCAACGGCACCTTCGAAAACACCGCGATCAGCCGCCGCTACCAGCAATCCGGTGACCGCCGCTGGCATGGCGAGAGCGTGCGCCTGGACACCCGGTGGAGCCTGGACTTCCCCGACAGGGCGATGACCCTGGACGTCGGCGACTTCTACAGTGGTTTCGTCGACTGGACCCGGCCCGTGCGCATGGGCGGCCTGCAGATCGGCCGCAACTACGGCCTGCAGCCCTACCGTGTGCTCACGCCCACCCCCAGCTTCCTCGGACAGGCGGTGGTGCCGTCCACGGTCGAGCTGTACGTCGATGGGCTGCGCCAGTACAGCGGGCAGGTGCCGGTCGGTCCATTCCAGCTGGCCGCGCAACCCGGCATCAGCGGCACCGGCAGTGCGCAGGTGGTGGTGACCGATGCGTTCGGCCGCATGCAGACGCTGGATTTCAGCTTCTACGGCACCCAGCAACTGCTTGCCAAGGGCCTGTCGGACTGGTCGGTCGGTGTTGGCCGCCTGCGTGAGGATTTCGGCCAGCGCTCCTTCGCCTACGACGATCGCACCGTGGCCAGTGCCAGCTGGCGCGGCGGCGTCAGCGACACCTTTACCGGCGAAGCACATGCCGAAGGCGGCGGCGGCCTGGCCCAGGCCGGCATCGGCGGCTGGTGGCTGCTCGGCGGCGCGGGCGTGTTCAACGCCGCCTATGCGCACAGTGACTATCACGGCCTGCAGGGCGGGCAATGGGCACTGGGCTACAGCTGGAACAACCGCCGGCTCAACTTCAATCTGCGCACCGTGCGCAGCCATGGTGATTACCGCGACCTGGGCGCACTGCAGGGCAACCTGCCGCCGAGCATCAGCGAACAGGCCACGGTCGGCGCCGATCTGCTGCGGCTGGGCACACTCAGCGCCAGCTACCTGCGCCTGCGCTATCCCGACGGCGAGGACAACCGCTACGCCAGCCTGTTCTGGTCGCGCACCTGGAGCCAGCGCTGGTCGGCTTACCTGTCGGTGAACCAGAACCTGGACAAGAGCGATGACCGCAGCATCTACCTGTCGGTCACCGCCAGCCTGGGCAACAACCGCCAGGCCAGCCTGTCCAGCCAGCGCAATGGCGACAGCCAGAGCTGGGTGGCCGATGTCACCCAGCCGGTGCCCGGCGACGGCAGCGCCGGCGGCGTCGGTTGGCGTGCGCAGGTGCGCCATGGCGAGGATGGCAATGGTGGCCTCGCCGAAGTGGGCATCCTCAATGCTATCGGTCGCTACTCATTCGGCGCCTCGCGCCAGGGCGGCCTGAACTACGCCTACGCCAGCGCCAGTGGCAGCCTGGTGTGGATGGGCGGGCATGCCTTCGCCACCCGCGAGGTCTCCGATGCATTCGCGGTGATCAGCACCAATGGCATCGGTGGCGTGCCGGTGCGGCTGGAAAACCGGCTGATCGGCGTGACCGATGATCGCGGCCTGCTGCTGGTCAGCCCGTTGCTGTCCTGGCAGCGCAACCGCGTCTCCATCGATACCCTGGACCTGCCCGAGGACATGCGCGCCGACCGCATCGAAGACTGGGTGACCCCACGCCAGCGCGCGGGCACGCGGGTGACCTTCGAACTGCGCTCGCGGCCCTCTCTGAGCCTGACCCTGCACGGCATGGACGGGCAACCGCTGGAGGTCGGCAGCGAGGTGCAGCTGCCGGACGGGCGCCAGGCGCTGGTGGGCTATGACGGCCTGCTGTACCTGGAAGACGTGGCCGCCGGCAGCGTGCTGTACATCACCACCAGCCGCGGCCAGTGCCGGGTGAAGGTGCCGGACCTGCCCAAGGTGGTGGCCACCGGTGCACGCCCCAAACCGGCGCCGCTGCAGTGCATTCCGGAGGTGGCGCCATGAAGGTGCTGCTGCTCGGATTGCTGCTGATAGCCGGCCTGCTGGCGGCGGCACCGGCACGTGCCACCGCGGTCTGCACCGCCATCGCCGATCCGACGCTGCCGTTCGGCAACGTGAACAGCAATGCGCCAGGCGCAACCACCGGCACGCTCAACATCACGGTGTCCTGCACCACCGCTGCGTTGAGCCTGCTGGCCACCACCGGCGTGCGGGTCTGCGTGGGCATCGGCGCCGGCAGCGGCGGCGGCAGCAGCTCCAGCTGGCGCACGATGAAGACCAGCGCCAGCGACAGCATGAATTTCCAGCTCTACAACACCTCCAACTTCAGCCAGGTAACCGGGCTGACCCCGCGTGGCACGCCGCCGGCACAGGAACTGGCCATGACCTACAGCGTGCCGTTGCTGACCGGTGGCAGCGGTGCGCAGTCGACCCAGCTGTTCGCGCAGATCCCGGCCAACCAGATCCTGGCGTCGGGCGCCTACAGCAGTACGTTCAGCGGTGCGAACGTGGTGCTGACCTGGGCCTGGAACGAAGTGCTGCTCGGCACGGCCACCGTGCCCGCCACCTGCAACGGCGGCGCCACCGGTACCAACAGCGCCAGTGCCGCCTTCAGCTTTACCGCCACCGCCAACGTGTTGCCGCAGTGCGGAAGCTATGTCACCACCAACATGAACTTCGGCAACGTCACCGGCAGCATTCCCGCCAACATCGACCAGACCGCCACCTTGACCCTGACATGCCTTAAGAACACCGCGTACCAGGTCAGCCTCAACAACGGCCAGAACAACCCCACCGCCACCAGCACGCGGCGCATGGCCACCACCATCGGCGCCAGCACCTACTACCTCACCTACGAGCTGTACCGCGATTCCACGCGCACCCAGCGCTGGGGCAACACGCTGACCGTCGATACCGCCAGCGGTACCGGCACTGGCAGCGCACAGCAGCTGACGATCTATGGCCGGGTGCCGCCGGTTACGGGCCAACCGCCGGCGGGTACCTACAACGACGTGGTGCAGGTGACGATCACCTACTGACCTGGGTGCCGGCCAACGGTCGGCACCCACCGGAAGGGTTTCGAATGGTCGGCCCCCACCACGACGGGTTCGGTAGATCCACGCCATGCGTGGATGATGGCGGCCTCCTGGTAGATCCACGCCATGCGTGGATGCGCGCATCACCCTTGCGCCAGGAGCAGTCGACTGACAGTCGACCCTACAGATTCGGCCGATCCAGCCGATACCGCGCAGCGAGATCTTTCAGCACGGTGGTTGGCAGGTGGTACGCGCATTTCTGATCGGGGCGATGCTGGTCGCCAGCACGCCAGCGTGGGCTGAACCCGGTCCCACGCCGCTACAGATCCGCCTGACCGTGGTCGAAGCCTGCAGCGATGCACCCGGCAGCACCCACTGCCCCGCCCCCCACCAGCGCAGCGACGCACCGCAACTGCCTCCCCAGGTCCGCGAGCTCGCACCTCCCGCCGACGACGAAGACTCGACGTCCGCCGTGACCGTCATCTACTGATGCGGGGCCTTCCGACCCTGCTGGCGATGCTGCTGGCGTTGCCTGCCGCGGCACTGGACCTGTTGCCGACCACACTGCAGCTGCCCGCCGAAGGTGGCCAGGGCGAACTGTGGCTCTACAACCCCGGTCCCGGCCGCTGGCAGGGCCGGGTGCAGATCCTGGCGTGGGAACAACAGACCGACGCCGAAGTGCTGCGTCCCACCGACCAGGTTGTCGCCAGCCCCACCCAGCTCGACATCCCGCCCGGCATCCGCCAGCGCATCTGGCTGCTGCCACGCCAGCCGACACCCGCTGTCGGTGAACAGGCCTATCGGGTCATCCTGGCCCCCTCCGCGCCTGGCCTGCAGCGCTATTCGCTGCCGTTGTTCCGCGGGCACGCCACACCGATGGCCCAGCCGCGGCTGCAGGCATGGATTGAAGCTTTCCAGTCGCATAGCGTCCTGCGAATGAACAACGCCGGTACCCTGCACGCACGCCTGAACGATCTCGCCTACATCACCAGCGACGGCCGACGTACCCTGCTGCTGCCGGGGCTTGCCGGCTATCTGCTGGCCGGCCGTGAGCGCCGCTGGGCCCTGCCCGCCCACGCGGGTGGCTACGCCGGCGGTCATTTCCAGGCCCGGCTGCAGGATGGCCGCGTGGTCGACCTGGTCGCTTCAGACCCGGCAATTGCAGCCAGCGCTCCGAGCGGGCTATAATCGACCGGATTCCTGCCGCCTGCGTGCGCGGGAACCCGTCCACACCGGACGTCACCGGTGAATCCACACCTGCTGCCCCCATCCGTGCCGGGGTGCTCCGCAAGGAGTTCGGCCACGGAGGCAACAGGGAAGCCCAACCCCGGAACCGATCGCGCTTCCACGCGTCCCGCATACCTATCCCCGCGGGCGGAATCGCTGGTTCCATATCAGGAGTATTGCAATGCCCCAGGTCACCATGCGTCAGATGCTGGAAGCCGGCGTCCACTTCGGCCACCAGACCCGCTACTGGAACCCGAAGATGGCTCCGTACATCTTCGGCGCCCGCGGCAAGATCCACATCATCAACCTGGAAAAGACCGTCCCGCTGTTCAACGACGCGATGAACTTCATCTCGTCGGTTGCCCAGAAGCGCGGCACCGTCCTGTTCCTGGGCACCAAGCGCAGCGCCCGCGAAACCATCAAGGAAGAAGCCGAGCGTTGCGGCATGCCGTTCATGAACCAGCGTTGGCTGGGCGGCACCCTGACCAACTTCCGTACCGTCAAGCAGTCGGTTGCCCGCCTGAAGGAACTGGAAGCCGGTGAAACCGACGGCACCTTCGAGAAGCTGGTCAAGCACGAAGTGCTGGGCCTGCGTCGCGAGCGCGACAAGCTGGAAGCCTCGCTGGGCGGCATCAAGGACATGAACCGCCTGCCGGACGCCATCTTCGTGATCGACATCGGCCACGAAGACATCGCGATCAAGGAAGCCAAGAAGCTGGGCATCCCGGTCATCGCCGTGGTCGACACCAACTACAACCCGGAACTGGTTGATTACGCCATCCCGGGCAACGACGACGCCATCCGCGCTGTGCAGCTGTACGCCCGCGCCGCTGCCGACGCCGTGCTGGAAGGCAAGGCTGCTGCACCGCACGCCGCTTCGGTGCGCGAGGAAGAGTTCGCTGAAGCCGCTGCCGAAGGCGAAGAGAAGCCGGCCCGCCGCGCTCCGGCCAAGAAGGCTGCCAAGAAGGGCGACGACGCCCAGGCCTGATCCAGGCCCCGGGGTGGACGCCCGGCGTCCACCCTCCCTGCGCGCAGCCCTTGGCGCGTGACAGGACCGTGTCACACGGGCCGGCCACCATGCCGGCCCTACCCCTTTCTTTCGTGAGGTAATCCCGTGGAAATCACTGCTTCCCTGGTCAAGGAACTGCGCGAGCGCACCGGCGCCGGCATGATGGAATGCAAGAAGGCGCTCACCGAAGCCAACGGCGACATCGACGCTGCTGCTGAAGCCATGCGCAAGTCCGGCGCCGCCAAGGCCGACAAGAAGGCAGACCGCGTGGCCGCCGAAGGCCGTCTGGGCCTGGCCCAGGACGGCGGCAAGGCCGTGCTGGTCGAAGTCAACTCGGAAACCGACTTCGTCGCCAACGATGACAACTTCAAGTCCTTCGTCAACGCCGTCGCCGCTGCCGCCCTGGCATCGGGCGCCAGCGACGTCGAGGCCGTGAAGGCTGCCAAGCTGGCCGATGGCCGCACCGTTGAAGAAGCCCGCGCCACCGCCGTGCAGACCCTGGGTGAGAACATCCAGATCCGTCGCATGGTGAAGGTTGATGGCAACAACACCATCGGCGCCTACGTCCACACCAACGGCAAGGTTGGCGTGCTGGTCGACCTGGTCGGCGGCGACGTCGAGCTGGCCCGCGGCCTGGCGATGCACGTGGCTGCCCTGAAGCCGCCGCACAACAAGGCTGCGGACGTCCCGGCCGAGTTCGTCGAGAAGGAAAAGGAAATCGAGCTGGCCAAGATGTCCGAAAAGGACAAGGCCAAGCCGGCCGAGATCCTGGAAAAGATCATCAGCGGCAAGATCAACAAGATCGTCAGCGACGTGACCCTGTACGGCCAGACCTACGTGCTGGGCGACACCACTGTCGAGCAGGTGGTCAAGGCCGCCGGTGCCGACGTGGCTGGCTTCCAGCTGCTGATCGTCGGCGAAGGCATCGAGAAGGTGGTGGAAGACTACGCCGCCGAAGTTGCCAAGGCGATGCAGGTCTGATTCCAGCCTTCGGGCTGTGAAACGACCAGAAGGAGCCGCGGGAAACCGCGGCTCTTTTTTTGTGCCCGGGACAATGGGAGGCCCTTGTTCCAACCGGGGGTGCGCACCGTCGGTGCGCACGCCGGCGCCGGGCACACCGGCACCTTTGCGTTGCGCGCGAATCAAGCCGATACTCGGCACAGGAATCAACAGTCACTTAGCAGGAACGAAAATCGCGGACTGTGATGAATTCCTAGGTATTCTTGTCCCAATGGAATTGAACGACCCGACATGCCTCCCGAGCTGACAGCTGCCCTGGCGCTCTGCCGCAACCTGCCCTCGCCACCCGGTATTGCCCTGCGCATCATCGAACTGGCACAGGACCCGGAAGCGGATATCGCCACCGCCGCCGACATCATCGCCATCGACATGGCGCTGAGTGCTCGCATGCTGCGCATCGCCAATTCGCCGCTGTACGCCAGCCGCCGCCGGATCGAGAACCTCGGCCAGGCACTGACCATGCTCGGCCTGAATGCCACGATCAGCCTCGCCCTGGGCTTCACCGTCACCCAGGGACTGACCGGCGGTACCGGCGCCGACCACGACCTGCGCCAACGCGCCTGGAAGCGCAGCATCCTCAGCGCACTGGCCGCCAGCCAGCTCGGCCAGGCGCGCGGCCTGCGCCGGCTGGAAGAACTGATGCTGGCCGGCCTGCTGCAGGACCTGGGCGTACTGTGCCTGGCCCAGGCCGAATCGGAGCGCTACCTGCCGCTGCTGCGCGAAGCGCGCGACAACATCGACCTGGTCGCGCGCGAGCGTGACGAACTGGGTTGCAGCCACGCCGAGGTGGGCGCCTGGGTGGCCGAGCAGTGGGGCCTGCCGCGCTACCTGGTGGAAAGCATCAGCCACAGCGAAGACCTGGACGCCGCGGAATCGCCGTTCCAGGCCTGCGTGCAGCTGTCCGGCGCGGTGGCCGACATCTGGCTGGACGATGACGCCGATGCCGCCCGCGAGCGCGCCCTGCAGCAGGTGCATGACCGGCTTGAACTGGACAGCGCCCGTTTCGACCAGGTCCTGACCCGCATCAGCGAGGCACTGCCGGACATCGCCAGCCTGTTCGAGGCTGGCCTGAACTCCCCCTCGCGGGTGCGCGAACTGATCGACCACGCGCAGGAGCTGGCAACCCTGCGCAACCTGCGCGAGCTGCAGGATGCCGACCAGGCCCGTCGCCGCGCCGACGAATTCGAAGCCCGGGCCAAGCGCCTGGCCGACCAGGCCCATCGCGATGCCCTCACCGGCGTGCTCAACCGGCGCCAGCTGGAGGCGGTGCTAGAGCAGGAGTTCCTGCGCGCCGGCCGCCAGGGCTGGCCACTGTCGGTGGCCTTCATCGACCTGGACGACTTCAAGAAGATCAACGATGCCCACGGCCACCTGACCGGCGACGAGGTGCTGCGCGCCTTCGCCGGCAAGCTGCAGGGGCAGCTGCGCAACAGCGACACCGTGGCCCGCTTCGGCGGCGAGGAGTTCGTCGCGCTGCTGCCCAACACCAGCGAAACGGTGGCACTGGACGTGATCCGCCGGGTGCTGGCCAACATCGTCGCCACGCCGATGGCCGAACTGGAAGGCGGCCCGCTGTTCGTCACCTTCTCCGCCGGTGTCGCCACCCAGGGCGGCTACGAGCGCTTCGCCGACGTGCAGGACCTGCTGCGTGCCGCCGACGACGTGCTGTACCGCTCCAAGAACCTCGGCCGCAACCGGGTGATCGCGCGCTCCCCCGGCGCCCTCGGCCACGACGAGCTGTCAGCGACCGCGGGCGCCGAGCTGGGCTGAACGGAAAGCCCCGGATGACCGGGGCGAACGCCAGGATTTTGCGCCGCAGTGCACAAAACACTATGGCCTGACGCCGCATGCGCGTAGAATCGCCCGCGATTTCCACGCACCCGAGGTCCCCATGTCCAAGCTCGCCTATCGCCGCATCCTTCTGAAACTGTCCGGGGAGGCGCTGATGGGAGATGAGGACTACGGCATCGACCCGAAGATCATCAACCGCCTGGCCCGTGAGGTCATCGAAGCCCAGCAGGCCGGTGCCGAAGTGGCGCTGGTGATCGGCGGCGGCAACATCTTCCGCGGCGCCGGCCTGGCCGCGGGCGGCATGGACCGGGTGACCGGCGACCAGATGGGCATGCTGGCCACCGTCATCAACGCCCTGGCCATGCAGGACGCCCTGGAGAAGCTGGGTGCCAAGGCCCGCGTGATGAGCGCGATCAAGATCAACGACGTGTGCGAGGACTACATCCGCCGCCGCGCCATCCGCCACCTTGAAAAGGGCCGACTGGTGATCTTCGCCGCCGGCGTCGGCAGCCCGTTCTTCACCACCGACTCCGGCGCCGCCCTGCGCGCGATCGAGATCGGCGCGGACCTGCTGCTGAAGGCCACCAAGGTCGACGGCGTGTACGACAAGGACCCGAACAAGCACAGCGATGCGGTCCGCTTCGACAGCCTGAGCTACGACGAAGTGATCCGCCGCGGCCTGGAAGTGATGGATACCGCCGCCTTCGCACTGGCCCGCGACAGCGACCTGCCGATGCGCGTGTTCGACATGGGCCAGCCTGGCGAGCTGCTGAAGATCCTCAACGGCGAGAACATCGGCACCCTGGTCCAGGGCCGCGATCCGGCCTGAGCCTGAGCGCGCGGCGACAACCGGGCCGATTCAGGCCCGGCAGCGTCCCGTATTCGCCTATAATCGCCCGATTCCAGATACATCCAGGACCGGGCGATGCTCAACGACATCAAGAACAACGCGCAGACGCGCATGGCCAAGAGCATCGACGCTCTGAAGCACACCCTCACCTCCATCCGGACCGGGCGTGCCACGCCGGCCCTGCTGGACCGCGTGACGGTCAATGCCTACGGCAACGCCAGCACCCCGCTGAACCAGGTTGCCTCGATCTCCAACGCCGACGCGCACTCGCTGCTGGTCACCCCGTTCGACAAGGGCATGATCAAGGAGATCGAAAAGGGTCTCTACAACGCCGAGTTCACCCCGAACACGCTGGGCACCGCGATCCGCATCAACATGCCGCCGCCGACTGAAGAGCGCCGCAAGGAACTGGCCAAGCAGGTGCAGAAGGAAGGCGAAGGCGCCAAGATCGCGATCCGCAACATCCGTCAGGACGCGAACAAGGAAATCGCCAAGCTGGTCAAGGACAAGGCGATCAGCGAAGACGAAAAGAAGCGCGGCGAAGACGACATCCAGAAGCTGACCGACGCCAACATCAAGGACGTCGACAAGGTCGTCGCCGACAAGGAAAAAGAACTGCTGTCGGTCTGAAGTCGATGCCTTCAGTCCCGCCTCCGTTGCCGGCCGCCCTGCCCCGCCACGTTGCCATCATCATGGATGGCAACGGGCGCTGGGCACAGCAGCGCCGCCGCCCGCGCGTGATCGGCCATCGCGCCGGCGCGCGCGCGGTCAATCGCACCATCGAGCGCTGCCTTGAACTGGGCATTCCGGCGCTGACCCTGTTCGCGTTTTCCAGCGAGAACTGGGGCCGGCCACAGGAAGAGGTCGACGCGCTGATGAAGCTGTTCCTCGGCGCGCTCGACCGCGAAGTGGACGAGCTGCACCGGCGTGGCGTGCGTGTACGCTTCATCGGCGAACGCGAGCGCTTCGGTGCCGGACTGGTCAGCCGCATGCAGCTGGCCGAGCAGCGCACCGCCGACAACACCACCCTGACCCTGTCGATCGCCGCAAGCTATGGCGGCCGCCAGGACATCGCCCGTGCCGCACGCGCGCTGGCCGCTGAAGTCGCCGCAGGTCGCCTGCTGCCCGAACAGATCGACGAATCGCTGCTGGGCAGCCAGGTTGCCCTGGCCGACCTGCCGCCGCCGGATCTGTTCATCCGTACCGGTGGCGACACCCGCATCAGCAACTTCCTGCTGTGGCAGCTGGCCTACACCGAGCTGTGGTTCACCGAGGCGCTGTGGCCGGACTTCGATGCCGTCCTGCTGCAGCAGGCGCTGGATGCCTATGGCAGCCGCGAGCGTCGTTTCGGCCTGACCAGCGCCCAGATCGCCGCACTGGCCACCGAGACCTCCAGCCCATGACCAAGACCCGAGTCCTCGCCGCGCTGATCATGGCGCCGGTCGCCATCGCCGCGATCCTGCTGCTGCCGACGCAATGGCTGGCCGCCGCCGCCGCCGCCGTGCTGCTGATCGGCCTGTGGGAATGGCTGAAGCTGGCCGGCATCGAAGACACCCTCGCGCGCACCGTGCTGCTGGTGCTGAACCTGCTGCTGATGGTGCTGCTGGTGTGGGCCGATGGCAGCACGCTGGTGCTGTTCCAGATCACCACATTGGCGGGTGTCGCCTGGTGGCTGGCGGCGCTGGTCTGGCTGCGCTTCTTCAACTTCGGTGCCCAGCCGACGGCCCCCTCCCGGATCGTGAAGATGCTGGCCGGCACCCTGGCCATCGTTCCGGCCTGGGCAGCGCTGGTGCTGATCCACGCTGGCGGTGACCCGCCGGGCCAGCAGGGCCACCTGTGGCTGCTGGCGGCACTGGCACTGGTCTGGGCAGCCGATTCGGGCGCCTATTTCGCCGGCCGTCACTTCGGCAAGCACAAGCTGGCGCCGCGGATCAGCCCCAACAAGACCTGGGAAGGCCTGTTCGGCGGCCTGCTGGCCGGTGTCGCCGTGGCCCTCGGCCTGGGCTGGCTGGCCGGCATCGACATCGCGCACCTGCCGGGCCTGCTGATCACCTCGGTGGTGGCCGTATTCGCGTCGGTGCTGGGTGATCTGTTCGAAAGCCTGATCAAGCGCCACGCCGGTGCCAAGGATTCGGGCAACCTGATTCCGGGCCATGGTGGCGTGCTCGACCGCGTCGACGGCGTCCTCGCCGCCGTGCCGGTATTCGCGCTGGGCAAGGAAATCTTCGGGTTCTGACCATGAATGCTGTCGCAGACCTGCGCCGGGTCGCCGTATACGGCGCCACCGGCTCGATCGGTGCCTCCACGCTGGACGTGATCGCCCGCCACCCGCAGCGCTACCAGGCCACGGTGCTGGCCGCCGGCCGCCAGGTGCAGGCGCTGCTGGCGCTGTGCCGCCAGCACAAGCCCGCGCACGCGGTCATCGCCGACGAAGCGCTGTTCACCGAACTGCGCGACGGCCTGCGCGATGCCGGGCTGTCCACCGAGGCCCACGCCGGTCCTGCCGCACTGGACCAGCTGGCAGCAAGCGATGCCTGCGACACCGTGGTCGCAGCCATTGTCGGTGCTGCCGGGCTGTCCTCGACCCTCGCCGCCGCTGCGGCCGGCAAGCGCATCCTGCTGGCCAACAAGGAATCACTGGTCCTGGCCGGCGAGCTGCTGACCCGCACCGCCGAGCGCGCCGGCGCCGAGATCATTCCGATCGACAGCGAACACAGCGCGATCTTCCAGTGCCTGCGTTCGCGCGACGCCAGCATCGACGGCGCCGGCGTGCGCCGGATCCTGCTGACCGCGTCGGGTGGCCCGTTCCGCGGCCGCAGCCGCGCCGAACTGGCCGAGGTCACCCCGGCCCAGGCCGTGGCCCACCCGAAGTGGTCGATGGGCCCGAAGATCTCGGTCGATTCGGCGACGTTGATGAACAAGGGCCTTGAAGTGATCGAGGCCCATCACCTGTTCGCGGTGCCCGGCGAGCGCATCGAAGTACTGGTGCACCCGCAGAGCCTGGTCCATTCGCTGGTGGAGTTCGTCGACGGCTCGACCCTGGCGCAGATGGGCCTGCCGGACATGCGCACCACCCTCGCCGTCGGCCTGGGCTGGCCGCAGCGCATCGAATCGGGCGTGGCCGGGCTGGATCTGCTGGCCCAGGGCCGGCTCGATTTCGAGGCGCCTGACACCGATGCCTTCCCCTGCCTGGCCCTGGCCTGGCAGGCAATGCAGGCCGGCGGCACCGCACCGGCGGTGCTGAACGCCGCCAATGAGGAGGCGGTTTCAGCATTTCTTCAGGGCCGGATCGGTTTCCTGACCATCCCGGAGCTGGTTGCTAACGCTCTTTCAACACTGCCGACGCAAGCAGCCGATACACTGGAGATCCTGTTGTCCGCCGACCAGCGGGCACGCCAGCTCACCCTGAACACCATCGACGCCGCCTGAACGACCGCCTCGCCCAGCATGACGACGCCGCCCCTGCCCGCCACTGTGAGCCTGCATGACTGACTTCATCGGATCGGTCTGGTGGATGATTGTCAGCCTCGGGCTGCTGGTCACGTTCCACGAGTTCGGGCATTACTGGGTCGGCCGCCTGTGCGGGGTCAAGATCCTGCGCTTCTCGGTCGGCTTCGGCCGCCCGCTGTGGTCGCGCCGCGACAGGCACGGTACCGAGTTCGCCATTGCCGCCATCCCGCTGGGTGGCTACGTGAAGTTCCTCGACGAACGTGAGGTCGAGGTCCATCCCCACGAGCGCGGCCAGGCCTTCAACCACAAGACCGTGTGGCAGCGCATCGCCATTGTCGCCGCAGGGCCGATCGCCAACCTTCTGCTGTGCATCCTGCTGCTGTGGGCGATGTTCGTGATCGGCAAGCAGGACTACTCGCCGACGATCGGCCGGGTTGACGGCATCGCCGCCAGTGCCGGCCTGGTCAGTGGTGACCGCGTTCTGCGGGTGGATGACCGCCAGGTCGCCACCCTGGGCGAGGCCAGCATGGCGCTGACCGCCGCCGCGATGGATCGCCGCGACGTCAAGCTTGAAGTACTCGACCCCGCAGACCAGGTGCGCGTGCGCACCCTGCCGCTGTCGCAGCTGCCCGCCGGTTTCGATGAACGACGGGTGCCGATCCTGGCCGGCCTTTATTGGCAGTCGTGGCTGCAGCCGGCGCTGGTCGACTCGCTCACCGCCGATTCGGTGGTCACCGGGCTGCTGCAGCCGGGCGACCTGATCGTGGCGATCGACGGCCAGCGCATCGACAGCGTCGACCAGGTGATCGGCGAGATCCAGGCCCTCGGCCGTGCCGGAGGCCCTGGCATGATCGAGGTCCTGCGAGGTGGTGAACGCCTTGCACTGGAAGTCACGCCCCGCCAGGGCAAGGATGGCAAGGGCAACCCGGCCTGGCAGATCGGCGTCGGCTTTCCCACCACCTACAGCCCTTCCTACGACACCCTGCTGCGCTATGGGCCGCTGGATGCAGTGACCGTCGCCGTACGTGAAACCGGCCGGCTTGCCGCCGATTCGCTGGGCATGATGGGCCGCATCGTCACCGGCAAAGCCTCGCTGCAGAACGTTTCCGGGCCCGTCACCATTGCCCGCGTGGCCAATGTCTCTGCCAAACGCGGCCTCGACTGGTTCCTGCAGTTCCTTGCCCTGCTGTCACTCAGCCTGTGCATCATCAACCTGTTGCCGATCCCCATCTTGGACGGCGGGCACCTGCTGTATTACCTTATCGAGTTGGTCAAGGGCAGCCCGCTGAGCGAGCGTGCCATCGCCGCCGGCCAATACATCGGCCTGGCGTTGCTGGCCGGGCTGATGGGGTTGGCGTTCTACAACGACATCCTCGGCCTGGTCCCGCGATGAACTTTTCCACGTTGTTGCCGTCTACAGCGTCGGCATCCCGCACCAATGAAATCGACCTTCCTACCGGACGTGACATGACGCGACTCCCCAATCGCCGCCTGCTGGCCCTCGCCCTCGCCGCCGTCACCGGCGCTCCCGCCCTGGCCCAGGCAGCCGAGCCCTTCACTGTCAGCGACATCCGCGTCGATGGCCTGCAGCGCATCAGCTCGGGCACGGTGTTCACCTACCTGCCGGTGGAACGTGGCGAGACGATCACCGACAACAAGGTCGGCGAGACCATCCGCGCCCTGTACAAGACCGGCTTCTTCGAAGACGTGCAGCTGGACCGCCAGGGCAGCATCCTGGTGGTGACCGTCAAGGAACGCCCGGCGATCAACAAGCTGACCGTGACCGGCAACAAGGACATCAAGTCCGAGCAGCTGCTCAAGGGCCTGTCCGACATCGGCCTGACCGAAGGCGGCACCTTCGACCGCCTGAGCCTGGACCGCGTGACCCAGGAGCTTCGCCGCCAGTACAACGACCGCGGCAAGTACACCGTCGAGATCACCCCGACCGTGAGCCCGCTGGACCGCAACCGCGTGGACATCGCGATCGCCATCAAGGAAGGCAAGGCGGCCAAGATCCGCCACGTCAACCTGGTCGGCACCGAGAAGTTCGAGAGCAAGGACATCCTGGAAACCTGGGAGTCCAAGGAGCACAACTGGGCCTCGTGGTACCGCCGTGACGACCAGTACTCCAAGGAAAAGCTGTCCGGCGACCTGGAAAAGCTCAACTCCTGGTACCTGGACCGCGGCTACGTCGACTTCAGCATCGATTCCACCCAGGTTTCGATCAGCCCTGACAAGCGCGACATGTTCCTCACCGCGGGCGTGACCGAGGGTGCGCAGTACAAGATCTCCGAGATCAAGGTCAGTGGCGACACCATCCTCCCGCAGGAGGACGTCGAGCGAATGGTGATCCAGAAGTCCGGCGACACGTTCTCGCGTGCCCTGCTGGAATTCAGCTCGGACACCATCACCAACTCGCTGTCCAACATCGGCTACGCGTTTGCCAAGGTGAACCCGATCCCGACCACCAACCGCCCCGACCAGACCGTGGCCATCAACATGCAGGTCGTTCCGGGCCCGCGCGTGTCGGTGCGCCGCATCCTGTTCCGTGGCAACACCCGCACCTCCGACGAAGTGATGCGTCGCGAAATGCGCCAGTTCGAGAACAGCTGGTACTCGCAGGCCGCGATCGACCGCTCCAAGATCCGCCTGCAGCGCCTGGGCTACTTCGAATCGGTGGACGTGGAAACCCCGGCCGTCAGCGGCAGCAACGACCAGGTCGACGTCGTCTACAACGTCAAGGAAACCACCTCCGGCAGCTTCGTGTTCGGCCTGGGCTATTCGCAGTCCTACGGCATGACCACCTCGGTGCAGCTGTCGCAGAACAACTTCCTCGGCGGCGGCAACCGCGTGTCGGTCGAAGCCTCGCGCAGCAGCTACCTGCAGCGCTACGGCTTCAGCTACACCAACCCGTACTTCACCGATGACGGCGTGTCACTGGGCTACAACCTGTCCTGGCGTGAACTGGACTACTCCGACTTCAACACCGCCCAGTACAACAGCACCAATGGTTCGGCACAGGTGGTGTTCGGCGTGCCGCTGACCGAGACCGACACCGTCTCGCTGATGTTCGGCATCGACAGCAACCAGATCACTACATATCGCAACTCGACCCCGGACTCGATCATCGATTACATCGATGCGGTCGGTTCGCGCACCTTCCATGCCTGGCGTACCGAGCTCGGCTGGGCGCGCGATTCGCGCAACGATTACTTCATGCCGACCCGCGGTACCTACCAGCGCGTCGGCCTGGAAACGACCCTGCCAGGTTCGACCATCGAGTACTACAAGCTGAACTACCAGATCAGCAAGTACTGGCCGATCATGCCGTCGCTGGTGATCAACACCCGCGCCGAAGTGGGCTACGGCGATGCCTACGGCAAGGACTACACCCGCACGATCACCGACGCCGACGGCAAAACCCGTACCGTCACCGCCAGCGGCCTGCCGTTCTTCGAGAACTTCTACGCCGGTGGTACCAACTCGGTACGCGGCTTCGAGGACAACACCCTCGGTCCGCGCGAAGTGACCCAGGGTTACCCGGAAGGCCAGCCGCTGGGTGGTTCCCTGAAGACCGTCGGCTCGGTCGAAGCCTACTTCCCGCGCCTGTTCGACAGCCCCTCGGCCCGCGTGTCGGCCTTCGTCGACTTCGGCAACGTCTACAACGGCACCAAGAACTTCAAGGCCAACGAGCTGCGCGTGTCCTCCGGTGTGGCCCTGCTGTGGCGCGCCCCGGTCGGACCGATCTCGATCAGCTACGCGTTCCCGCTGAAGAAGGAAGACGGCGACAAGATCGAGCGCCTGCAATTCACGTTCGGTGGCCAGTTCTGAGGAACGTTGTTCCTCAGAACTGATCCACCTCCGGTGAATTGCCCGCGCATTTCACCTATCCCCCGCGCCGCTGGCGCGCCCCCCTTAACAGAAGGGGGGCTCTCCACCAGACGGGGTGCGAAGCGCCGGGCATTGCCCGGCGTTTTCGTTTTACTTGCTCGCCGCCGCCGTTACTTCCCGCGCTCGCGTGAAATCATCTGGTGATGGCGCAGGGGGCTGACCAGGACCGTTGGCGCCATGGATGGCGCCATCGAGCCCCCAGGGATGGGTTTACGGCGTGTCCAGGTCAGCCCCCTGCGCCATCACCCCGGGACGTCAGGCAGGCGCCGCTTTTGACCCCGCATGACCGCAATGGCCTCACACGTTAAACTCCCGCCGTGAATACTCCCACCTACACCGCCCAGCAACTCGCCGAGCAGTTCGGCCTGCAGGTCCATGGCGACCCCGCCACCGCCATCCATGGCGTGGCCACCCTCGCCCATGCCGGTCCTGGCCAGCTGACTTTCCTCGCCAACCCGCGCTACCGCGCCCAGCTGGCCGACAGCCAGGCCTCGCTGGTGGTCCTGCGTGCCGACGACGCCGAGGCCGCCCCCGGCGCCGCGCTCGTGGCCAAGGACCCGTACACCACCTTCGCCAAGATCGCCGCGCTGTTCGACATCGCGCCGACGCGCCCGCCGGGCATCCACCCCAGCGCCGTCATTGATCCCAGCGCCCAGGTCGCCGCCAGCGCCCATATCGGTCCCTTCGTCTCCATCGGCGCGCGCAGCGTGGTCGGCGAGAACTGCATCATCGGCACCGGCAGCGTGATCGGCGAAGACTGCAGCCTGGACAATGGCTGCGAGCTGATCGCGCGGGTCACCCTGGTCACCCGGGTCAAGCTCGGCAAGCGCGTGCGTGTGCATCCCGGTGCCGTGCTCGGCGCCGATGGCTTCGGCCTGGCCATGGACGCCGGCAAGTGGATCAAGGTGCCGCAGCTCGGCGGCGTGCGCATCGGCGACGACTGCGAGATCGGCGCCAACACCTGCGTCGACCGTGGTGCGCTGGAAGACACCGTGCTGGACGAAGACGTGCGCCTGGACAACCTGGTGCAGATCGCGCACAACGTGCAGATCGGCGCGCACTCGGCCATCGCGGGCTGCACCGGCATCGCCGGCAGTGCCAGGATCGGCCGCTACTGCCTGCTCGGCGGCCACGTCGGCGTGGTCGGCCACCTCGAGATCTGCGACAAGGTCGTGATCACCGGCAAGTCGGTGGTCCGCAATTCCATCCATGAGCCGGGCGAGTACTCGTCCGGCACCCCGTTGACCGACAACCGCACGTGGCGCAAGAACGCCGCGCGCTTCAAGCAGCTGGACGCATTGGCTCGCCGCGTGCTGGCTGCTGGCAAGGAGAAAGAATGAACGACACGCTGCAGCTTCCTATCGACGTCTGCCAGATCCAGGAACTGCTCCCGCACCGTTACCCGTTCCTGCTGGTGGACCGGGTGCTTGAACTGGACATCGACGCCAAGCGCATCCTGGCGCAGAAGAACGTCAGCATCAACGAGCCGTTCTTCCAGGGCCACTTCCCGGGCCGCCCGATCATGCCCGGCGTGCTGATCATCGAAGCGCTGGCCCAGGCCGGTGGCGTGATGACCCAGCTGACGCTCGGCCGCGACGCGCAGTCCAAGCTGTTCTACATGGTCAAGGTGGAAAACGCCCGCTTCAACAAGCAGGTCGTCCCCGGCGACGTGCTGATGCTGGACGTGCAGATGAGGCGCCTGATCCGCAACATGGGCTGGTACTACGGCGAAGCCAAGGTCAACGGTGAAGTCGTTGCCTCGGCCGAGGTCATGTGCGCCGGTGCCAAGGGCTGATCCACGGGAGGCAGCAATGACTGACAACGCACCACGGATCCACCCGACTGCCGTCATCGATCCGGCCGCGCGCCTGGCCGACGACGTCCAGGTCGGCGCGTTCACCCTGATCGGTGCCGATGTCGAAATCGGTGCCGGCACGGTGGTGGGCCCCCATTGCAGCATCCACGGCCCGACGAAGATCGGCCGTGACAACCGCTTCGTGGGCCACGCCGCGGTTGGTGGCGAGCCGCAGGACAAGAAGTTCGCTGGCGAACGCACCGAACTGGTGATCGGCGACCGCAACGTGTTCCGCGAGTTCGTCACCCTGAACCGTGGCACCGGCGGCGGCGGCGGCATCACCACCATCGGCAACGACAACTGGATGCTGGCCTACACGCACGTGGCGCACGACTGCCATGTCGGCAACTTCTGCGTGTTCTCCAACAACACCACTCTGGCTGGCCACGTGACCGTGGGCGACTACGTGATCATCAGCGGCTTCGCCGGTGCCCACCAGTTCTGCCGCATCGGTGCGCATGCCTTCCTGGGCATGGGCGCGCTGACCAATGGCGACGTACCACCGTTCACCATGGTCGGCACCGATTCGCTGGGCCGCCCGCGTGGTATCAACAGCGAAGGCCTGAAGCGCCGCGGCTTCGATGCCGAGCGCATCTCCGCCATCAAGCGTGCCTACCGTACCCTGTACGTGGCAGGCCTGCCGCTGGCCGAAGCCAAGGTGCAGCTGACCGAACAGGCGCGTGACAGCGATGACGTGAGGGCGATGCTGGACTTCATCGAGCACGCCGAGAGGCCCTTGCTGCGATGAGCAGCACGACCGGCCAGGCGCCAGCCGGCGCCGCCGTGATTCCGCTGGCCTCGATGGCCGGCAGCGTCCCTGCCCAGCGGGTGCTCAGCGAGCGCCCGTTGCGGATCGCCCTGGTGGCCGGTGAGGCCTCCGGCGATCTGCTCGGTGCGGGCCTGGTGCGCGAACTGAAAGCGCGCTTCCCGAATGCCGAATTCGCCGGCATCGGCGGCGATGCCATGCGCAGCGCCGGCTGCCAGACCTGGCACGACGCCAGCGAACTGGCAGTGATGGGCCTGACTGAAGTACTGCGCCATCTCCCACGCCTGTTGAAACTGCGTTCGGCGTTCCGCCAGCGTGCGCTGGAATGGCAGCCGGACGTGTTCATCGGCATCGACGCGCCCGACTTCAACCTGGGCATCGAGCGATGGCTGAAGCAGCGCGGCGTGCGCACCGTGCACTACGTCAGCCCCTCCGTCTGGGCCTGGCGCGAGAAGCGGGCGGAGAAGATCGGCAGCAGCGCCGACCTGGTGCTGTGCCTGTTCCCGATGGAACCGCCGATCTATGCCAGGCACGGCATCGACGCGCGCTTCGTCGGCCACCCGATGGCCGATGACATTCCGCTGCAGGGCAACCGCGAGCAGGCCCGTGCCGCGCTTGGCCTGCCGACCTCGGCCAAGGTACTGGCAGTGTTGCCGGGCAGCCGCCTCGGCGAGATTTCGCGCCTGGGCGAACCGTTCTTCGAGGCCGCCTGGCAGGTCTCCGAACGCATCCCCGGCCTGCACGTGGTGGTGCCTGCGGCCAACCCGGCCTGCAAGCGCCTGATCGAAGAGCAGCTGTCACGCTCGGCGTTGCCGGTGGCCTTCTCGCACGTACTCGACGGCGAGGCACGCAACGCGATGATCGCCGCCGATGTGGTGGTGCTGGCCTCGGGCACCGCGACGCTGGAGGCGATGCTGGTCAAGCGGCCGATGGTGGTCGGTTACCGCGTCAACGAGCTGACCTACCGCCTGGTCAAGGCGCTGGGCCTGATCAAGGTCGATCGCTTCGCCCTGCCCAACATCCTGGCCGGCCAGGACCTGGCACCGGAACTGATGCAGCACGACTGCACGCCGGACAAGCTGGCGGCAGCCATCCAGCAGTGGTTCGACCACCCGCAGCGGGTGACCGACCTGCAGGACACCTATGCCCGCCTGCATGAGCGCCTGCGCCGCAATGCCTCGGCCCGCGCGGCAGACGCAGTGGGCGAGCTGCTGATGCGCGACCAGGCCCAGGCATGAGCCGCCGCCACGCCGCAGCGGCCAGCCTGGCCCTGTTCAACGGCGCCGCCGTGGTCGAGCCGGAGCGTCTGGTCGCCGGCGTCGACGAAGCCGGCCGCGGTCCACTGGCCGGACCGGTCGCGGTGGCGGCAGTGGTGTTCGATCCATCCCGGCCGCGCATCAACGGCCTGGACGATTCCAAGCAACTCACCGCAGCCCGCCGCGAGCAACTGCATGACCGCATCATCGAACGTGCCCTGGCCTGGCATGTGGTGCTGGTGGACGTGGACACCATCGACCGCCTGAACATCTACCAGGCCACCCTGCAGGGCATGCGCGACGTGGTCGCGGCGGTGGCCCACGTGGCCGGCTTCGCCCGCATCGACGGCAACGTCGTGCCCAAGGGCCTGGTGCTCCCCGCACAGGCCCTGGTCGGCGGCGACGGCATCGACCGTTCGATCATGGCCGCTTCGATCCTGGCCAAGGTCTCGCGCGATCGCTACATGCAGGACGTGCACGCCCGCCACCCTCAGTATGGGTTCGAGCAGCACAAGGGCTATGGCACCCCGGCGCACCTGGCCGCGTTGCGCACGCACGGCCCCTGTGACGAGCACCGGCGCAGCTTTGCCCCGGTACGTGACTGCCTGGAAGCACCGCAGGCGGCGGCCGACATCGCGATTGCCTGAATCGCCTGAACGCCCGCTGCAATCCGTCTGGGGAAGAGTCCCCCTGAGTCAGGGGGACGCGCCTACGGCGCGGGGGTCTGGAAGCATGGTGAGACGGGGCCCGCGGTTCGCCTGCGAGCCGTGGGAAGCGATAGCGCGAATGCGATATCGCGTGCCGTCAAGAGCTTGTCGCGCCCCCCTGCCCTCGCTACCCTGACCGGGCACTCCAGCGCTTCCCGACCCCGGCGACGATTCCCCCCGTCGGCACCCGGGGCCCGCGCGCTCCAACCTGGTCCGGCATGTCCAACTCCCGCTTCGTACATCTCCACGTCCACACCGAGTTCTCGCTGGCGGACTCGACCATCCGTGTGCCGGCCAAGCCGGACCAGGCCGACCCGAAAAAGGCCAAGCAGGCCAACCTGCTGTCGCGCTCGGTGGAACTCGGCCTGCCCGCGCTGGCGGTGACCGACCTCAACAACCTGTTCGCCCTGGTCAAGTTCTACAAGGCGGCCGAAGGCGTGGGCATCAAGCCGATCGCCGGTGCCGACGTGCTGATCGCCGAGGAAGGACAGGACCCGTGGCGGATGACCCTGCTGTGCCGCGACCGCGAGGGCTACCTGAGCCTGTCGCGGTTGCTGACCCGCGCCTGGATGGAAGGCCATCGCCCGGAAGGCGGCGTGGCCATCCACCCGGACTGGCTGAAGGCTGGCAATGCCAACCTGTTCGCGCTGGCCGGCCGGCAGAGCCTGGCCGGGCGCCTGGCGCTGGACGGCAAGCATGAGCTGGCCGAGCAGCAGCTGGCCGACTGGCAGCGCGTGTTCGGCGATGGCCTGCACCTGGAACTGACCCGTACCGGCCGCGAGGGCGAGGAAACCTTCAACCAGTTCGCGCTGATGGCGGCCGGCCAGCGTGGCCTGCCGGTGGTGGCCAGCAACGACGTGCGGTTCCTGTCGCCGACCGATTTCAGCGCGCACGAAGCGCGCGTGTGCATTTCCACCGGGCGCGTGCTGGACGACCCCAAGCGCCCGCGCGAGTACAGCGACCAGCAGTACCTGAAGTCGGCCGAGGAGATGTGCGCGCTGTTCGCCGACATCCCCGATGCGATCGACAACACGCTGGCGCTGGCCGAGCGCTGCAACATCGAGATGCGGCTGGGCACCTACTTCCTGCCCAACTACCCGGTGCCCGACGACGAGACCCTGGACACCTGGATCCAGAAGATGTCCCGCGACGGCCTGGAAGAGCGCCTGGAGAAGAATCCGCTGGCGCCGGGCAAGACCCGCGAAGAGTACTTCGAACGCCTGGAATTCGAGCTCAACACCATCATCAAGATGGGCTTCCCGGGCTACTTCCTGATCGTGGCCGACTTCATCCAGTGGGGCAAGAACCAGGGCATCCCGATCGGCCCGGGCCGTGGTTCGGGTGCCGGTTCACTGGTGGCGTGGGCGCTGAAGATCACCGATCTGGACCCGCTGCCGTACAACCTGCTGTTCGAGCGCTTCCTGAACCCGGAACGCGTGTCGATGCCCGACTTCGACATCGACTTCTGCATGGACCGCCGTGACGAGGTGATCGACTACGTCGCGCGCAAGTACGGGCGCGAGCGCGTCAGCCAGATCATCACCTACGGCACCATGGCCGCCAAGGCGGTGGTGCGCGACTCCGGCCGCGTGCTCGGTTTCCCGTACGGCCTGGTCGACGGCGTCTCCAAGCTGATCCCGAACATCCTCGGCATCCACCTGAAGGATGCGCTGGGCAAGGGCAAGGAAGGCCCCAGCTCGGAAATGGCCTCGCCGGAGCTGATCCAGCGCTACGAGACCGAGGATGATGTCCGCGACCTGATCGACCTGGCGCTGCAGCTGGAAGACCTGACCCGCAACGCCGGCAAGCACGCCGGTGGCGTGGTGATCGGGCCCGAGCCGCTGAGCGAGTTCTGCCCGCTGTACGCCGAACACGACGAGAACGGCCTGGGCAAGAATCCGGTCACCCAGTTCGACAAGAACGACGTGGAAGAAGTGGGCCTGGTGAAGTTCGACTTCCTCGGCCTGCGCACGCTGACCATCATCGACTGGGCGGTGAAGGCGATCAACAAGCGCCACGAACGCGCGGGTATTCCGCCGGTGGACATCGCCGCGATTCCGCTGGACGACACGCCCACCTACAAGGACATCTTCGCCAACGGCAACACCGGCGCGGTGTTCCAGTTCGAATCCTCGGGCATGCGCCGCCTGCTGAAGGACGCGCGCCCCGACCGTTTCGAAGACCTGATCGCACTGGTGTCGCTGTACCGCCCCGGCCCGATGGACCTGATTCCTTCGTTCAACGCGCGTAAGCACGGCCAGGAAGAAATCATCTATCCCGATCCGCGCACCGAAGCCATCCTGAAAGACACCTACGGCATCATGGTGTACCAGGAGCAGGTGATGCAGATGGCGCAGATCGTCGGCGGCTACTCGCTGGGCGGCGCCGACCTGCTGCGCCGTGCGATGGGCAAGAAGGTGCCGGCCGAAATGGCCAAGCACCGCGAGATCTTCCGCGAAGGTGCGGCCAAGGACGGCGTGGACGAAGCCAAGGCCGATGCGATCTTCGACCTGATGGAAAAGTTCGCCGGCTACGGCTTCAACAAGTCGCACGCCGCCGCCTACGCGCTGGTCAGCTACCAGACCGCGTGGTTGAAGCGCCATTACCCGGCCGAGTTCATGGCCGCGACGCTGTCGTCCGACCTGGACAACACCGACAAGGTGGTCGGCTTCCTCGACGAAGTACGCAACCTCGGCCTGACCGTGCTGCCGCCGAAGGTGAACCAGTCGGCCTTCATGTTCGAAGCGGTCACCCCGGACACCATCCAGTACGGCCTGGGCGCGATCAAGGGCGTTGGCCAGGGGGCCTGCGAAGCGGTGGTGGACGAGCGCCTGAAAGGCGGCGAGTACAAGGACCTGCTCGACTTCTGCACCCGCGTCGGCTCGGCCAAGCTCAACCGGCGCACGCTGGAAGCGATGATCAACTGCGGTGCGCTGGACGAGCTCGGCCGCAATCGTGCATCGCTGATGTTGCAGTTGCCGGAGGTGATCAAGGCCACCGACCAGATGGCGCGCGAGCGTGCGTCCGGGCAGAACTCGCTGTTCGGCGGGCCCGACCCGAGCACCGTGTCGATCCAGCTGGACCTGCCCGAGGCCGAGGAATGGCCGTTGCTGCAGCGCCTGAACGGCGAGCGCGACACGCTGGGCTTCTACCTGAGCGGCCATCCATTCGACCCCTGGCGTGACGATGTGCGCGACCTGGTCGGCAACGATCTGGGCTCGGTGGAGAAGATCTGGAGCGCCAACAGCGGTGGCGGCGGTGGCGGCGAAAAGCGCTGGCGACCGGAAGTGCAGACCGTGCTGGCCGGCCAGGTGGTGGGCGTGCGCCGCAAGGGCGAAAGCCAGATCTTCATCCAGCTGGAAGATGGCCGTGGCCGCGTCGAGTGCAGCGCGTTCTCCGATGCGATGGCCGAGTTCGGCCACCTGATGACCAAGGACCGCATCCTGGTGGTCAAGGGTGGCCTGCGCGAGGACGAGTTCAACGGCGGCTATGCATTGCGCATCCGCCAGTGCTGGGACTTCGACGAAGTCTGCGCCAACTACGCCACGCGGCTGTCACTGCGCCTGGACCTGCGCCAGCAGCGCCCGGTCTGGGAGCGCATCGACGCCCTGCTCGACCGCCACCGCCCCGGGCGTACCCCTCTGCGCCTGGACCTGCTGCTGAAGGGCCCGCAGGGTGGCGTCGCCGGCATGCTCGATGTCTCCGGGCAGAGCGCGGTGCGCATCGACTCCAAGTTGATGGAGGCGCTGCGCGCCGACCCGGCCGTGCGCACGCTGAAAGTGCGCTACAGCCCGCCGTGGGCCAGCTGAGGCTGGCTCTCTGGTTTTCCTGCCTCCCCTGTTTCCCCGTTCCAAGTATCAAGGACGATTGCCGATGAAGACCCTGCTGTTCCCGTTCGCTGCCGCTCTGGCCCTGGCCGCCTGCTCGCCGTCGAAGATCGAGTTCCAGATCGACAACCCGACCGACATGCCGCTGGCGCTGAGCATCGATGGCAAGGACCTGCCGGTGGCCGCACAGGGTTCGCGCCCGATCTCGCTCGCCGTCGGTGAGCACCGCCTGCACACCGACAAACTGGGCGATGTGCGCTTCATCGTCTACGTCGATGGCCGCGGCGGACTGATCAACCCGACCCTGAGCGAGTACGTGGTCGCCCGCGAGATCTACGTCACCGACGAGAGCAAGCTGAAGAACTTCGGCACCGGCAAGGCCGGCATCGAGCTGGGTGGCGTCGACTTCGAAGGCCCGTTCGAGAAGCACCACGAACTGTTCATCGACAAGACCTGGACCTACGGCGTGCGCGAGCCCTTCCCGAAGGAGAAGGTGGTGGCCCACGTCGATTCCAGCGGCGGCCAGATCGTGGCCAAGGTGTTCACCGCGCCGGACTTCATCGCCTACGTCGAAGAAGGCATGGGCGAGCCGGGTGCGTTCAAGCGCGAGCAGCCGGCCGGCTACGTGGCCCCGGCATACCGCCTGGAACCGGCCCCGGCCAGCCTGCCGGTGCTGGTCCCGGCCTTCGAGACCCACGCCGCGCCGCTGCGCGAGGTCTATGCGCGCTGGCTGAAGGCCACCACCGCCGATGAACAGAAGGCCCTGCGCAAGCAGGACTTCGCCGCACAGATGGCCTTCACCTCGGCCACCGCCACGCTGGGCAGCGGGCTGGGCCGGGACGCCAACGAGGCCTACAACGACTTCGTCTCCCAGCGCAGCCAGCTGATGGGCCGCAGCGCCCTGGTGGTGCCCTGAGCTGACTGGCGCGCCCTGCCCGGCTGCGCTACCGTCGCCTTCCAGACGAGGGCGTACGGGTGGTTTGCACGCATTCGGCTAGAATTCCCCTCTTCTTTACACGACGGCTTCCGATGAATCCGAACTACCTCGACTTCGAGCAACCCATCGCCGACCTGGAAGCCAAGATCCAGGAACTGCGCAACGCCAGTGCCGGGCCGGCGGTCAATGTCGAGGCGGAAGTGCACGCGCTGCAGGACAAGCTGCGCATGCGCACCGCGCAGATCTTCCGCAACCTGACCTCGTGGCAGGTGCTGCAGCTGGCCCGCCACCCGTCGCGGCCGTACACCGCCGACTACCTGCGCATCATCTGCGATGAGTTCCAGGAACTGGCCGGTGACCGTGCCTTCGCCGACGACAAGGCCATCATGGGCGGCCTGGCCCGCATCAATGGCCGTTCGGTGATGGTGATCGGCCACCAGAAGGGCCGCGACACCAAGGAAAAGATCAAGCGCAACTTCGGCATGCCCAAGCCGGAGGGCTACCGCAAGGCCCTGCGCCTGATGAAGATGGCCGAGCGCTTCGGCCTGCCGGTGCTGACCCTGATCGACACCGCCGGCGCCTGGCCGGGCATCGACGCCGAATCGCGCGGCCAGTCCGAAGCGATCGCACGCAACCTGATCGAGATGGCCGAACTGAAGGTGCCGATCATCTGCACCGTGATCGGTGAAGGCGGCTCCGGCGGCGCGCTGGCGCTGGGCGTAGGCGACCGCACCGTAATGCTGGAGTACTCGGTGTACTCGACCATCACCCCGGAAGGCTGCGCCTCGATCCTGTGGAAGGATGCCGGCAAGGCCAAGGATGCCGCCGAGCAGCTGGGCCTGACCGCCCCGCGCCTGAAGAGCCTGGGCCTGGTCGACAAGGTCGTGCGCGAGCCCACCGGTGGCGCCCACCGCAACCCGACGCAGATGGCCAAGCGCCTGAAGGCCGTGCTGCTGAACGAGCTGGACGCGCTGGACAAGCTGTCCACCGAGCAGCTGCTGGAGCAGCGCTACACCCGCCTGCGCAGCTACGGCACGTACGAAGCAGCGTAATCGCTACCTGACGTCGGACAAAGAAAAAGCCGGGCAGATGCCCGGCTTTTTTGTCTGTACCTCGCACAGCATCTACGCATAGCGTGAATTCACTGGGTGCAGCTGCGGCCGTTGATGTTCGGGCCCGCCATGAGCGAGCCGAGCATCGCAGGGGAATCAGGGGCGAAGAGGCGCCGGTGTCTGAGCGCAGCGAGTTCGGCGCCGTCCCCTGATTCACCGAGAAGCACAGGGAACCGGTGCGCAGCACCGGCTCGCGTTCGGCGGCGTGTTCTTTGGTTACTTTCTTGCACGAGCAAGAAAGTGACATGTTCGAACGCCCGGGATCTCAGAACGGCTTTGCCAGCACCAGCCACACGATCGGGATGAACGCCAGCAGCGGGATCTCGTTGATCCAGCGCAGCGCGCGCGACGACGGCAGTGCGCGGCCCTTGGCCACGCCCTTCAGCAGCCGCCCGATCCAGATGAAATACACCAGCAGCACCACCACCAGCCCCAGCTTGGCGTGCAGCCAACCGGCGCCACCGGGCGCGACCATGGTCGGGAAATCCGGAATGACCTTGTATCCCAGCCAGAGCACCAGGCCCAGCAGGAAGGCCAGCCCGAACATCGAATGGCCGAAACGGTACAGGCGCAGGCCCATCAGCTGCAGGCGCTCGGTCACTGCTGGTTGCCCCGCCGTCTCGGCCAGATTCACCAGGATGCGCGGCAGGTAGAACACCGTCGCCATCCAGGCCACCACGAACACGATGTGGAAGGTCTTCACCCAGTAGTAGCTCTGCATGCGCTCGCTCCGGCGGCTGGCGTAGGTTGGCGGCTATTCTCGCATGCCGTGGCAAAGCCACTGCAGGCACGCATGCCGCGACACATCGACGCATGGCGCGTCGCAACACCGTACGATAGGCGCCGTTTTCCCCGACCGTGCACCGCCCCATGGACAAGACCTACGACGCCGCCTACTTCCAGCGCTGGTACCGCCGCGCCGACATCGGCGGCAGCGCCCGCCTGGCGCGCAAGGTCGCCCTGGCCGTTGCCAGCGCCGAGTACTACCTGGAACGACCGATCCGCAGCGTGCTGGACATCGGCTGCGGCGAAGGCGCCTGGCGCGCGCCGCTGCTGAAGCTGCGTCCGAAGGTCGAATACCTCGGCTTCGACAGCAGCGAGTACGCTGTGCGCCGCTACGGCCGCACCCGCAACCTGCACCTGGCCAGCTTCGGCGACTTCGCCTGGCTGCGGCCCTGCGCCCCGGTCGATCTGCTGGTGTGTTCGGACGTGATGCACTACGTGCCCGACCGCGAACTGCGTGCCGGCCTGGCCGGCGTGGCGGAACTGACCGGCGGCGTGGCCTTCCTGGAGACCTTCGCCGCCGAGGACGCGTTCGAGGGCGACCACGAGGGTTTCCAGGCCCGCCCGGCGCGCTGGTACCGCCGGACGCTGGCCCGGCACGGCCTGCAGCCGGTAGGGTCGCACTGCTGGCTCGGCCCCGCCCTGGCAGGCGATGCGGCTGCGCTGGAACGGATGTGAATCCGGATTCATTATTTTCAGCCGACTTAACCTGCGGGACACCCGGATGGGATATGCTGCGCGGCAACATATGACCATACATATTCGGTCGTCATGCTCTATCAACTGCACGAACTGACCCGCAACCTGCTCGCCCCCTGGGTGCACCAGGCCCAGGCCAACGCCAAATTCTTCGCCAACCAGGGCCACTGGTGGTCGCAGATGCCGGGCGCTGATCGCCTGGCGGCGGTCAATGAGCTCTTCCATCGCATCGGCAAGGATTACGAGAAGCCCGAGTGGGGCATCAACGAAATCGACGTCGATGGCGAGCGCGTGCCGATCGTCGTGCACGAGGAAGTGAGCAAGCCGTTCTGCAAGCTGCTGCGCTTCAAGCGCCACAGCAATGAAGCCGACCAGCTGCACACCATGCTCAACCAGCCGTTCGTGCTGGTGGTGGCGCCGCTGTCCGGCCACCACGCCACGCTGCTGCGCGATACCGTGCGCACGCTGCTGCGCGACCACCGCGTGTACGTTACCGACTGGGTGGATGCGCGCATGGTGCCGGCCAGCGAAGGCGAGTTCGGCCTGGACGACTACATCGCCTACATCCAGGAATTCATCCGCCACCTCGGCGTCGAGCGCCTGCACGTGGTGAGCGTGTGCCAGCCGACCGTACCGGTGCTGGCGGCGGTTTCGCTGATGGCCAGCCGAGGCGAGCCGACCCCGCGCACGCTGGTGATGATGGGCGGCCCGATCGACGCACGCTGCAGCCCCACCGCGGTGAACAACCTGGCCACGCAGAACCCGCTGTCGTGGTTCGAGAACAACGTCATCCACACCGTGCCGGCCAGCTATCCCGGCGCCGGTCGCCGCGTGTACCCGGGCTTCCTGCAGCACGCCGGCTTCCTGTCGATGAACCCCAGCCGCCACTTCAGCTCGCACTGGGATTTCTACACCGACCTGGTCAAGGGCGACCTGGAAGACGCCGACGCGCACCGTCGTTTCTACGACGAGTACAACGCGGTGCTGGACATGCCGGCCAAGTACTACCTGGACACGATTTCCGTGGTGTTCCAGGACTTCCTGCTGCCGCGCGGCGAGTGGGTGGTCAACGGCGAGAAGGTCGATCCGTCGGCCATCCGCGATACCGCGCTGCTGAGCATCGAAGGCGAACTGGACGACATCGCCGGCCTTGGCCAGACCGAAGCCGCGCAGGCACTGTGCACCGGCATCGACGCTGATCGCCGCGAGCATTTCATCGTCGAAGGTGCCGGCCACTACGGCATCTTCAGCGGCCGTCGCTGGCGCGAAGTGGTGTATCCGAAGGTGCGCGACTTCTTCGCCGCGCATGCCGAAGCACCGGCGGCGAAGGCCACGAAGAAGAAGAGCAACGTCACTCCGCTGCGCCGCAAGGCGGGGTAATGCCCCGCCCGACCCGGGGTCGGATCCCTTTCCAACGGAAAGGGCTCTGACCCCAGCACGATCGGATCCGGGGTCAGAGCCCTGTTCTGCGAAAAGGGATCCGACCCCTGACCACTTACAACCGCACCAGCAGGTTCTTGGCGATCAGCCCGTGCAGCTTGCCGATGCCGCGTGCCAGGTGCATCGTCAGCAGCAGCAGAAGCGCTCCCGCCGCGGCGACCGCGATCGCCACCAGCGGCGAGGCCGCCATCGGCAGTACATTCACGCCATCGACGTACACGCCCGGAATCTCGCCGCTGAAGATCGCCGCGACCGGCGCCCAGATCAGGCCCAGCGACAGCGACAGCAGCGTCACCGCGATGGTGAAGTAGATGACGCCCAACGGCAGCATCAGCACGAAGTAAAGCAGCGTCAGCCAGGTGCGGCCGTCGATGAACATGTCGCCGATGCGCTGCAGCCATGTGCGGCTGCGGTCGGTGTAACGCGGACGCCGCGGCATGCGCTCGCCCAGCAGCGCTTCCACCAGCCGCCCTTCCAGCAACGCCAGCCCGCGCACCGAGCCGAAGAACAGCACGGTCAGCGGGATGCCGATGATCAGGATCAGCAGGCCCAGCGACAGCGACAGGCCGGTCACCACCCAGGTGAAGAAGAAGATGCCGGTGGCCAGCGACAGCAGCATGTAGAACAGCGCGCCATAGGTGTGCGGATCAGCCACCACGCCGAAAAAGCGGGCCAGCAGCGAGCGCTGTACCGGCGCCGGTGGCGGCGCGGCCGGCTCGACACCACTGGCTTCGGCCGCCGCACGCAGCACCGGCGCGGTATCCGCACGCGGCGTACGCAGCGCGCGGTTTACCGTCACTTCGGTCTCGCGGTAGATCTCGGCCACTTCGTCCGGCGCGCCGTAGCTGCCGGCAACGTCGGCGATCACCTCGGCCTCGCTGCGGCCCGGCTGCGCCGCCAGTTCCGAGCGCAGGTATTCCTCGGCGTCGTACAGCGCGTCCTGCACCATCGCCGGGTCGGCGCCTTCCAGCGCCGCGCGCAGTTGCGCCAGATACTGCGGGATGGTGGTCGGCAGGGCTCGGCCTGCCAGGCTCGGGTCGTTCATTGTGGTACCCCCTCCAACACGGAATCGACGGAATCGCGGGTGGCCTGCCAGGCCTGGCGCCACTGCGCCAGCACTTCACGGCCACGTTCATTGATGCGGTAGTAGCGCCGCGGCGGGCCGCTGCTGGACGGCTCCACGTGGCTTTCCAGCAGGCCGGCGCCCTCCAGGTTGCGCAGCACCGGGTAAAGCGCGCTCTGCTTGCCGCTCAGCACGCCCTCGCCCACCCGCTCCAGCTCCTTGGCGATCAGATACCCGTACAGCGGCTCGCCGGCCCGGGCCAGCACCGCCAGCAGGGCCAGCGACACCGTCCCGGCGCTGAGCTCCTTCTGGAACTTCTTCAGCTGGACATCGTCCTCGGACATGACCGGCCCTCCACTACGTTGAAGTCCACAGTAGTGCGAAGTTCGGTATAGCGAATGTGTCGTTAGTCATCGTGCCGGTTGGCGTGGCCGGGCCGCTCACGCAGAATCGAAGCCTCGTTCATGTTCCGGGGTTCCCATGCCGCACCGTCGTCGCCTTGCCCTGACCGCCCTCGCCCTGTCCTGCCTGCTGCCCGTCCTGGCCGGCGCGGCCACGCCCTACCGCAGCCCGCAGCAGATCCTCGATGCGTCAGCGGCCAGCGACTGGCGCACCCCGGACCCGGCCAACCTGCTTTACATGGACCTGCCGGCCGGGCGGGTGATCATCGAGCTGGCACCGCAGTTCGCTCCGCGCCATGTCGGCAATATCCAGACCTTCGCCCACGAGCACTTCTGGGACGGCACCAGCATCTACCGCTCACAGGACAACTTCGTGGTGCAGTTCGGCGATGCCGACGCCGATGACGCGGCCAAGGCCAAGCCGTTCGGCAGCGCCGAGCGCAAGCTGCCGGCCGAGTTCGAACGTGCCAGCACCGGACTGAAGGTGAGCGTGCTGCCGGACCGCGATGGCTGGGCGGCGCAGACCGGATTCGTCGACGGTTTCCCGGTCGGCCAGGACCCGCAGGCCGGCAAGGCCTGGCTGGCGCATTGCTACGGCATGCTCGGTGCTGGCCGCAGCAACGAGGAAGACAGCAGCATCGGCGCCGAACTCTATGTGGTGACCGGTCAGTCGCCGCGCCAGCTGGACCGCAACATCACCCTGGTTGGTCGCGTGCTGAAGGGCATGGAACTGCTCAGCGCGATCCCGCGTGGGCCGGCGCCGATGGGCTTCTACACCGACCCGAAGCTGCGTACGCCGATCGTGTCGATCCGCCGTGCCAGCGACGTGCCGGTGGCCGAGCGCACGCCGATCCAGGTGCTGCGTACCGATTCGAAGACCTTCGCCGATACGGTGGAGGCGCGTCGCAATCGCGTGGACGATTTCTACAAGCGCCCGGCGGGGCATATCGATCTGTGCAATGTTCCGGTGCCGGTGCGGTGATGGTTTCCGCACGTTACGCGTGCTGAAGGCGCTTCACTGTTCAGGGGCGTCACTTTTCTTTTCGCGCGAAAAGAAAAGTAACCAAAAGAAACGCGCCGCCAGGTCGCGAGCCGCCGTGCTTCGCACGTCGGTCCCCTGCGCTTCTCGGTGAATCAGGGGACGGTGCGAGGAAGTCAGCCGACTAGCAGTCGGCTCTACAGGACATCGGCACCTCTTCGCCCCTGATTCCCCTGCGATGCTCGGCTCACTCAAGGCGGACCCAAGGTCAAGAGCCACAGCTGCACGACGATGCATGGTAGTGCCGGGCCGGGCCGGGCCCGGCGAGCGAAGCGACCGCTTCTGCCTTTGATCTTGGATCCGCCTTGAGCGAGCCGAGCACCGCAGGTCCGGCGAGGGCGAAGAGGCGCGGGTGTCTGAGCGCAGCGAGTTCCCGCGCCGTCCCTCGACGGGCCGAGGAGCGCAGGGCACCGGTGCGCAGCACCGGCTCGCGGCCGGCGGAACGTTTCTTTTGGTTACTTTTCTTTGCGTACAAAGAAAAGTAACGCCCATGAACAGTGAAGCACCTTCAGCACGCGCAACGCGCAAAACGCCAATTCCTCAGCCCTTCTGACTCACCGCCACGCTACCCAGAATCAGCACACCGGCAATCAGCATCTGCACCGTCACCGCCTCACCCAGGAACAACCACGCAAACGCCGCGCCGAACAGCGGAATCAGGTAGGTCACCGTCGACGCGCGCGACGGGCCGATACGCCCGATCAGGCGATAGAACATCAGGAACGCCAGCCCGGTGCAGGCTACGCCCAAGGCGATCGCCGCGCCCCAGGCCTTCAGCGGAATCGCCGCCTGAGGCCAGTGGCTGACCGCCATCGGCAGCATCCAAAGCGAGGCACACGACAGCGTGGCTGCCGCAGCCGCCGCCGACGGCAGGCCGGTCATGTGCCGCTTCACCAGGTTCACTCCCAGGCCATACAGCAACGACGCTGCAGCGCCTGCGATCACCGCGGTACCGATGCTCAGGCCGGAAACCTTGGCCGTGGCCAGCACCACCACGCCAGCGAAGCCGACCAGCAGTGCGCCGGCACGACGCATGCCGATCTTCTCGCCGAAGAACAGGAAGGCGATCAGCGCGGCGAACAGCACGGTCATCGCATTGCAGATCGCACCGATCGCGGCCGGCGCCTGCTCGGCGGCATAGGCAAACAGCACGAACGGCAGCGCCGAGTTGATCAGGCCGATCGGCGCCAGCCACAGCCAGCGCCGCGGCGGGAACTGCGCCCGCGCGCGCCACAGGAACGGCAGCAGCACCAGCGCGCCCAGCACCAGCCGCACCTCGACCAGCGCGAACGGGCCGAACGACGGCACCGCCACGCGCATGAACAGGAACGAGCAGCCCCAGATGGCGCCCAACAGAGTCAACTCCAGCGGTGTGCGCCAGTCGCGCTCGGCCGCCTGTGGGACCGCATTCATGCCCTGCCTCCGTCCATCGTCTGTTCCTCGCCAAGGCAGACAGGATCGGGCGCAGACGCCCGCCGCACAAGCGCGTAGTATCGCTGCCAGCCACAAATATGGTTTGAGGCTCAACATGCAGCTACGCCCTTCCCTGCTCCCCGCGCTGGCCGTGTTCGCGGTTGCCGCGCGTCACCAGAATTTCGCCCAGGCCGCGCAGGAACTGCACCTGACCGCCAGCGCGGTCAGCCACCATGTGCGCCGGCTGGAAGAGGTGCTGGAAACCCGGCTGTTCCTGCGCCACGCCCGCGGCGTGCGTCTGACTGCCGAGGGCCGGCAGCTGGCCGACGCCGCCAGCGCCGCCTTCTCCGATGTCGCGGCCGTCGCCCATCACCTGCAGCCGGATGCGGACAGCGTGCCGTTGCGGATCACCACGCTGCGCTCGCTTTCCTACTGCTGGCTGCTGCCGCGACTGCCACGCTTCACCCAGGCCCATCCGCACATCCGCATCGAGCTGCATACCGGCAGCGGTCTTGACCGCTACGACGATAACGGTCCGGAGGTCGGCATCCGTTACGGACTGGGCCAGTGGCCCGGCCTGCACGCGCAGCATCTGATGGACGACTATCTGTTCCCGGTGGCCTCACCCGCACTGGCCGGCGTCGAAACCCTGGACGACCCGGCGCGCATCGCCGAGCTGCCGCTGCTGACCGACCTGTCGCCGCAGGGGTGGCGCGACTGGTTCCGCCATGCCGGCGTGCGCCCGCCCTCACCGCTGCCACCGATGCACACCTTTGCCGACAGTACCGATGCGATGCGCGCGGCGGTGTATGGCATGGGCGCGGTGCTGGCACGCACCCACGTCGCCCAGCCCTACCTGCAGCGCTATGAAGTGGTGCGCCTGCCCGGCCCTGCGCTGAAGGCCCGTTACGCCTACTACGTGGTGCATGCCGAAGGGCAGCCGCCGAGCCCTGCGGCACGCCTGTTCATCGACTGGCTGCTGGAGCAGGCGCAGGACGAGCGCACACCGATTCCCGCGCTGCCGGGCAGTCTGTTGGGGCGCCCGGCCACGCGCGGCTGACTGCGCCCTCACCCGCTCTTTGCTTCGTGCTGGCTAGGCTGCAGTCGAACCCTTCCACGTGCCCCTGACATGAGCCTGCTGCGACTGCGCATCACCGGAACCGAAGACGACGCCCGCGCCATCAGCGATCTGCTGCTCGGCCTGGAGGGCATCGAGCATGTCGAGGAAACCGACGACCTGATGCCGCACATGGACGACGACGACTCCAGTTCGGCCGGACTGTCCGATGACATCGGTCCGGGCATCCACGAACTGGAAGTGGAAGTCGGCAACGAAAGCACCGCGCAGAAGGTACGCGATGCGGTGCAGGAACTGGCACTGGAACTCGATGTGTTCATCGAGTACGAGACCGACGAGGGGTGAGCTTCGCCGGGCATGGCCCGGCGCTGCCTTCCACCTGTCCGGTAGCGCCGGTCGACGACCGGCCGGCGCATCGTTCGATCAGGCCTTGCGACGGCGGCGGCGCCACCACGCCCGCACACCCCATCCTGCAGTCAACGCCAGTACCGCGACCGGCAGCAATGCGGCCGCCGCACGGATCAGGAACGCGACACTGGTGCTGAGAATGCTGCCCGATTCGCTCAGTGCTTCGCCGATCTCGCTGCGGCTGCGCTGCCCCGAGGTGGTGCCGAAGTGCATCGTCACCAGCTGGGTATCAATGCGTCGGCGCTGCTGCGCTGAATCCTTGTTGGCCTGCTCGACGCCCGCCTCGATCTCCGACAGGCGCGTGGTGATCGCCATCAGGTCTTCGATCTTGAGATCCTTGCGATCCTGGTAGGACAGCAGCCGCGCGTGTTCCTTCTCCAGCCGCGCCTTGGTCAAGGCCGTGTCCGCCACCTGCTGTGCGAGGTCTTCGGCGCGCGTGCTGCGCGATTGCAGCTTGCCGCCTTCACCCGCCATCGTGATCAGCGGCTCGGTGCCCTTCGGTGCAATGCGGACCTTGACCTCGCCGCTGGGCTGCTCGCCACTGCGCTGATCAACCTGCAGCACCGCACAATCCCCGAACTTCGCGCTTTGGCAGGCCTGCGCCACCTGCTGGATGCGTGGTGCGATCTGCGCAGCGTCCAGCTGGATCTGCACGTCATGCTCGTAGGCCAGGAACGCACCTTCCGGCGAAGCGACCGCGGCTTCGGCACCGCCTCCGGCATCGGCCGCGGCGTCGCCATGCTGTCCGCACGCTGCCAGCGCCAGAAGCAGCACCGGCATCGCCACCCTGCGCATCCATGCGCGCACCGGCCTCACAGTGCGGCTCCGTCGTAGGAAACCACCGCCAACGTGGCCAGGTCCATTGCAGGCACGCAGCGCACGTTCACCGCCACCATCGGCGTACCGCTGCGCGGATCCACCGCCTCGCTGTAGGGCGCGATGCCGCATTCGCGGCAGTGGTGGTGGTCGATGTGGGCCTTGTTGAAGTGGTAGGTGGCCACGTCCGCCGGATCGGTGCTCAGCTGGAACGCTTCGCGCGGGGCGAACCACAGCAGGCTGCCGCGGCGGCGGCACATCGAGCAGTTGCAGTCGATGACATCGCTGATCGGCGCCCCGGCCTGTACGGTGAATGCGATCCTGCCGCAATGGCAGCTTCCCTGGTATTCCATGTCCTGTGCTCCGCTGGAGGGTCCGTGTCTGCGCCCATGGTAATCCTATGGCACGGGGACAAAGCAGCCCCGGGGCCCTATGCTCGGGGTTTGACCCTGTACAGGAACGCCGATGCGCCCGCATCTCCTTGCCCTCGCCCTGGTCGCCGCCCTGGCCGGTTGCCAGCCGGCCGACGCCCCGACCAACGCTTCCACCCCGGCCGCCAGCCAGCAGGCCGGTGACGCAGCGGTCGATGCTGCCTTCGCCGATCTGTCCAAGCGCGCCCTGGACACCTGGATGCAGCTTTCGCCGGTCAGCGCCACCCAGATCGGTGACCACCGCTACGACAGCGAACTGGACGACCTGAGCGCCGCCGGCCAGCAGAAGACCGTGGCCGCCTACAAGGCATTGCTGGGCGAGCTGGACAAGATCGAGGTGGCCAAGCTGGGCCGCGAGAACCAGGTGGACGCAGCGATCCTGCGCAACCAGCTGCAGTCGGAAATCTGGAACGCCGAGGTGCTGCAGTCCGGCAAGTGGGACCCGCAGCTGTACAACGGCATCGCCGGCAGCGCGATCTACGGCCTGATGGCGCGTGAATTCGCACCGCTGCCGGAGCGCCTGAAGTCGGCCACCGCGCGCATGGAGAAGCTGCCGGCGATCTTCGCCCAGGCCCGCGAGAACCTGGATCCGGCGCGCGTGCCGAAGATCCATGCCGAGACCGTGGCCAAGCAGAACAAGGGCATCCTCAGCATCGTCGATACCTTCATCACCCCGCACATCGGTGAACTGCCGCAGGCCGACCAGCAGCGCCTGCAGGCTGCCATCGACGGTCTGAAGAAAGCAGTCGACGAGCAGCAGACCTGGCTGGACAAGACCCTGGTGCCGAACGCCAAGGGTGATTTCCGCATCGGTGCGGAAAAGTACGACCAGAAGCTGAAGTTCGCGCTGAGCTCCTCGCTGTCGCGCCAGGAGATCGGTGAGCGCGCACGTGCCGAACTCAAGCGCGTGCGCGAGGACATGTACGGCATCGCGCAGACGGTGCTGAAGGACAAGCCGGGTGCGCCGGAGATGCCGGCCCAGCCGACCGACGAGCAGCAGCAGAAGGCGATCGAGGCCGCGCTGGAACTGGCCTACGCCGACAAGCCGGCACGCGACAAGGTGGTGGACGATGCCAAGGCCGCGCTGGAGCAGTCCACCGCCTTCGTGCGCGAGCACGACCTGGTGACCCTGCCCGACGCGCCGGTGGACATCATCCTGATGCCGGAATTCCAGCGTGGCGTGGCCGTGGCCTACTGCGATTCGCCGGGCCCGCTGGACAAGAACCTGAAGACCTTCTACGCCGTGTCGCCGATTCCGGACGACTGGAACGACAAGCAGGTCGAGTCGTTCCTGCGTGAGTACAACTCGCGCATGATCCACCTGCTGAGCATCCACGAAGGCACCCCGGGCCACTACCTGGAAGGCTGGCACTCGGCCAAGTTCCCCTCCACCCTGCGTGCGGTGCTGCGTTCGGGCCTGTTCGCCGAAGGCTGGGCGGTCTACACCGAGCGCATGATGCAGGAGCAGGGCTACCTCAACAACGACCCGCTGTTCCACCTGGTGCAGCTGAAGTTCTACCTGCGCACGATCTCCAACGCGATCCTCGACCAGGGCGTGCACGTGGACAACTGGGATCGCGAGAAGGCGATGCACCTGATGACCCACGACGCGTTCCAGCAGGAAAGCGAAGCCGCCGGCAAGTGGGTGCGCGCGCAGCTGACCTCGGCGCAGCTGCCGACCTACTTCGTCGGTGCGCAGGAACACTTCGACACCCGCAAGGCGGTGCAGGAGAAACTGGGCGACAAGTTCAACCTGAAGGCGTACCACGACCAGGTGCTGTCCTACGGCGCACCGCCGGTGCGCTTCGCCCGCCAGCTGATGCTGGACCAGCCGATCGAATGATCGGGGTGGCGTAAGCTGGAAGCGCAACGGCCCGGGGAGACCCGGGCCGTTTTTCTTGTTCCGCATCTCCGGATGGGCCCATCCACGCATGGCGTGGATCTACGGCACCCCATCTACGCGTGGCATGGATGTTCACGGTTTGCCAGTAGATCCACGCCATGCGTGGATGGCACTCACTTCACTGCGCGATGCAGCAGGTGATCGAACTGCACGTCACTGCATCCGTCCTGCCCGCATCCCGGCAGGGTCAGCTTCACCCGACCCGGCGGCTGAGCGTCGGTCAACGCAACCGCACCGCGCAACTGCTCGCCGGTGGGGTAGACATACACCAGCCGGTAGCGCGCTTCCCCGCTGCGCCCGCGCCAGCGCTCGAACTGCAGCAGGCCACCGATCGGCGTCTTCTCGTACTGGCCTGGCAACGTGTAGTCAGCGATTCCCAACGCAGCCAGCACGGAGCCGATGTTGGAGTCGTGGCCGACCAGCAGCGTCACCTTCGGTGACGCCGGATCCTTGAACAGCGCGTCCACCCGTGCCAGCAGCGGCGCGGCCACGTCACGGGCGACCTCGGGGGTGCCGAACAGGATGTCCTGGTAGCGGTTGCGGATCTGCGCCAGCGCCTGCCACTGCGCCTCGGTGGTCAACCGGCCCCAGCCTTCGCGCGGGATGCCACTTCCCTGGTAGTGCTCCATCAGCAGCGCATCCACCACCCCGCTGGCCAGCGCCAGTGAACCCGAAGCGCGAGGCTCGCTGCCCGGCTCCGCACTGAGGGTGGTGTCGGCCAGCATCAGATGGCAGTCGCCGCGGCCGGTACACGCCGCCGACTCCGGGTAGCGGGTGACCGCCGCCACCACCGCCAGTGCTGGCGTCAGTTGCGATGCAGCCAGCGCTTGCTGCATTGCCGACAGCGCGCGCTCGCGGAAGAGCGTGTCTCTGTTGTGGATCACCGGGTCGAACAACGGATCCATCGTGCCCAGCGGGCGGCGCTGTTCCACCGCAACATGGCAGCCTGGGAAGGCACCTGCAACGAAGAACTGTGCGGTCGCCTGGGTACGCTGCAGGCTGTTGGCGTGCGCGTGGAAGTCGCTCGGCTGCGGGCAGCCCGTTGCCGGCAGCAACTGTGCCTGCCGCAGCCATTGGCCGATGTAGCGGCCCATGTAGACCTCCAGCACGCCGCCCTTGGTGGTCAGCTCGCCCGGTGCCACCTCCCAGCGCGGCCAGGTCTCGGGTGTCGCATTGGCGAGCGCGCCGGAGGCCACCACCGGCGCGCGCAGGTTGTGGCGGCTGAGCAGGATGACCTGCTCGAGCGTGTCGCCGTGCACGGGGACTGGCGCGGCTGCCGCGGCTGAACTGACCAGGGCAAGCGCAAGCAGCAAAGGGCGTAGCGGGTGGATCATGCGGGTCTCCGGAAACACACTGGGGTCAGAGCCCTTTCCTGCGGAAAGGGATCCGACCCCAAGGGATGCATCCACGCATGGCGTGGATCTACTGATCGGCGGCAACAAACCCACCGGTCTGCCGCGCCCACAATCGCGCGTACAGGCCACCGGCGGCGATCAATTCAGCATGGCTGCCGGTCTCGACGATGCGCCCCTGGTCCATCACCACCAGCCGGTCCATGCGCGCGATGGTCGACAGCCGGTGCGCGATCGCGATCACCGTCTTGCCGCCCATCAGTTCGTCCAGACTGTCCTGGATCGCCGCTTCCACCTCCGAATCCAGCGCGGAGGTCGCTTCGTCCAGCACCAGGATCGGTGCGTCCTTCAGCAGCACGCGGGCAATGGCGATACGCTGGCGCTGGCCACCGGACAGCTTCACGCCGCGCTCGCCGACATGCGCGTCGTAGCCACGACGCCCCTGCCCGTCCACCAGCGTATCGATGAAAGCGGCCGCGCGTGCCTTGGCCACGGCCGCATGCAGCTGCTCATCGGTGGCATCCGGGCGGCCGTACAGCAGGTTGTCGCGGATCGAACGGTGCAGCAGCGAGGTGTCCTGGGTGACCACGCCGATCTGCTGGCGCAGGCTTTCCTGGGTGACATGGGCAATGTCTTGCCCATCGATCAGGATGCGACCGCTTTCCAGGTCGTACAGGCGCAGCAGGATGTTGACCAGGGTCGACTTGCCGGCGCCGGACGGACCGACCAGGCCGATCTTTTCGCCGGGCTTGACCACCAGGTCCAGGCCAGCGATCACACCGCCCTTCTTGCCGTAATGGAAATGGATGTCCTGGAAGTGCACGCCGCCACGCGTCACCTGCAGCGGCACCGCATCCTCGCGATCCTGCACGGTCAGCGGCTGGGCGATGGTGGTGATGCCGTCCTGCACCGTGCCGATGTCCTCGAAGATGCCGTTGATGGTCCACATGATCCAGCCGGACATGTTGTGGATGCGGATCACCAGGCCGGTGGCCAGGGTGATCGCGCCGACGGTGATGTGCCCGCCATTCCACAGCCACAGCGCCAGCCCACAGGTACCGGCGATCAGGAAGCCGTTGACGATGGCGATGGTCAGGTCCATGCCGGTGGTGATACGGGTCTGCGCGCGGTGCTTGACCGCCAGTTCCTGGATCGACTCGGCCACGTAAGCCTGCTCGCGCCCGCCATGGGCGAACAGCTTCAGCGTGGGAATGTTGGTGTAGCCATCGACGATGCGGCCCATCGCCTTGGAACGTGCCTCGGAAGCGATCCATGCCCGTTCCTTCGCGCGTGGAACGAAGTAGGCCAGGATCACCGCATAGGCCAGCAGCCACAGGATCAGCGGCACCATCAGCCGCCAGTCGGCCTGCGCGAACAGGTACAGCGCGGTACCGGTGTAGACCACGATGTACCAGAGCGAATCGACCATCTGCACCGCCGACTCGCGTAGCGAGGTACCGGTCTGCATCACCCGGTTGGCGACGCTGCCAGCGAAGTCGTTCTGGAAGAAACTCAGGCTCTGCCGCACCACGTAGTTGTGCATCAGCCAGCGCGAGCGGTTGCTCAGGCCGGGCACGATCGCCTGGTTGACCAGCAGGTTGTGCAGACCGACCAGGATCGGCCGCGCGATGACTGTGATGAACAGCATCCAGCCCAGTTCATTGGCGTGGCGCTTGAAGAAGTCGGCGCCCGGCTGCTCGGCGACCATGTCGACGATGCGGCCCAGGTAGTCGAACATCGCCACTTCCACCAGCGCCAGCAGCAGGCCGGCGATAAGGGTGGCCAGCAGCACCGGCCACACCGGGCGCAGGTAGTGCAGGTAGAACGGCAGCACCTTGCGCGGTGGCATGCGCCCATCCACGGGCGGGAACACCGGGATCAGGGATTCAAACCAACGGAACATCGCATTCCCTCGCCAACATTGGCCGGCGGAGTATCCCACGCCGGATGTGTACGCCAGCCGATGATCACCGCGGTTCCGGTAGTGCCGGCCGCTGGCCGGCACCCTCGCGACGCTTCCGGAGATCATCAGGTTGCCGGCCAGCGGCCGGCACTACCGATGGGATTCGTCAAACGGCAGCGCCGGGCCACGCCCGGCGGCGTCATTTCACCGGGGTGAACAGCAGGTCCTGGAAATCGAAACTGAAATCGGTCAGGTCGGAAATCGGCTGCATGCGCACCTCGCGCACCTTGCCATCCGGGTCCAGGCTGAAGTTCACGAATGCGTCGGCGTTGAGCGAACGGTCGTCCCAGCGCACGATGAAGGTGTCGTGCTGCCAGTGCTCCAGGCGCCCGCTCAGTTGCGCGGTCTTCGCAAAGCGCAGGCGCAGGCCCTTGCCCTCGTTGCTGACCTGCATATCGCCATACCAGCGGTCACGGAAGGTGCCGGTGTAGCCGGCCAGCGCCAGCGATGGCCGGCTGCCCTTGTCGCGTGCACTCTGGTGCTTGGCCCAGGCCTCGTCGGCCTTGTCCTGCCCCTTGGCCACGGCCTTGGCATAGGCGTCCACCCAGTCATGCGTTTCACCGCCAAGGTAGGCGTCAAGCACGCTCAGGGTGATCGCGTTGAACGCCGCGCCCACCTCTTGGTTGGTCAGCACCACCACGCCCAGCTTCTCGCCCGGCACCAGGGTCAGTCGCGAGACCATGCCCGGCCAGCCACCGGTATGCCAGACCAGCTTCTGCCCGCGATAGTCGCTCAGGCTCCAGCCCTCGCCATAGCCGGCGAAATTGGCCCGCGCCGGTGCCAGCTCCGGCACGCTCGGCACCGGAATCGACTGTGGCGTGATCATCCGCCACATCTGCTGCTGGCTCTTTTCGGTGAACAGCGGCGTGCCATCGGCCAGCTTGCCCTCGGCCAGCTGCACCTGCATCCAGCGCGCCATGTCATGCGCGCTGGAATAGATGCCACCGGCGCCGGCGTTGTTCGACCAGGTCAGCGGCGCAACGGTGCGCAGGTCCTTGAAATCGTACTTGGCGTGACCGACCGCGGCCTTGTCACCGGGCTTCAGGTGATCGGCGTTGTAGCGCGTGCCGGCCATGCCGACCTTGTCGAAGATGCGCGTCTGCAGGAACTGCTGGTAGCTCATGCCGGAGACGTGCTCGATCACCTGCTGGGCGACCGCGTACAGGATGTTGTCGTAGGCATAGCCTTCGCGGAAACCGCCCTTCAGCGGCACCTTGCCCAGGCGCTCCACCACTTCGGCATTGCTGTAGGACGTGGTCGGCCAGAACAGCAGGTCACCGGCGCCCAGGCTCAGGCCGCTGCGGTGTGACAGCAGGTCACGGATCGTCATCTGGCCGGTCACGAACGGGTCGGACATGCGGAACGACGGCAGGTGGTCGATCACCTTGTCGTCCATCTTCAGCTTGCCGTCCTCGGCCAGCAGGTTCAGCGAGGTTGCGGTGAACGCCTTGGTATTGGACGCAATGGCGAACAGGGTGTCGGCCTGGACCGGCTCCGGCCTGCCCTGTTCACGCACGCCCCAGCCGCGCTCGAGCACCACCTGGCCGTCCTTGACCACGGCCACGGCAATGCCGGGCACGTCGAACTGCGCGCGCACGCGCTCGACGGTCGCATCCAGGTCCTGCAGCTGCGCCGGGGTGGCCGCGCTTGCCATGGTCGTGCATGCCAGCAGCACGGCTCCTCCAATCCAGGGTTTCATCCAGCACGATCTCCGAACAGGGGTGGCGGCCATGTGCAGGCCGTCATCAGGGGTTCGCGCGATGGTAACGGTCATCGGCGCAGGCTGGCCTGTGCCATAGGAGGGGTGTCATGGACGGGAACGGCCAACCGAGCAATGGATCCACCATCATTCCCTGCCTACGCTACCGCGATGCGCAGGCGGCGATCGACTGGCTGCAGCGCGCCTTCGGCTTCCATGCCCAGGCGGTGTATGCCGACGGCGATACCGTGTTCCACGCCCAGCTGACCTTCGGCAACGGCATGATCATGCTCGGCTCGGCCAACAAGGAAAGCGCCTGGAGCCAACATGCCGCGATGCCGGACGAGGTGGGCGGCCGCCAGACCCAGAGTGCCTGCGTGATCGTCACCGATGCCGACGCGCACTACGCCCGGGCCAAGGCGGCCGGGGCACGCATCGTCATCGACATCGCCGACCAGGACTACGGCGGCCGTGGCTATGCCTGCGCCGATCCGGAAGGCTACCTGTGGTGGTTCGGCAGCTACGATCCGTGGCGCGCGGACCACGGCCAGTGACCGCGACCGCCCCGCGGGCGGAGATCCGCTGCGGCATCGGCGGCTGGGTGTTTCCCGAATGGCGCGGCGGCGTGTTCTATCCCGCCGGCCTGCCGCAGCGCGAAGAGCTGGCACACGCCAGCCGTGCGCTGCGCTGCATCGAGATCAACGGCACCTTCTACCGCACGCCAACCGCAGTGCAATGCGCGCAATGGGCAGCGCAGACCCCTGAAGGTTTCCGCTTCTCGCTGAAGGCGCCGCGTTATCTGGTGCAGCGCCGCGACCTGTCCAGCACGGTGGATGCCGCAGCGCCGTTCCTGCAGGCCGCACTCGCACTCGGCGATCGGCTGGGCCCGCTGCTGTGGCAGTTCGATCCACGTCATCCGGCCGACGCCGAAGCGCTGGAGCGGCTGATGGCGCAGCTGCCGAAACAGCTGGACGGCGTGCCGCTGCAGCACGCCCTGGAAGTCCGCAATGCCGAGGCGCATTGCCCGGCACTGGTTACCGCTGCGCGCGCGCATGGCGTGGCCCTGGTGATCGAGGACAGCGCGGAGGCGCCCCTGCACGGCGATGTCAGCGCCGGCTTCGTCTACGCACGGATCAAGCGCAGCCAGGCCCGTTTGAACGAGGGCCTGCCGGCATCGGTGCAGCAGCGCTGGGCCGAACGGGCCCGGCGCTGGTCGCGCGGCGAGCCGGTGGACGACCTGCCCTGCCTGGCCGGGCCCGCTCCTGAAACCCCGCGCGAGGTCTACCTGCTGTGCATCGGCGCAGGCAAGGCGCGCAACCCGGCGGCAGCGATGGCGCTGCAACGGCAGGTTGACCAGGACAGCAATTCCTCACGCGGATAGCGCTGCGACGTTCGCCTTGCCTCACAATAGGCGGATGAGCACACCCGACACCCGCAAAGCGCTGTGGCAGATCCACTTCTGTGTCCTGCTGTGGGGCGTCACCGCCATCCTCGGCAAGCTGATCACACTGCCCGCGCTGCCGCTGGTGTGGTGGCGCATGCTGCTGGTGACGGCGATGCTGGCCCTGCTGCCGCGGGTATGGCGCGGGTTGCGCACCCTGCCCTTGCGCCTGGTGGCAGGCTACGCCGGCATCGGCGCGCTGGTCGCCCTGCACTGGTTGACCTTCTACGGTGCGGTGAAGCTGGCCAACGCCTCGGTGGCCGCCACCTGCATCGCGCTGGCACCGGTGTTCACCTCGATCATCGAACCCTGGGTGGCCAAGCGGCCGTTCCAGCTGCGTGAACTGGCCTTCGGCCTGGCCGTGCTGCCGGGCGTGGCACTGGTGGTCGGTGGCGTGCCCGATGGCATGCGCCTGGGTGTGTTGATCGGCGCGATCTCGGCGCTGCTGGTGGCGGTGTTCGGCTCGCTCAACAAGCGCATGGTCAGCCACGCCGATCCGCTTACGGTCACGGCGCTGGAGCTGGGTGCAGGTACCCTCACCCTGACCCTGCTGGCACCGCTGATGCCCTACCTGCTACCGGCGCTGGCCAGCCCGCTGTGGGTGGTTCCGGACCTGCACGACGGCATCCTGCTGCTGGTACTGGCCGGGTTCTGCACGCTGCTGCCGTTCGCCCTGGCCCTGGTCGCGCTGCGCCACCTGAGCGCCTACACCGTACAGCTGGTGACCAACCTGGAACCTGTCTACGCAGTGGTGCTGGCGGTGGTGCTGCTGCGCGAACAGCACGAGGTCACGCCATGGTTCTACCTGGGCGTGGCGATCATCGTCGGTGCTGTGTTCCTGCATCCGCTGCTCAATCGCCGCAAGCCGGTGCAGCATCCGGAAATCCTTGGCACGGCCGAGGCGCGCAACATCGCCGATTGAGTGCATCCACGCATGGCGTGGATCTACCGCGCGAATCGACGTTTCAGCGCTGCGGCCAGTGCCATGCAGGGGCATCCAGCAACCCCTGCCCACTCAACAACGTGCGGCCCTGCTCCTTGTGCAGGTGCAGCGAATGACAGCCGGGCGCTTGCTCCAACGCGGCGATCAGGCGGCTGGCGTGTGAGACCACCCAGACCTGGCTGCGTGCACTGGCGGCGACGATCAGCCGCGCCAGCGCCGGCAGCAGGTCCGGATGCAGGCTGGTCTCCGGCTCGTTGAGCACCAGCAGCGGCGGCGGGCGCGGTGTGTGCAGCGCGGCAGCCAGCAGCAGGAAACGCAGGGTGCCATCGGACAGCTCGGTCATCGACAAGGGCCGCAGCAGCCCGGGCTGGTGGAAGCGCAGGGCCAATCGGCCATCCAGCTCCTCGAAGCCGATCGTCGCACCCGGGAAGGCATCGTCCACGCTGCGTGCCAAGGCAACCGGATCTCCGATCTCGAGGATGGTCACCCAGGCCGCCGCCAGATCGCGGCCGTCGTGATGCAGCACCGGCGTGCGCGTGGCCATCGCCGGCTGCCGCGCCGGCGCATCGGCATCGCTGCGGAAATGATCGTAGAAGCGCCAACGGCGGATGTACTCGCGCAGGGCGATGGTTTCCGGCATGCGCTGCGGATCGCCGACCTGGGTGAACAGGCTGTCGAACAGCGACAAGCGGTCATCCACAAGATCCCAGCCGCGCGCATGGCGTTGCCGCACCATCGCCCCACGTCGATCAACCAGCAGGTTGGCGCTGCGCAGGAACGGGCCTGCCCAGATCGCCTCGGCCTTGATCTGCGGGTCCAGTGCGAACGCTGAACGGCTGGGCGGCGGATAGCCCAGATCGATCGCATAGCCGAACTGGTCAGTGGCGAAGCCGAGCTTCAGGCCCACCGCTTCCTGGCGCGGGCCACCCTGCAGGGGAATGTCGCCCGCAGTGACCCGGCGGTCGATCTTTTCCGGGCCGGCCCACAGCGCCGAACCGAGTCCACCTTCGCGGGCCAGAACTGCGGCCACCCCGCCCTGCGCGGTCTCCGCCAGCAGGCGCAGCGCGCGGTACAGGCTGGATTTGCCACTGCCGTTGTCGCCGGTGACCACATTCAACGGCTGCAGCGGCAGCACCAGCCCATGCAGTGAACGATAGTGGGCGATGGCCAGGGTCTGCAGCATGGTCGGCGTCCGCGGGAACAGATGCGCCATGCTGGCCGGTCGTGGTCGCAGGGATTGCGACGCGACGGTGTTGAAGCGGAAACAGCATCCACGCATGGCGTGGATCTACCGGGCGGGGTGTTTCAGCCCGCCCGTTCCACCCGGTTGCGGCCATTGCCCTTGGCCCGGTACAGCGCCTTGTCGGCACGTGCCAGGGTCTCGTCCACGCTCTCGCCAGTGCGGTGCTGGGCGACACCGATACTAATCGTGACCGGGAAACCCAGCGGAAGGTCGGCCACCGCCAGGCGCAGGAACTCGCATTGCAGTTCTGCGGTGCGCAGGTCGGTACCGGGCATCACCGCCACGAACTCTTCGCCGCCATAGCGCGCGGCCATGCCGCGGCCGGCGAAGTGCGAGCGCAGCAGCGCTCCCAGTTCGGCCAGTACCCGGTCGCCGGTGGCGTGCCCCTGGAAGTCGTTGATGTGCTTGAAATGGTCGATGTCCAGCAGCGCCACGCAGGCCGCACTCGGCGGGTTCCCGGCCACCGCCTCCTCCAGCGCAGCCGCCATCGCACGGCGGTTGGGCAGCCCAGTCAAGGCATCGGTACGGCTCTGTGCGGCCAGGTCGGCATTCTGCGCCAGCAGCACGTCCTGGTATTCCGACAACAGGCGCTCGTAATCGTCCCGCTCCAGCATGTGCTTCTGGATGTCGAGGGCGAAGCGGCGCAGTTCCATCACCAGCATCACCTGCCGCGACAGTGCGGCCAGCGCTTCGGCCTTGTCGCTGGCCAGGTGCTGCGGATGCGCATCGAACACGCACAGCGTGCCCAGCGGCAGGCCATCGGAACTGATCAGCGGCGCACCGGCATAGAAGCGGATGTGCGGATCGCCGGTCACCACCGGATTGTCGTGGAAGCGGATGTCCTGCAGCGCGTCCTCGACCACCATGATTTCCTGCGGCTGCAGGATGGCGTGGCCGCACATCGATTCGCTGCGCAGGTTCTCCGCCGCATCGATGCCCTGGATCGACTTGAACCATTGCCGTTCGACGTCGATCAGGGTCACCGCCGCCATCGAGGTGCCGCAGACCGCCTTGGCGATCACCACCAGGTCGTCGAAGGATTTTTCGCGCTCCGAATCCAGGATGCGGTAGCGGTACAGCGCCTCAAGCCGAAGGGCTTCATTGGCAGGCTTGTCGGGCTTGATCATGCAGCGTCACGTTCCGGCAGGTCACCGCGGAGTCTAGCCGATGCCGATGCGTAATCCGCACAACGGGTAGTGCCGGCCGCWGGCCGGCATCCCGCGCTCATTCGATGCCWGGTGCAGCCGGCCGGCGGCCGGCACTACCGCGCGTTACCAGTCCAGCTGCTTCGGCAACAGGCCCTGCAGCTCCTGCTCGGTCAGGTTGCGCCACTGGCCCGGCTTCAGCGCGCCGATCTTGATGTTGTCGATGCGCACACGGCGCAGCTGGGTCACGCGGTAGCCGAACTCAGCGGCCATCAGCCGGATCTGCCGGTTCAGGCCCTGCTGCAGGGTGATGCGGAAACCGAACTTGGCGATGCGCGAGGTCTTGCACGGCAGGGTCATCTGGTCGTGGATGCGCACGCCGCGGGCCATGCCACGCAGGAACTCATCGGTAACCGGCTTGTTCACCGCCACCAGGTACTCCTTCTGGTGGCCGTTCTCGGCGCGCAGGATCTGGTTGACGATGTCGCCGTTGCTGGTCATCAGGATCAGGCCTTCGGACTCCTTGTCCAGGCGGCCGATCGGGAAGATGCGCTGTTCATGGCCGACGAAGTCGACGATGTTGCCCTTGACCGATGTTTCGGTGGTGCAGGTGACGCCGACCGGCTTGTTCAGCGCGATGTAGACGTGGCGGCGGGTGCCGGGCTTGCGGGCGACGCGGGCGCGCAGCGGCTGGCCGTCGACCAGCACCTGGTCTTCTTCACCCACCACCGCACCGGTGCCGGCCGGATGGCCGTTGACGGTGACGCGGCGGGCGGCGATCAGGCGATCGGCCTCGCGGCGGGAGCAGAAGCCGGTGTCGGCGATGTGTTTGTTGAGTCGGGTGGTCATCGCCCTATTATCAGGCATCGCCGACCGCTGCGCCTCATGCCGGGCCGGGCGGATCGAGCTCTTCACCGTCGAACACACGGTTGCGGCCGGCGCGCTTGGCCACGTACATGGCATGGTCGGCCCGCCGCAGCAGTGCCGCCAGGTCATCCTCGCCCGGCCGCCACTGTGCCAGGCCGATGCTGGCGGTCACCTCCAGCCCCGCTACCTGCAGCGCCTGGCCGGCCTCGGTGATGCGCTGGCGAAGGCGGTCCAACCGCGCCGATGCCGCCTCACGCGGCATGCCCGGCATCAGCAGCAGGAACTCCTCGCCGCCCATCCGCACCACTTCATCCTGGCTGCGCACCGCCGTGCGCAGGGCCCGCGCGACGGCCACCAGCACCTGGTCGCCAACCGCGTGGCCATGCCGGTCGTTGATGTCCTTGAACAGGTCGATGTCGAGGAAGCCGATCACCAGCGGCCCGCCCTCGCGGTTGACACGCTCCAGATGCCGCGCCAGCTGCTGCAGGCCGGCACGACGGTTGGGCAGGCCGGTCAGGCCATCGGTCTCGGCCAGCTGGCGCAGCTCGTCACGCTGCTGGCGCAGGCGGCCAAGCCGCTGGTTCAGGGCGTAGGCAGCCATCATCAACAACCAGGTCACCGCCAGCTGCAGCGCCTCCACCCGGTACTCCAGCAGCCACTCCGCAGCACAGGCGTCGGCGATGATCAGTGCCAGCATCGGTGCCAGCGCAGCCAGACCCGCCTGCGCCCAACGATCACCGCGCCAGCGTGCCCATATGCCGACCAGCAGTGCCAGGCCACACCCGGACAGATAGGACACCTGCAGGCCCTGTGCGACCCAGGCCAGATGCTCCCAGCGCAGCCACGGCACCAGCGCGGCCAACGCCATCAGGGTCCACAACACCAGCAGCTGCGCCGGGCGCGATCGAGGCAGCACGCGGTCGCCTCCGTTCAGCCGCCACAGCGCCGGCAGCACCAGCGCCTGCGAGGCTGCGGTCAACGACAGCAGCCACCTCGCGCCGTGCTCCCCCACCGGCAGCCAGGGTTCCGGGTAGCCACTGAGCCCACCGAGGATGGCCTGCCACAGCACCAGCACGGTGGTGCAGGCGATGTAGACCAGGAAGCTGCGGTCGCGCGTGGTCAGGAACGCCATCAGCGCCGACAGCGCCAGCGCGATCGCCACCGCGATGCAGGCGGCACGCACCAGCAGGCGCGCGGTATCGTTCTGCTGCACTGGGCTGGGCGCGCCCAGCCGCAGGGTCGGCACCCAGCGTGCTTTCAGCGGTGTCTGCCAGGAAACCAGGAAGGGCTCGTGGCTGCCCGCCGGCGGTACGGCCACCATGCCGATACCTGCACGGAAACGCGAATCGCGGGTACGGGCATCATGCATGTCGCCGCAGATTTCGCGGTCGCCATGCTGGACGCGCACTTCACCGGCAAAGACGTTGAACACATCCAGTGCCTGCGGCTCCCCCGACCAGCCCGTGGGCGGTGCCGGCACCTCGGCCTGCTGGCGGGCGCCGGACAGCATCTGCGGCGTGCACGCACGGTGCGGCGTCGGCTCGTCGGTAGCGCCGCCGACCAGAAGGTAGTCACGGCCCGACACGGCCTCTGCAGCCTGAAGCGGCCACGGCAACGCCAACCACACCATCAGGACGGCCAGCACCGCTCCTGTTCCATACCGCCACTGCCTGCCGCCCACGCCACGTCCTGTTCCTGCTTACGTCCGCGCCCACTGCGCGTCGCCCCTGGCGCGCATTATCGCAGCCGGGCACGCCGCGCATGTGTAGACCAAAGTCGGCGCCCGCGGTTCAGCCAGCGCTGGGCGGTCCCTTCACGGCCACCAGCCGGAACGGCCTCAGATCCGCCAGGGTCATCCGTTCCAGCGGCTGCGGGCGCTCGATCGCATAGCCCTGCAGGCCCTGTACGCCGAGCCGCGTCAGTGCCCCGGCCACCTCCGTGGTCTCCACCCATTCGGCCACCACCTCCATCTGCAGCTCGCGCCCCAGTTCACTGATCGCGCGTACGGTGGCGTGGCTGACCGGGTCGGTGTCCATGTCGCGGACGAAGGCGCCGTCGATCTTGAGCATGTCGGCCGGCAGCTGGCGCAGATAACCGAACGAAGAGAGCCCGGACCCGAAGTCGTCCAACGCCATCCGGCAGCCGCGCGCCTTCACCGCGTCGATGAACGCACGGGCCTGGCTGAGGTTGCTGATCGCGGCCGTTTCGGTGATCTCGAAACACAACTTGGATGCCAGCGCACGGTTGCGTTCGAGCAGGTCGCAGACGAAGGCGAGGAAACCCGGTTCGGCAATCGACTGGGCAGATACATTGACGTTGCACAGCCCTAGCTGGCGGACATGCACCGGGCAGACCTGCAGGTGGCGGAACAACAGTCCGAGCACGTGCCGGTCCAGCGCGACCGCCATGCCGTAGCGCTCCACCGCGGGCATGAACTGTCCTGGCAGGTGCAGGCTGCCGTCGGTGCCGCGCATGCGCACCAGCACTTCGTAGTGCAGGTAGGACGGATCGCCGACACGGGCGATGCGCTGCGCATACAGCAGCATCCGGTTCTCGGCCATCGCCAGGCTGACACCCTGCAGGCGTTCGGCCTCCTGCCGCCGCTCCTCCAGTGCCATGCGGTTCTCGTTGAAGCAGTGCACGCGGTTGCGGCCGGCCTGCTTGGCGGCATAGCAGGCACTGTCGGCAGCGCTCATCAACCAGTTCACATCGGGTGCATCGGCGCTGACTTCGACCACGCCGATGCTGCAGCTCAGCTGCGGGCTGCCTTCACTGACAGGGAAGGTCGCCTGCCCCAGATTGCGGATCACCCGCTGCAGCACCCGCTTGGCTTCGTCCTGGCTGGCATGGGCAAGGAATACCGCGAACTCATCGGCGCCAAGTCGCCCGACCCAGTCGCCATCACGCACCGCAGCCACCAGGTAGTCGGCAAAGCTGCGCAGCATCTGATCGCCGGCGGCGTGGCCGAAACTGTCGTTGACCAGCTTGAAGTGGTCCAGGTTGATGTAGCACAGCGCATGCGTTCCGCCATCGCTGCGCACCTGCAGCAGTGCACGTTCCAGCAGGCGTTCGATCTCGCGACGGTTGATCAGGCCGGTCAACGGATCATGGCTGGCGTGGTGCTCGATCTCGCGTGCCAGCGCATGGTTCTGGCTGACGTCCTCGATGATCGCGAACACCGACAGGCCACCGCCGGCGCTGCGCACGCCGGTACCGCTCCAGCGCCCCCAGACCAGGCTGCCGTCACGGCGTCGGAAGCGCAGTTCGCTCGGCCGCAGCTGCCGGTCCCAGTCGATGCGGCCGACGCCGTCGAGGACCAGCTCGCCCTCCATCAGCAGATCGCCGAGCGACATCTGCAGCATCACCTCACGCCGGTAATCGAGGATATCGGCCATCGCCTGGTTGGCCTCGACCACCCTGCCTTCGGCGTCAAGCTTGAGCATGCCGACGTTGGCCTGGTAGAACGCCGCACGGAAGCGGCTCTCGTGTTCGGTCAGGTCCTTGCCTACGCGGCGCGCGAGGGCCACCGCCATCAGGCTGATCGCCAGCACCGACAGCCCTCCCACCACCAGCGTCGCGATGCGCACCATGGTGGCCATCCGCAGCAATGCCTGCGAGAACGCCTGCGCCTGCACCTGCAGGCGACGGTCGAGATCACGCAGCTGTTGAAGGTAGCGGTCACGCGCAGCGACCGGCAGCACGCCCTGGCCATGCCGCTGCTGCAGCTCATCCACCAGCCGCTGCACCGCCATCAGGTCGCCGTCGGTCTTCCGCCACAGCGCGGTTGCTTCGCGGAAGGCACCGATGTCGCGTGCATAGCGGAACGAGAACACCAGGCGCGGGATATCGGCGCGCGCGTTGCCGCCCTGCAGGAAGCCCTGCCTGGCTTTGGCCTCATCCGGCTCGGCCTGTTCCAGCGCCAACCGCGCCTGCAGATCGCCCAATGGCACCTGCAGGGCCTGGCGTGCGTCGTCCAGGTCCTGGGCATCACCGCGCGCCAGATAGCGGCTGAGTGCGGCGGTCGCATCCTGCTGACCACGCGACCAGTAACCCTGGCCGGCGATCCAGGCGGTGGAAGCCGCCTGCAGTTCCTGGATCAAGGCGGACAGTGCGACAAGTCCAATCGCCATGCCCGTCAACAACGCAAACCGCAGTCCCAGGCCGCGGGTCATCGGTACCCGCCGGCTCTGTTGGTCCGTGCCACTCCTACCCATCCCGGATCCCCCCGAATGTGATGCGGTGACAACCTCCTTTGGAACCGCTCCAGCCTAGGACCGGGAATGTGTTGGCCATGCGAAAAAGGGGACGGAGGGGATTAAGTCGTTTTCGGCATAAGCGCCCCGGCCAGCCATTTACGACTTAATCCCCTCCGTCCCCTTTTCCAGCCCCATAACGCACAACGCCAGCCCGGAGGCTGGCGTTGTTCAGGGCTTAGAAGCTGCGCGGACCGCGCGGCTTGAAGCCGTCACGACGCGGCGGGCGGCTGTCGCGGTCACCGCCGCGGTCACCGCCGCGGTCGCCGCCGTGGCCACCCGGACCACCACGACGCGGGCCACCCGGGCCGCCCGGACCACGCTTGTCGAAGCGTGGCTTGAACGGACGCGGGGCCGGGTTGGTGTCTTCACCCGGGGCCAGCGCACGCATCTGCAGCTGCTGGCCGGATACCCACACCTTCTGCAGGTGCGACAGCACGTCCGGCGGCATCTGCGCCGGCAGGTCCAGCAGCGAGAAGTCGTCGTGGATGTCGATGCGGCCGATGAAGCGGCTTTCCAGGCCGGCCTCGTTGGCGATGGCGCCGACGATGTTGGCCGGCTTCACGCCGTGCTGGTGGCCGACCGAAATACGGTAGGTCTCCATGCCCTGCTCCGGCGCACCACGCGGCGGAACCTCGCGGCGCGGACGCTGCTCGAAACCACCTTCGGCGTCGTCGCGGCGCGGGCCACGCTCGAAGCGCGGACCACGCTCATTGCGGTCGAAGCGATCGCCACGTTCCGGGCGGTCGCCACGGTCGAAACGCTCGCGCGGCGCACGCTCTTCACGCGGTGCACGCACCGGCGGCTGCAGCAGGAACGGGGTATCGCCCTGCAGCATCTTGGCCAGCGCGGCAGCCACTTCGATGGCCGGCACGTTCTGCTCGTTCTCGAAACGCTCCAGCAGCTGGCGGTAGAAGTCCAGGCCACCGGCAGCGAGGGTTTCGGTGATGCGCGAGGTGAACTTGCTGATGCGGGTGTCGTTGACCGCTTCCACGCTCGGCAGCTGCATTTCTTCGATCGGCTGGCGGGTGGCGCGCTCGATCTGGCGCAGCATGCCCTTCTCGCGCGGGGTGGCGAACAGGATCGCCTCGCCGCTGCGGCCGGCACGGCCGGTACGGCCGATGCGGTGCACGTAGCTTTCGGTGTCGTACGGGATGTCGTAGTTCAGCACGTGGCTGATGCGCTCCACGTCCAGGCCGCGCGCGGCCACGTCGGTGGCCACCAGGATGTCCAGCTTGCCTTCCTTCAGCATGGCGATGGTGCGCTCACGCTGCGCCTGCTGCATGTCACCGTTGATGGCGGCAGCGGCCAGGCCACGGGCCTGCAGCTTGCTGGCCAGCTCTTCGGTGCCGGCCTTGGTACGCGCGAAGATGATCATCGCGTCGAACGGCTCGACCTCCAGGATGCGGGTCAGCGCATCCAGCTTGTGCATGCCGCTCACCCACCAGTAACGCTGGCGGATGTTGGCCGAAGTGGTGGTCTTGGCCGCGATGGTCACTTCCACCGGGTCCTGCAGGTAGGTCTGCGCGATGCGGCGGATCTGCGGCGGCATGGTGGCCGAGAACAGGGCCACCTGGCGCTGCTCCGGCAGCTTCTTCAGCACGGCTTCGACGTCGTCGATGAAGCCCATGCGCAGCATTTCATCGGCTTCGTCCAGCACCAGCGTCTTCAGCTCGGACAGGTCCAGGGTACTGCGGTCGAGGTGGTCGATCACGCGGCCGGGGGTGCCGACCACGATGTGCACGCCACGACGCAGGGCCGACAGCTGCTGGCCGTAAGGCTGGCCACCGTACACCGGCAGCACGCGGAAGCCCGGGATCTTCGACGAGTAGGACTGGAACGCCTCGGCGACCTGGATGGCCAGCTCGCGGGTCGGCGCCAGGATCAGGGCCTGGGGCTTGATCTGCTGCAGGTCGATGTTGGACAGTACCGGCAGGGCGAAGGCCGCCGTCTTGCCGGTACCGGTCTGGGCCTGGCCCAGCACGTCGCGGCCTTCCAGCATCGCCGGGATGGTGGCGGCCTGGATCGGCGACGGGGTTTCGTAGCCGATGGCAGTGACTGCCTGCATCACGGGCTCGGACAGGCCGAGCTGCGCAAACTGCAGCGGCGCTTGGGAATCTTGGGACATGGGGAACTCCGAAGGCACTGCCGTCTTCCTGGCAGTGCGATAAAAAAGGTGATGGTCCGCGCTTTGGGCGCCCTTCTTATCGCGTGCCCTGGCGCTGCTCGGTCGGAGGAGATTTCACTCGCTCAGAGCGGAATGATACCGCATTGATCCTGAACGAGGCGTACAGCTTGCCGTGCGTGTGCCGTCATGCCCCGCGCTGGCGCACAATACGCGCCCTCTTCCCCGGCCCGGCCGCTGGCCCGCGCCCCTCTCCAGGAAACCGCTCCATGCAGATTCTCGAATTCGACCTCGACGGTGACTACGTTGAACTCAAGCAGCTGCTCAAGCTGGCCGACCTGGTCACCAGCGGCGGCGAGGCCAAGATGGTCATCAGCGAAGGCCAGGTACGGGTCGACGGCGAGGTTGAGCTGCGCAAGGCCTGCAAGATCCGCGCAGGCCAGGTGGTCGAGTTCGCCGACAGCCAGATCCGGGTGCTGGCTGCCGGCTGATCTGAAGCTGTTCAGGCCACGCGCTGGGTCAGGTGCGAGGCGATCAGCTGCCTGAACGGTGCCACGCCCTGCGCCAGGCGCAGACCGGCCGCACGCAGCAGGCGCGCCGGGCGGCGGTCGTCGGTGTACAGGCTGGCGATCGCGTTGGTGGCCTCGTACAGGGGCCGCGACGCCAGCCGATGACCGCGCTGGTAGCTGGCCAGCATGCCCGCGGCGGCAATGTCGGCACCACGTCGCTGCTGGGCGACGATGCCCTGCGCCAGCCGCTGCGCGCTGGCCAGTCCCAGGTTGAAGCCATGCGCGGTGACCGGGTGCATGCCCACCGCGGCATCGCCGATCAGCGCCGAACGCTGGCCGACGAAGCGATGCGCGTACACACCCACCAGCGGATACGCCTGCGGCGTGGCTACCGGCTGCATCCGGCCGAGGCGCTGCTCGAAGCAGGCACTGACGGCCTCACCGAAAGCCACCTCGTCCATCGCCAGCAGCTCTTCGATCTGCCGCGGTGGCAGCGTGATCACCGCCGATGCCTGGCCCTCGTTGAGCGGCAGCAGCGCCATGGTGCGGCCGTAGCCGAACCACTCCCACGCGGTGTGGTGATGGTCGCGCTCAACCTGCATGCGGCACACCAGCATCGACTTGCCGAAGTCGCGCATCTGCGCGCCGATGCCGAGCATGCGCCGGGTGGCGGAGAAGCGGCTGTCGGCGGCAACCAGCAGGCGTGCATGCAGTTGGCTGCCGTCATCGAGCTTGATCACGTGGCCCTGCGCATCGGCCTGCACGGCCTGCACCTTGCGTCCGTCGAACAGTTCCAGGCCGTCCTGCCCCTGCACGGCATCCCATGCAGCGCGGCGGATCAGATGGTTGGGCACCAGCCAACCCAGCGGCTGGCCGTCCACCTGGCTGCTGGCGAAGGTCAGCGCGAACGGCGAGCCACCGTTCATCACCTTGGCATCGCGCAGTTCGGCAACTTCGGCGTGCGGCAGGCGCTGCCACAGGCCCAGCTGTTCCAAGCTCTGCCGCGAGGCGTGCGTCAACGCGATTTCGCGGCCATCGAAGGCGGCTTCGGCCAGGGCCTGGCGCGGCTGGACTTCGACCAGCCCGACCTGCAGGCCGCTGCCGGCCAGCGCGCGCGCGAAGCACAGGCCTGCCGGCCCGGCACCGACCACCACCACGTCCATCCTGCGCATGCGCGCCTCCCGCCGTTGATTCAGTCCGCGCCAGCATAGCGCCGCGCACCTGACCGGCCTTGATCTGGATCAGGCCGGGATCACAACAACGCGAACACCAGCGCCAGGATCGACAGCAGCGACACCGCCCAGACCAGGCTGCGCACGTAAGGCACGCCCGCGGCATACAGCGGCAGGTAGGCCACGCGCGCCCAGAAGTAGGCCTGCGCCGCCAGCGCCGTGGTGTCGCTGGCACGCCCGGCCACCACCACTGCGATCGCGGCGGTGGCGAAGAACGGGAAGGTTTCCAGGAAGTTGGCCTGGGCCCGCTGCAGGCGGCCGGCCAACGGGCTGACCGGTTTGGCCTCGCCATCGCGTGCCGAAGCATTCCACTTCATCCCGCGCTCGCGGGTGACCACGGTGGAAGCAGCAAAGATGTAGACAAAGCCCAGCAGCACCGACCAGGCCAGCATCGTCAGTTCAGTTGCCATCGATCATCTCCTCAGGGTGCCGACGCACGCAGGCTGTAACCGGCCAGGCGCCACACCTGGTCCTCGTCGAAACGGAACGAGACCAGCTCGCGCACCGGCTGCGCGCTGTTGGCGAAACGGGTCGGGAAGCTGACGTTGATGTACAGCCCTTCCGGCACGGCAGCACCGGCGCTGTACTTGACCCGGGTGATGGTCGGCTGGCCACGCCCGGCCAGCGCCCCCAGGCGCGTGCGCTCGGTGGTCAGCTGGCTGACGAAGGCGGCCTTCGGCACCGCGCGACGCGCGACCGCAGAGGCGCCATCCCACAATTCGCCAGCGCGGTTGGCATCAACCAGCTGCGCCGCCTTCACTGCGGCCGCGCCCATTTCCGCATCCTGTTTCTGCACCTGCGCCTGCTGCGCGGCGGTCAATGCCGGTGCGCCGGCCGTGGCCGGCTTCGCAGCCGCCGGCGATGCCGGGGCCGGGCGTGCCGGGGCCGGTGCAGGCGTGGGCGGCACAGGTGCCTGCGCCAATACGGTCAGGGGCAGCAGGGACAGCAGCAGGAGCACGCGCTTCATGGACACCGCCGGTTCTCGGGAAAGAACCGCAGTCTACGCCAGCGCAGTGAGCCGTTCGTCAGCGCGCGTGGGCGTTGCCTTCCACCGCGGCGGCATCGGCCTGCGCGGCCTGCGTGCCGGTGTCTGCTGGCGCCTGTTCGGCCACCGGCGGCGGCTCGGACGGTGCCGGCGGCAGCGTTGCCACATCGATCTCCGACAGCGGGCTTTCTTCCGGGCACACCGCATCCGGGAACCCGAAGCGCTGCTTCAAGGCCTGGCCGCAGCTGTTGATCGATTCCATGTCGGCGCCTTCGCGCTTGCACTGCTGATCGAAGGCGATCAGGAACGCATCCTTGCGCTGCACGAAGTCATCGCCGCAGGCGCGCATCTGCTTGATCCGTTCCAGATCGTCCTGCACCGCGTTGGTGCCATCCAGGCCGTACTGGCGCAGCTCGTCCGGGGTCAGCAGGCGCAGGCTGCGGTTGGGCACGGTCATCATCAGATCAGCCACGCCCACCGCCACGCCGTTGCGCTGCAGGTAGTCCTTCACGTTGTCGTAGACCTCGTGCAGCTCGCGGTTGAGTTCCGCCCGCGAGGTGGCCTTGGAGCTGATGCGCATCATGCGGTGGATGCCGACCTTGCCCGACAGCAGGCGGTTGTCACCTGCCGCCAGCACGAACACGCAGGCGCTGTGGCAGATCGAGCCTTCGCGCACCCAGATGGTCCAGCCCGATTCACCGATGCTGTCACCGGCGACGATCGCCGATTCCACCTGGCCACCGCTGGAGTCCAGATCGAGGATGCGCTTGTGGATCTTCTGCTCGTCAGCGACCACGGCCAACCGCCACATCATTTCGGCGAAGCCCGGATTGATCTTGCCGGCGTAACGCACGCGCATCAGGCCGCGCTCGGCACACGGCGCCAGCACCTGGCTGATCTGCTCGCGCTGCAGGCCTTCCAGCTCGACACCGTCGCCCGCATCGCCGGCATATTCGGTGCTGCAGCTGACCCAGGCGCGGCCATTCTCCAGCTGCGCCTGCGGCCAAGGCCGATCCGCGCGACTGCGCGGCGGCGCCGGCGGCGGCGGTGCGTCAGCCGCATTGATCGACACCATGTTCTCGCCATCGCTGGCTGGCGCCCGCGCCGCCTTGTCGGCAGCGGTCACATTGCCCGGATTCTCCAGCTGACTGCAGCCCGCCAGGGCCAGGCACAACAGGGGCAACCAGCGGAGTTTGGCGGACATCGGGCAACCAGTCTTCACGTGAGCAAGAGCCACAGTCTACCCGTCCAGGCCGCGCATTCAGCGCGTGGCACTGAACCCCTTCTGACCCTTGGCGAAAAGCGTGTCGACCAAGGTCGACACCTACCAGAGCGGGATGCCCTTCCGGCAGACCGCGGGAAACTGTCGAAGGCGGGGTGGGTCCGGTTGCAGGGGCGTGAGC
>NZ_RAVT01000032.1:0-77500 GCF_013464915.1 Stenotrophomonas maltophilia
CCACTACCGTATTTCGATCTTCGGCGGCTCGCCATACAACCGCCGCAGCTGCGCGGCCACCTCCGGCAACGCCTGCTGCAGCAGATCCGGCGCGGAGAAGTGGTACTCGCTGGCCACCGCGAAGAACTCTTCCGGTGCCTCGGCCGCGTACGGGTCGATCAACGTTTCTTCGCCCGCGTCCACCTGCGCGCAGAACGCATCGTAGGCGCGCTGGAAGATGGCGGCCCATTCGCGCTGCCATTCGCGCGGCAGCGGCGGCGTGCCGTCCATCGCGCCATCCAGCGCATCCAGCTTGTGCACCATCTCGTGCACCACCACGCAGCAGCCTTCGTGCGGCTCGGCCAGTTCGGCCTGCACGTCGGCCCAGGACAGGATCAACGGGCCGCTGTCCCACGACTCGCCGATCACTTCGTCGTCCCATTCATGCTGCACGTCGTCCGCATCCATGTGGCTGTGGTGCACGCGGAACGCATCGGGGTAGACCACCAGTTGCGACCAGCCTTCCAGTCCCACCTTGCCGAATTCCAGCAGCGGCAGGCAGCACAGCGCGGCCAGCAGCACGCCATCGCCGGCCTGCAGCTGCAGATCACCGATCGGGGTGATGGTCTTCTCGTGCAGGAAGCGCGTGGCCAGCTCGCGCAGGCGCGCGCGGCGTTCGTCGTCCAGGCCGCGCAGCCAGGCCGCACGATGGCAGGCCTCATCCCAAAGTGCATCGTCGATCGGCCGCGGCGCAGGCCGCAGCCACTGCAGCAACGACTTGATCAGCGGAACATTCCCGGCAGGTAGCTGTGCCACTTCGGTGCGCGGATGCGCTGCAGCACGTCGTCATCGCTGCCACCGCCGCCAGTGCTGGTGTTGGCGGCCGGGCGGACCGGTGCCGGCTTGGTGGTGGCGGCCGAAGCGGTCGCGGTCGGTGCACGCTGCGAGGCGGCATCGCCGTTGGAGGACACGCAGGCCCCGCGGCTGTCGTCCAGCGCTGCCGTCGCAGACGCCGCGAAGGGCATCGTCAGCAGGATCAGGCAATGGGCATAACGGCGCATTGACGACATCCACGTTAAGGGAAGGTGAGTTCCCGATTCTAGCCCGAACCCGGCGCCCCGTTGGAAGCCCCCGCGGAACCCAGCGTGGCGGGCGTCGCTGGCGGCTTTCCCGCATAATTCCTTCCTGACTTCGTGGAAGCTGCCGTGGACGACCGCCAATTGCTGGCCAAACTCGCTGCCGGTCGCCTCTCCGGCGACGCCCTGGCCCGTGAGCTGGGCCAGACCCGGGCGGCAATTTGGAAGCGTATTCAAGGGCTTAGAGCCGCCGGTGTAGACATCGAGGGCCGTGCAGGTGAGGGCTATGGCCTGACCCGGCCGGTCGATCTGCTGGACCCGGCCGCGATCCGCGCCGGCCTTCCCGCCGACGCCCAGGCCCTGCTGCATGACCTGCAGGTGGCCTGGACAGTGGACTCGACCAACGCCGAATTGTTGCGTTGCAGCGCGCCCCAGCGCGGGGTGAGCGTCCTGCTGGCCGAACGCCAGACCGGTGGCCGGGGGCGTCGTGGCCGCAGCTGGGCCTCGCCGCTGGCCGCCCACGTGTACCTGTCGGTGCTGCGCCTGTACTCCGGTGGCCTCGGCCGCCTGGCCGGGCTGAGCCTGGTGGCCGGTATCGCCGTGGCCGAAGCGCTGCACGACCTGGGCTACACCCAGGCACAGCTGAAGTGGCCGAACGATCTGATCGTTGATGGCCGCCGCAAGCTGGTCGGCCTGCTGGCCGAGGGCGGTGGCGAATACGCCGGCCCGGCGCGCGCGGTGATCGGCATCGGCATCAACACGCACATGCCGCCGTCGTTTGCCGAGCAGATCACCCAGCCATGGGTGGATCTGGACACGCTGGCCGGCACGCCGGTGGACCGCAACGTGGTGGTCGCCGCGGTACTCGCGCGCCTGCTGCCGGCGCTGGAAGAATTCGACCGCGAAGGGCTGGCGCCGTTCCTGCCGCGCTACGCCGCCTTCGACATGCTGGCTGGCCGCGAAGTACGGGTGGAACTGGATGGACAGTGGCAGCACGGCACCGCACTCGGCCTGGCTGACGACGGCGCGCTGCGCGTGCGCATCGATGGCCAGGAACGCCTGCTGCACGCCGGCGAAGTCAGCGTGAGGGCGGCATGAGCGATTGGTTGTTCGACCTCGGCAACTCGCGCTTCAAGTTCGCGCCGTTGCAGGGTGACCGTGCCGGCGACGTGCAGGCCTGGGCGCATGGCGCCGAAGGCATGGCCGGGCAGCCGCCGCACAGCCTGCCCAGTGGCAGCACCGCGTTCGTCGCCAGTGTGGCCGCACCGTCGCTGACCAGCGCCATGCTGGACCAGCTGCAGCGCCGCTTCGAGCATGTGCATGTGGTGCGCACCAGCGCCGAATGCGCCGGTGTGCGCATTGCCTACGCCAGGCCCGAAAAATTCGGTGTTGATCGCTTCCTGGCCCTGCTGGCCGCCGCCAAGGCGCAGCGCCCGGTGCTGGTGGTCGGCGTGGGCACCGCATTGACGATTGATCTGCTCGACGCCGACGGCCAACACCACGGTGGCCGCATTTCCGCATCGCCCACCACCATGCGCGAAGCACTGCATGCCCGCGCGGTGCAGCTGCCGGCCACGGGCGGTGACTACAGCGAATTCGCCAACGACACCGCCGATGCGCTGGCGTCCGGCTGCGACGGCGCAGCGGTGGCGCTGATCGAACGCAGCGCACAGCAGGCGCACACGCTGCTGGGCGTGGCACCGTCGCTGCTTGTGCACGGCGGCGGCGCACCGGCGCTGATGCCGCTGCTGCCCGGCGCCGACTACCACCCGTCGCTGGTGCTGGATGGCCTCGCCCGCTGGGCGGTGCACCAGCCCGCAGGCTAGTATCCGCGCATGCTGACCCGTGCCCTGATCGTCGTACTGGCCATCCTCAATCTTGGCGTCGCCTGCTGGTGGCTGCTGCGCGATGCACCGCAAGGGCCCTCGCCGCCGCCGCAACCCGCTGGCGTAGCCGAGCTGCGCTGGGTGCCCGGTGGCGTGGATGCCGCTGCGGCCGCTGAAGCAACCGCAGCTGCCCCGACCGCGCCGCTGGTGGAGCGCGAACCGGCCGAGAAGACGGCCGTGGCTGCGACGCCTGCGCCCGTTGGGCCGGCCAAGCAGGAGAACGCCAAGCCGCAGGTGGCCGAGGCTACGCCGGTTGCTGCCGCTGCGAAGCCGGCAACACCGCCTGCACCCGTACCGGCACCGGAAAAACCCGTAACCCCGCCGGTGGCCGCCGAGCCGCCGCGCTGCATCGCGCTGGGCCCGTTCGCCGACCGCGCCGCCGCGGCTGCTGCACAGGGCAAGACCGGCACTGTGTTGAGCCAGGTACGCCTGCGCGAACAGCCCGCTGCCAGCGGCAGTGCCCGTTACCGGGTGATGCTGCCGGCCGCCGCCAACCGCGACGAAGCGCAGGCCACGGTGAAGCGCATCGTCGCCGCCGGCCTGAGCGACTACTACATCATCAGCCAGGGCGAGGACATCAACGCCGTGGCGCTGGGCCAGTACCGCAACCGCGAAGGCGCCGAGCGGCGCATGGCCGCCGTGCAGGCCGCCGGCTTCCAGCCGCGCCTGGTCGCCAGCGGCGACGCCGGCCAATGGTGGCTGGAAGGGCAGCTGGCGGCGGGCACGCAGCCGGCCCAGGCCCAGCAGCGCAGCGGCGCGGCGCAGAGCCGGTCGCTGGAATGCGCACGGTTGCGCTAGAATCCCCAGACCGCGGCGCTGCCGCCGGTGTACCACCCATGCCGCTTTAGCTCAGTTGGTAGAGCAACTGTCTTGTAAACAGTAGGTCATCCGTTCGATTCGGATAAGCGGCACCACGAATGGGCGCGAGGATGAATCCAAAGCATCGCGACACCCGCGAGATGGAAGCATGAAAGGCAATATGGGCGCTTTCGAGGTGCTGTTGCTTGTTGAGTTCCGTCGAATACGCTCCTTGAACTGACGCAAGCTATCGCCGCAACGAGCTGGCAGGGCATGCTGCGACCAGATCCCTTTGGAAGTTTCAGTCAGACGCAGATGCTAGTGCCATCTAGAGACGTCTAGACATCCCACACTCTCCAATGTTCGTGGAGTGAGGTGCTCCCCGCTCGGAGCTTCTGTCTTAGGCACGATGGCCTATCCGGTGCGCAGCTTGGTTGAAGATGACGGAAGGTGCAGTCGGTGCTCACTGACTGGCCGTTGGATCTCAGTAGTTCGGATAAAAAGTTCCCGTTTCGGGAACACTTGACGTCTAGCATGTTAGGGTCTATCTTGTTCCCAATGTGGGAACATTGAAGTGAGCGGCCATGCGTCTGATTGGGCGAGACAAGCTGAGGCGCGTGAGCGGTGACGTAGACCGCTGGCTTCGTATCTGGTGCGCAGAGGTGGCTCACGCCCATTGGCGGCGCCCTCAAGATCTTACCGATCAATTTCCTAACGTGGAGGCGCACCCTGGAGGTGATTTCCTCTTTCCTATCGGTGCAAGTGGCTATTGGGTGCGGATCCAAGTCGCATTTGCGCAGGGAGTGGCTGTGATTCTCGAAATTAACAAGATTGATGCTAACTATGGACGCTAAGGTTATTCGTACTGAAGATCAGTACTTGGCCTATATGCACGAAGTTCAGAGGCTAGTTTCGCTCCAGCCTAGTGTAGGCACGGTGGCCAGTGATCGCCTCGAGCTTCTAACGGTTTTGGTGGAAAATTACGAGAACTCTAAATTTCCGATTGAGAGCCCTGATCCAATCGACGCGATTGTTTTTAGAATGCAGGAAAAAGGGCTCAAGCAGACTGACTTGGTTCCCTACTTCGGTACCCGTAGTCGAGTTTCGGAAGTTCTTGCCAGGAAGCGCCCGCTCACCGTTCAAATGATTCGCGCGCTTTCACTGGGCCTGGGAATATCCGCTGAGACTTTGGTCGGGTTGTCGGTGTCTGAAGACCAGGGCGCAGCCAGTAAATCGGGTGCAGATTGGTCAAGATTTCCCCTTAAGGAGATGACGCGACGTGGTTGGTTGGCTGATTTGACCGCAAAGACTAAGTCTGATGTCGAGGAGCTAGTCAGAGGTTTTATTGAAGATGCTGGGTTGCAGTTTGGTGCCGCTGCATTTCGCCGTAGCATTGGCGGCGAAGCGGCTTCTCCGACCACAAAGTATGCCCTTCACGCTTGGTTAGCTCGCATCATTCAGAGGGCCAGAGGAAACAGGTCGAAGCTTGGGCCATTTGAACGCGAGCGAATGTCGGCTGGTTTTTTGCGTGAGCTGGCCCAGCTAAGCTGGTCGGAGCATGGTCCACTGCTGGCAGTTGAATTTCTAGAGCGGCATGGCATAGCTGTTGTAATTGAGCCGCAGCTTAAAGGCACTTCGTTAGATGGGGCAGCACTAAAGGATGCAGATGGCACGCCGATTGTTGGGCTTACGCTGAGATACGATAGGCTGGACAATTTCTGGTTTACTCTTCTCCATGAAGTGGCGCATGTCTGGAAACATATCGATGACAATGAGGCCTTCTTGGATAATTTGGATGCCTCTTCCGAGGATAAGCGCGAAGCCGAGGCGAACAGGCTTGCACGCGAGGCTTTTATTCCGCGAGTTCTATGGCGCCGAAGCGAGGCTTTTCTTTCGCCTAGCAGGGAGTCAATTGAGAAGTTGGCGAGGGAGTTGAGGATACATCCAGCAATCATCGCTGGTCGGCTTCGAAAGGATTCGAACAACTACACCCTTTTCTCTGATTTGGTTGGTCAGCAAAACGTTCGGTCTTTTTTCTTGTCTTCAGATGAGGTGTGAAATGAAGCTGACGTATCTCCCGATTTTGAAAGCCCTCCCCAGCGAATACGAAGCGTCCAAGAATCTGGAGGCCGCTCGGGCGGCCTCAATCCATCCTTTGTTTGACGTCCCGGTTATTAGCTCGAGCCGGAAGATCGCAAAAAAGTATCTCGAGAGCTTGTCTCCTGTTTCCGACTATTTTGATGAGGTTGCTCAAAATATTAAGGACTCATGGAAGGGTCATGTTGTACTGATTGATGCATTTAACTGGCCTCCTGATGCCGCGGTTGAGACTGGCGAGCACATCGTGACCTACCTCTTCGACGAGCTTCAGGCAAAAGGCGTCTCAGTAGCGCCGGTGTTCGGCTACGACCGTTGGGACGATCCGGTCTATCGAGTGGCAATGCGCGGCATCGATGTCGAAAACGTGCCCTATACTTGCCTTCGTTTAGAGGCCAGTGCGGTCGAGGACTCCGCTGAGCCCGAAATCTTCTATGAGCGCGTGGAAGAAATTCTTGATGAGTTGGAGCTGGATCCGGAAAATTGCGTCGTACTTTTGGATTTCGGCGACCTCACAGCGAAGTCGCTAATGGACATCATCGATGACGCTAATCGTGTGATTGGTCTGCTGAAAAAGTATGGTTTCATGCATATCGCGACTGCTGGGTCGTCGATGCCCAAGTCGATCGATCTTGCAGTAAAGAAGCCGGATAGCGTTGGGCGTATCGTTCGGAAGGAGATGCTGCTCTGGCAAACGCTCAGTACGGAGTTCCCTCGCTTGCCCTTGGTGTATGGAGACTATGGTGTGCGTGGACCGGGGTCAAATGATGCTATCCAGAATCCTCATGCTAACGCCAAAATTCGCTACACGTGCGGGAAAGCGTTTCTCGTTTCTCGAGGTCATTCCATCAAAAAAGACAGGTGGGCGATTCAGATGCCAGGAGTTGCATCTGAAATTGTAAAGTCCAAAGAGTACCTTCCTGGGTTCAGCTGGGGCGACAAGATTGTTGAGCGCGCGAGCCTCGGTTTGTCAGTCAAAAATGGGCATGGGAAATGGATTGCATACGATACTAATCATCATTTGGCGTTCGTGCTGGAAGAAGTTTTCGAGTTTAATCGCAGTGTCGCCCGCCCGATCCCTGCACCTCTGATTTAATGCTTCGGATTTTTGATGAACTAATGAACTGAGGCATTGAGCGCAGTCCGTCATCCTGCAACGGATACGGACTGCGTCGTTTCTCCGCAGAATGTCACCCCTCCCGCGCCTGCAACGCCACATACTCGGCCAGCCCCCGGCAGGCCAGCATCAGCCCTTCGCGCACGCCGTCGCCGATATCGTCTTTCTCATCCCCATCCACGCGCACGCGTTCGTTGGCGTGGTACAGCTCCAGCAGCGACACCAGGCCCGTCGCGGCGCGATCCCGGCGTGCGGCGGCCACGGCGTGGCCGGGCGTGCTTGATGGCCCTTGCCACGGCTGTCCGTCGGCAGCATCGCCGGCTTGGATGCGGCGCAGGCAGGCGGGGAGGTTGATGGGCGCGGGCGCATCGCTGGCGGCGGCGAAGGCGGCTTCCAGCGGCTGCGCCAGTTCGAGCGGCAGATGCAGGCCGGCGTCGCCCAGCGTGGCGGTCAGGTACGGGTAGAGCGTCTTGGACATGCGGGCATCCTCGTCAGGCACAGAGGCGCCGCCACGAGAGGGTGGCGGGCGATGCGTGGCTTCCAAGACCGGGTCAACGAAACGGCGGGCACGAGGCCCCCACGCACCGCCCGCCGTCGATCGGCGAACGGATTGCCAGCCGGCGCCGCTTTCGGGAAGGCGACGCCGGCTGGCAAGCGTATACATCGTTGACTACACGGGCTTGGAAGACCCGACCACCTTTGCAGGTGGCGATTCATCATGCGCACGCGAAATCCCCGCCTGCCAGTCGTTTGTTTCGATGGCACCGGGTGATCTGAAAGGAAAAATGAATTATCGCGTTTGGCTTGTTCTGCGCACTTGCATGGCAGAAGCGACATATCGCGCAGCGCTGGAACGTGCGGGCAAATGGCCCATCGCCGCCCAGCCACCTGTACGCAGGGCGAAGCGGCGCGTAAAGCCAACTTAACCGCCCGCGCAGCTCACCCACCCATGCATCATAAGCGGCCAATGGCATCGGTGCTGCACGCCGGTACAAAGTGGCCCCGGCGTTGCGATGGCACTAAGCTGCCGGGCCTGTGCCAACCCTATGGAAGCCCCCATGTCCCACCTCCTGGCTAAGGCGGCCGAACAACAGGATCTCGACCGCATCGACGCACTGCTGGATGCCGGCGCGGACATCGAGTGGCGGCACAAAGGCACCGGACGCACGCCGTTGTTGTCGGCGGTGATCGCCGGAAAGGCTGACGCGGTGGCGCGGCTGCTGGACCGCGGTGCCAACATCGAGCATGCCTGCGCTGCACTGGGTTACACCGCGTTGGGTTGGGCTGCCAACGCAGGCGATACCAGAGTGGGACACATGCTGATCACACGGGGCGCATTGCTGGATGTTGCTTCGCCGGAATCGAGGTACACGCCAATGATGTTGGCGTCTTCGGGTGGGCATCTGGCGATGGTCGAGCTGTTGCTGGACAGCGGCGCCGCCGTCGCACCGTTGAACTTCGAGGGGCGAAACGCACTCGCGATTGCCGATGCCCGCAAGCACGAAGACGTCGTGGCGCGTTTGAAGTTGGCGGGAGCGCAGTTGCCGCCGGTGTTGGTAGAGGCGCCGGCGCTTGAGTGGCCCGAGCCAGACTCCGAAGGTGAACCCGCGTCAGTAGTGCGCGGCTACTTGTTGGCGTATCACGAGTGGGAAACGCGTGGCTACAACGATTCCCGATCAGGCGGCAGCCTTCTGCGCAGCGCAGGCTTCGGACAGGAGAAGGCGGATATCCTTGCGGCCTGGTGCACCGACCGCAAACGGGTGTACTCGACTGGCGTTTCGGTCGGGAACCCCCGGCGGTACGTGCCGGGGGATCTACTGGTGGCAGTTACGAAGCCCGGAACGTCGAAGGCGGAAGTGCTGGTGCGCGACGACCCTCGGAAGTCGCGCTCCCTGCGTTACGAGCACTTGTTTGTACTCAAACGTGTGGGGGGACAGTGGCGCATTGACGTGTTGAAGAAGCGACCGTTCCGCACCGAAGCGTGGTCGTCGGCGATTCTCTGAGCGCGACCCACCGCGCGTCAGCCACCCGTCTTCCGCAGCACTACCCACGCCAGCAGCAGGGCGAACGTTCCGAACAGCGTCAGGCCGAACCACAGCGCGGCTACCGTCACGTTGCCGATCAACGCCGCCAGCATACGGTGCAGCTCGCTCTTCAGGATCGGGTATTCAGCGTGCGCCTTGCGCAGGCGCTGCCAGCCGAACCCGAAGAACACCAGAAGCGAGAACGGCATCAGCAGGAGCGCCGCCTGGATCAGCCAACCATTCGGCGACGCATCGGCCTTGCCGTTCAACAGAAGCGCAAAAGCGGCAATGGGCAGCGCCCCGATGAAAAAGCGTGGCCAAGCGGTGTTGATGAAGGGCGACATCGCAGTCTTCCATGAGGGGCGGCTGGGTCCGCGCGGCATCATGCCATGCAATGGCCCTGCTGCACCGCCGCGAGTGGTGTCACACAGCTCTGGCTAGACTGTGCTTCTTTTTCCCCCGCAGGAGGCACCCATGGCCCATCCCATTTCCGTATCCCTGATTGGCGTTCCCACCGATGTGGGTGCGGGCCATCGCGGTGCCCGGCTTGGCCCGGAAGCGCTGCGCGTGGCGGGCCTGCCGGAGGCGCTGGAAGCGCGTGGCGTGGACGTGCGCGACCTGGGTAATCTGGATGGCCCACGCAATCCGTGGACCGCGCCGGTGGAAGGCTACCGCCACCTGGACGAAGTGGTGGCGTGGAACCACGCGCTGATGGAAGCCAGCTATGCCGAACTGCAGGCTGGCCGCATGCCGATCATGCTCGGTGGCGACCACTGCCTGGGCATCGGTTCGATCACTGCCGTGGCGCGCTGGTGCCGCGAGCAGGGCAAGACCCTGCGCGTGCTGTGGCTGGATGCGCATTCGGACTTCAACACCAGCGATGTGACCCCGTCGGGCAACATCCACGGCATGCCGGTGGCCTGCCTGTGCGGCCTTGGCCCGGATGCGCTGACCCGCCTGGGCGGAACCTCGCCGGCGATCACCCCGGCGCAGATGCACCAGATCGGCATCCGCTCGGTGGACCCGGAAGAAAAGCGCCTGATCAAGACCCACAAGGTGGATGTCTACGATATGCGCTACATCGACGAGAACGGCATGAAGCGCGCGGTGGAAGCGGCGCTGGCCGGCATCGACGAGAACACGCACCTGCATGTCAGCTTCGACGTCGATTTCCTCGACCCGAGCATCGCGCCGGGCGTGGGCACCACGGTGCCGGGCGGGGTGAACTACCGCGAGGCGCAGCTGGTGATGGAAATGATCGCCGACACCGGGCGCATGGGCTCGCTGGACATCGTCGAGCTCAACCCCTTGCTGGACAAGCAGAACGCCACCGCCGAGCTGGCCGTGGACCTGGTCGAAAGCCTGTTCGGCAAGTCCACCCTGATGCGCGACTGAGCTCTCCGCCTGAACGGATCGATGATCCGTTCACACGCGCTCCACGCCCCTGCCGCCAGATTGCACTTCACGCGGCGGCAGTGGCATTGGCTCCTTCCGCCGAGCGACCGAACCCCATCCGCGAATGTAGCGGTATAGCGGCGAACCCAAGGAGAAGCCCATGAAGCGCGTAGTTGCCCTGATGCTGTTGTCGATGTTCTCGGTGGCCCTGCTGGCCGGTTGCAACACCGTTGCCGGTGCCGGCAAGGACGTGCAGAAGGCTGGCGAAAAGGTTGAGGATGCCGCCAAGGGCCGTTGAGCCTGACGTGGACAGGAAAGCGAAAAGGCCGGGGACGTCCCCGGCCTTTTTGTTGCGCGTTTTCCGCAGTGCACGTGTCGAAGGGTAGTGAACCATTCAAGCAGGTGAGCATCTATTTCATTGCTGGTTGACCGGCACTCAACAGCCGCTGCGCGAAGCTTGAGCCACGGTAAGAACGCCGTTGCAGCCAAGGATTCCCAGCAATGAACAAAGACATCATTTCCGGCAAGTGGTCGCAGCTGAAGGGCAAGGCCCAGGCCAAGTGGGGCGATCTGACCAACGACGATTTCGATGTGGCCGAAGGCAATGCCGAGTATCTGGCCGGTCGCCTGCAGGAACGCTATGGCTGGGCCAAGGACCGCGCCGAGAAGGAGGTGCGTGATTTCCAGGACAGCGTGAGCAAGGACTACCCGGACTACAAGTAAGCGCTACGGTTTTCCCCCACAGCACAACGCCCGCACCGAGAGGTTGCGGGCGTTGTGTTGTCTGGGCGGGAGGATCAGCGCGCCGGCGGGTCCGGCACGTAGCGGTTCGGGAACGCCTGCGGTTCGCGCGGCAGGCGCGACGGCGGCGTATCGACCAGGATGCCGCGCGCGCGCAGGTTGCGGGCGCTGTCGTAGCGCAGCTGCAGCACCTGGGCCGGGCTGCGGCTGGCGCGTTCGAAGTCGGTATCGCGCACCGAGGACTGCTCGCGTGCGCCGTGGCCGGTGCCCAGCGCTGGCGCCTGCGACTTGCTGGCGTAGCCCTCGATGCGGCTGTTGCTGGCGCTGGCATCGGCCGACGCTTCCGCCGCCGGTGCCGGCAGCGGCAGGCCACGGCGCAGGATCGGCTCCGGACGCCAGCGGCGCGCCTCCTCGAACACCGCAACGCCAACCACGCCGATGTTGTCCGGGCGGCCGGTGCGGCTGGCATAGCTGCCGCTGGGGCTGCTGAACACGAACTGCGCCACTTCATCCTGGCTCTTGCGCCAGCCGGTGATGTCGGCGCGCTGGCCGGGGTTGAGCACGTAGCCGGTCTGCGAGGGATCGGCATCTTCGCCGGAGATGGCGTTGACGCCGTCCACCGACAGCACCACCAGCACCCGGCGCGGGCTGTCGTTGTACAGGCGCACGGCGTAGCGGTGGCCGCGCTCGCCGGCCACCCAGCGCTGGCCCTCGGCGGGATAGCTGCGCAGTTCGGTGCCACGGTCGCGGTCGACCAGGGTCATGCGCACCGGGCCGCCCTCGTACACCGGCGGCGGTGGCGGGGCCGGGCGGAAACCGGCCAGGGGCAGGATCAGCAGCAGGGGCAGCAGGCGTTTCATCGGGCGTCTCCAGCGGGGTTGGGTGAATGAACGCGCCGTTGGCCCTGACGGGGTTGACCGTTGGCACGGTAAACTGGCCCCGTTCATCGAAGGTTTCCCCACGCAGTCATGACGACCCGAGTCCTTACCGGCATCACCCCCTCCGGCACGCCCCACCTGGGCAACTACGTTGGCGCCATCCGTCCGGCCATCGCGGCCAGCCGCGCGCCGGGGATCGAGAGCTTCTTCTTCCTGGCCGACCTGCACAGCCTGATCAAGTCGCAGGACCCGCAGCGCACCCAGCGCGCGACCCTGGAGATCGCGGCCAGCTGGCTGGCCTGCGGCCTGGACCCGGAACACGTGTGGTTCTACCGCCAGAGCGACATCCGCGAGACCACCGAGCTGATGTGGTTCCTCACCGCCATCGCCAGCAAGGGCATCCTCAACCGCGCCCACGCCTACAAGGCGGCGGTGGACAAGAACCGCGAGGAAGGCGTGGACGAGGACGCGGGCGTCAGCGCCGGCCTGTTCATGTACCCGGTGCTGATGGCCGCCGACATCCTGATCTTCAAGGCCAACCAGGTGCCGGTGGGCCGCGACCAGATCCAGCACATCGAGATGGCGCGCGACTTCGCCCAGCGCTTCAACCACGTGTACGGAAAGGAATACTTCCCGCTGCCGGACGTGGTGATCGACGAGCAGGTGGCGACGCTGGCCGGCCTTGATGGCCGCAAGATGAGCAAGAGCTACCACAACACCATTCCGCTGTTCGTGCCGCGCGAGGAGCTGAAGAAGCTGGTGTTCTCGATCCTGACCGACTCGCGCGCACCGGGCGAGCCGAAGGACACCGAGGGCTCGGCACTGTTCCAGATGTACCAGGCCTTCGCCACCCCGGAACAGACCGCTGAATTCGCCAAGGCCTTCGCCGCCGGCATCAGCTGGGGTGATGCCAAGCAGCAGCTGTTCGAGCGCATCGACAGCGAGCTGTCGCCGCTGCGCGAACGCTACAACGCGCTGATGGCCGAGCCGGAAAAGATCGAAGCGCTGCTCAAGCGCCGTGGCCAGCAGCTGCGTGAGCAGCTGGCGGCCCCGTTGCTGGACGAGCTGCGCCATGCAGTGGGCCTGCGTGACCTGTCCAGCGCCGGCGACATCGCCAGCGAAGATGCCGGCGTGGCCCGCGCCGCGCCCCCGCTGTTCAAGCAGTACCGCGAAAAGGACGGCCGCTTCTACTTCAAGTTGACCGCTGGCGACGGCACCCTGCTGATCCAGAGCGAAGGCTTCGATTCGCCGCGTGATGCCGGCCAGCTGATCGCCGTGATCAAGCAGGCCGAGCAGGGCGACCAGCTGCAGAGCGAACTGTTCAAGCTGGAAGCGGAAGTGGATGTAGTGCTGGCCGCGCTGGCGGCGCTGCGCGAAGCGTAAAGGGTAGTGCCGGCCGCWGGCCGGCAACTGCACGTCCCCAGGCTCCCGGAAATGCCGGCCAGCGGCCGGCACTACCCGTGAACGAAGGTCATGGCATGATGCCTACGCGCCTCCGGCGCGATGACATGGAGTCTGCGATGGCCTGGTTGTCGCTGCTGCTGTTCCTGCCCTGGTTCCTGCTGCTGGGCAGCCTGTACTGGCTGTTCCCGCGCCAGCCGCGCACCCCGCGGCGGCGCCTGTTCGATGGCACCACCCTGCTGCTGGCCTTCGCCCTGAGCATCGTGTCGATGCTGTGGGGGTATCGCCTTGGCATGGCACAGCCCGGCGCCGGCCCGATCTGGCCGCAGGTGCTGGCGGTGCTGTATGCCTACGGCGCCTTCCTGGCGGTGCTGGTGCTGGCCCTGCTGCTGCGGCCGCGGTTCGCATTGCGCTGAACCTGGCCCTTGCGCACTCGATGGACCTGCGGTTGGTTGGCCTGCGCTTGGTCGCCCCGCATTTGGTTGGCCTGCCTGGTTGACTTGCGCTTGGTTGACTTGCGCTTGGTTGACCTGCCCTTGGTCGCCCTGCCCTTGGTTGACCTGCCCTTGGTAGAGTCGACTGTTAGTCGACTGCTCTTCGATCAGATGACGAAAAACCCGCGCTGCGCGCGACAGTCGACTAACAGTCGACTCTACCCGGCCACAACCCGGCACTACCCGACCAAAGCCGCATCGAACCCGGGCCGCCCGCGCGCCTACCATGGGGGTCTGTTCCCGATCCTGCCAGGTGCGTGCCGATGACCGCCGACCCCAGCATCCACACCATCGATACCGGTTTCCAGCGCCCGGACTTCGACGCGGCCTACCTGATTGTTGAAAACGGCCGCGCGGCCTTCGTCGATTGTGGCACCGGCCTGTCGGTACCGGCGATGCTGCAGGCGCTGGCCAACATGGGTCTGGGCGCTGACGCGGTGGACTGGCTGCTGCTCACCCACGTGCATCTGGATCACGCGGGCGGTGCAGGCCTGCTGATGCAGCAGCTGCCGAATGCGAAGGCGGTGCTGCATCCGCGCGGTGCACCGCACATGATCGACCCGACCCGGCTGATTGCCGGTGCCACGGCGGTGTACGGCGCCGAAGAGATCGCACGCAGCTATGGCCGTATCGAGGCCATTCCCGAACACCGTGTGGTGGTGGCCGAAGACGGGCACCGCATCGACCTGGCCGGCCGTGAGCTGGTGCTGCTGCACACGCCGGGCCACGCGCTGCACCACTACTGCGTGTGGGATGCGCGCAGCCGCAGTTGGTTCACCGGCGATACGTTCGGTATTTCCTACCGCGAGCTGGACAGTGCGCAGGGTGCTTTCATCTTCCCCACCTCCTCGCCGGTGCAGTTCGACCCGGAGGCGATGAAGGCCTCGATCCGCCGCATGCTGGGCTACGCACCGCAGGCGATGTACCTGACCCACTACGGACGTGTGGAGCAGGTGCAGAAGCTGGCCGACGACCTGTTCGAACAGATCGATGCGATGGCCACCATCGGCCGCCAGTGCGATGGCCGGCCGGACCGCCACCGCTGCCTGCTGGCCGCGCTGCAGGCGCTGTACCTGGAACGCGCGCAGCAGCATGGCTGCGCACTGGACCAGGCGGCAGTGACCGCCGTGCTGGCGATGGACATCGAGCTGAACGCACAGGGCCTGGCCTGCTGGCTGGACCGCATCCGTCGGTAGATCCACGCCATGCGTGGATGACGCAGGCCCACGCTGCACCGCGATGTCACGACCACGTTACACTCTGGTGACTTCCAAGCTAGCCGTGGTACTGCCGTGAATCCGATGCGCGTGTTGCTGCTGTCGTCCTGCCTGTTCGTCGGTGGCCTGGCCCATGCGGCCAACGACCTGCCGGGTGGTGGCATCGATCCGCAGGCATTGTCGCGCCACGTGCGTGTACTGGCGTCGGATGAATTCGAGGGCCGCGCGCCGGCCACCGAAGGCGAGGAGCGCACGGTGCAGTACCTGATCGAGCAGTTCCGCAGCTACGGCCTGCAGCCGGGCGGCGTGGACGGCAGCTGGGTGCAGCCGGTGCCGCTGGTGCGCGCCCAGCTGGATGGCGCGGCCAAGGCCAGCCTGTCGCTGAAGCAGGGCAAGCGCGCGCTGGCCAACGGTGTGGACGTGACCCTGCAGAGCCTGCAGCCGCGCAAGCGCGTTCAGATCAAGGATGCGCCGCTGGTGTTCGTCGGCTATGGCATCGACGCGCCGGAACGCCACTGGAACGACTACAAGGACGTGGACCTGCACGGCAAGATCGCCGTGGTGCTGATCAACGATGCCGATTTCGAGGCCGATGCGCCGGGCGCGTTCGATGGCAAGGCGGTGACCTATTACGGCCGCTGGACCTACAAGTTCGAAGAAGCCGCACGCCGTGGTGCCGAGGGCGTGCTGATCGTGCACGAGACCGCGCCGGCCGCCTATGGCTGGGCCACGGTGAAGAGCTCGGGCACCTCGCCGCTGTTCGACATCGAGCGCGGCCACGCCGACGCAATGGCCCAGCACACGCCGCTGCGCGGCTGGATGCAGCGCGAGCTGGCCGAGGCGATCTTCGCCGACGCCGGCCTCGACTTCGATGCCGAGAAGCGCAAGGCGATGCGCGCCGACTTCCGTCCGGTGGCGCTGGGCAATGCAAAGCTGAGCGTGGATTTCGCGTTGAAGCGCGAACAGGTGGTGACCCGCAACGTGGTGGCCAAGCTGCCCGGTGGTGCGCATGGCGACGAGGCGGTGATCTTCTCCGCGCACTGGGATGCCTTCGGCATCGGCCAGGCCGATGCCAAGGGTGACCGCATCCGCCGCGGCGCGATCGACAACGCCACCGGTGTGGCCACGGTGCTGGAACTGGGCCGCGTGTTCGCCGCCGGCCCGCAGCCGCAGCGCACGCTGTACTTCGTGGCTCTCACCGCCGAAGAGAAGGGCCTGCTGGGCGCCAGCTACTACGCTGCGCACCCGCTGGCGCCGTTGGACAAGACTGCCGCGGTGCTGAACATCGAGATGTTCAGCCCGGACGGCCCGACCCGTGACATCGCGTCGTGGGGCAAGGGCCGGGTCTCGCTGGAAGGCGACCTGGAGCGTGTGGCCAAGGCTCGCGGCCGCAGCTACAGCCCGGACCCGAACCTGGAGGCCGGCTTCTTCTACCGCGCCGACCACTTCGCCTTTGCCCGCCTGGGCGTGCCGGCGATCACCATCGGCCCGGGCCTGGACAAGCTGGACGGTGGCGTTGAAGCCGGCCGTGCGCTGCGCGAGAAGTACTTCGCCGACTGCTACCACCAGGCCTGCGATGCCTGGACCCCGAGCTGGGACCCGAGTGGCCATGCCGCCGATACCCTGCTGGTCTATGACCTGGGCGCCGAGCTGGCCAACAGCCGCCGCTGGCCGACGTGGGAAAAGGAATCGGAGTTCCGCGGCGCGCGTGACAAGAGTGAATCCGCCCGCCGCTGATGGACCGGTGAATGACGGTGTGTGGAGTCGACTGTTAGTCGACTATCGCGCGCAGCGCGGGTTTTTTCGCTATCTGATCGAAGAGCAGTTACTGACAGTCGACTCTACCGCGTCGGTTCCATCCGGCCGGTCTTCCACAGCGGCCACCGGCATTGCACCGGTGGCCGCGATCACTGCAGCGCCCTTACTTGCGGGTGCCGTCGAGCCAGTTCGGGCCCTTGTTGGTCAGGAAGAAGATGTAGACCACCAGCGAGACCGCGATCGTCGCGGTGACGTAGATGGCGAACCAGTCGACATGGCCGGTCTTCAGCGCGCCCTGGTACAGCAGCGGGGCGGTGCCGCCGAACAGCGAGTTGGCCAGCGCATAGCCCAGGCCCACGCCCAGTGCACGAATGTGGGTGGGGAACAGCTCGGCCTTCACCACCGCGTTGATGGACGTGTAGCCGGTGAGGATGACGAAGGCCAGTGCAAGGGTGAGGAAGGCGAGGGTGGCATCGTGCTGGTGCGGCAGCTGGGTGATCAGGTACCAGCTGTACAGCACGCCGCCGACACCGAAGAACACCAGCAGGCTCTTGCGGCCGATGATGTCCGACAGCCAGCCACCGACCGGCTGCAGCACCATCAGGAACGCCAGCACGCCCAGGTTGATCAGGGTGCCGGTCATCGGGTCGTTGCCCGCGAAGGCGCTCTGGATCATCTTCGGGCCGTTCACCGAGTAGGTGTAGAAGGCCACGGTGCCACCGGCGGTGATCAGGAAGCACAGCAGCAGCGGCCGCCACTGGTGCACGAACAGCTCGTACATCGAGCCGGACTTCTGGGCCTTGCCCTCGCGTGCGGCTTCGATCGACGACTCCGACAGCGATTCGTCCATGCCGCGGCGCAGCCAGAACACCACCACCGCGGCGATGCCACCGATGCCGAAGGCGATGCGCCAGCCCCATTCGGAGATTTCCGGCTTGCCCCAGAAGGTCAGCATCAGCAGCAGGGTCAGCTGGGCCAGCACATGGCCACCGACCAGGGTGACGTAGTGGAACGAGGACAGGAAGCCGCGACGGCCCGGAATGGCGGCCTCGGACATATAGGTGGCGCTGGCCCCGTATTCGCCGCCGGTGGCGAAGCCCTGCAGCAGGCGCGCGAACAGCAGGATGACCGCCGCCCAGATGCCGATGCTGGCCGCCGTGGGCGTAATGGCGATCAGGAACGAGCACAGTGCCATCAACGTGACCGATACCGTCAATGCCAGGCGGCGGCCGTGGCGGTCGGCGAAGCGGCCGAAGAACCAGGCACCGATCGGGCGCATCAGGAAGGTCGCAGCGAAGATCGCCCACACGTACATGGTGGAGTTCTTGTCGTCCGGCGAGAAGAACTGCGATTCGAAGTACACGGCGAACACCGAGTACACGTAGACGTCATACCACTCCACCAGGTTGCCGGCGGAGCCTTTGAGGGTATTGGAGATCGACCGCCGCAGGGCGGCGCGGTCGTTCGCGGGTACGGCGGGTTGGGACGTGGTGCTCATCCGGGTGGGAATCCTCGATGCGGCGCTTCCGTGCGGGAAAGATCGGTGCCAGCCGCGCGCGGGGCGCTGACGGCCAGCCTCCTAGGTACTGCATCCCACGTCAACGCCGGGTGCCGGGAGGGGGGGSGGGGCATGGGACCGCACAGGGTGACAGCGCAGGGGGGCGGGGACCATAGCTAATACGTCGTATGGTTCTGGTGCTGCAATCCTTCGCGGCAATCTCAATCAGATGATGCAGGCGATGGTTCAACCGGGGAAACGATGGCAGTCCTGAAGTTGCTGCTGGCCCACATCCGCAAAAGTGCCGCCGTGAAGGCAAGAAGCGACAGGGATAGCGCGATCTCCCAGAACGGCACATTCACGTACAGAAGCCGGACCGGCATCGCAGCCATCGACGTGAAAGGAAAAAGGGACATTACATGCATGAATACGCCTTCCGGCGCCCGAAGCCCGGCAAATCCAATCATGATCATCGTCAGCGGGAAAGCCGGGAGCGTGTTGCGGAAAGCTGAATGCGGCGATCGAATGGCGGTAGCGCACGCGGCGAAAAACCAGTTCCACAGCATGAGGCCCAGAAGGCAGAACACGAGCAGGCCGAGCATCACCTTCCAACTGCCCTCGGCGAAGGTTGCATCCCCACGCACCGAACCGGACATCAGCGTCCAGCCGATTGCACCGTAGACCCCATACACCGCCACTGTCTTCAATCCATGGAGGATGGACGCGGCAACTTTGCAGTCGAGCCAGAGCCCAGGTGGCGCTGCACTCAGAATCATTTCCGTAGCGTGACCAAAGCGCTCTCCCAGCAGACCCTGAAAAATCATGCCGAGGCAGCCAAGTATGGCGAGTGTCGTCAGCACCACCATTGCGATCGAAATAGCGGTCAGGGAGGTTTCCGCGAAGACCGGGCTGCCTTGAGAGTCAATGACCCGCAGCGAGACTGGTGAGTCCACCTTCCGAAGCTGGTCACGGGTTACACCGAGCAGTGACAGGGAATGTTGACGGTGGAGCGTGTCCAGGCTGCGTTGCAGTTCCCCAAGCCAGCCTGGCGGCTGTTCGGTGTGGAGAACATAGTCTCCGGCCACCGAAGACAGGACTGGGTGATCGCCTGAGACCGCATCTCCCTGAGTGCCACTGAAGTGGAAGCGCCCCTCGCTCAAGCCTGCTACTGGAGTGCCTCGCGCGTCCAGGTGGACGATGGCTGCAGATTCCCGGGCAATAATGGCGTCTCCACCCAGCTTCACCAATGCAATCACCGCGAGCAGGAGAAGACCTGCGACTTCGCCACGAATGTCCAGGTGCCTCCTGAATTCGAACAGGCTGATCATGAAGAACGGGTTCACTCGCATACGCCGGTCTCCGGTTGAGGGGCATGCGGGGAGAATCCATACTGCGGCGCCTGGGAGGGCGCCGCGATGCGGGTAGGGTGAAGGTCCTGCGACGTGGCAGGATGAAGCTGTCCATCCCTCAGCACGAGGATCCTATTGGCGAGGCGCTGCAGCAGCTCAATGTGATGTGCGGAAAGCACAACGGCGGTGCCTTGGCGCGCTGCGCGATTGATGAGGTCGGCAACGGCAACCTGGTTCACGGGGTCCAGCCCCGAGAACGGCTCATCAAGGATCAGCACGCCCGGATCGTGAAGCATGCTGGCGGCGAGCTGCAGCTTCTGCAGGTTGCCCTTCGAAAGGCTGGATACCCGATGTGAGGTCCGGGCCAGCAGCCCTATCCTTTCAAGCCACACATCGCGGGCCTTGGCCGCATGCTTTCCTGACATCCCCCTCAGTCGCGCCCAGAACTCCAGCGTCCTTCCAACGGTGACTTCGGAGAAGAGACTGCGCGACTCGGGCAGATAGCCAATGTCCACGTACGGTACGCTGCCCGTGTCTGCTTCGGTGCCAAAAGTTATGGTTCCCGAATCGGCAGGGACAAGATGGCAGAGGATACGGAAGAGCGTCGTCTTGCCAACGCCATTGGCACCGATGATGCCAACTATCTCCCCTGGAGCTACGCAAAGATCGAGGTCCCACAGCACGGGCCTCCCGCCAAACCGCTTGCAGACCTGCTCAGCAAGAAGCATGACGGCACCTCTCTTCAAGACTTTGAGCGAGTTGGCGGGCTCTGGATCGCATGAACAGGCTGTGCCTGGACTGGACCATGGTGGTCAACTGCAGGGCAGCTTCGGGGGTTGGCGAGTTCGCAACCAGCGCTTCCAGTGCAGCCATGCGCACCCGGTCCATCGGGTGGCTTCTGAAGATGTCGCGAAGCAGTTGCTGCGAATCTCCATCTTCGGTCGCAGCGGCGATCATGAAAATGGCCGCAGCGCTGGAGCGGTTGATGATCTGCGAAATCGTGCCGGTTCCAAGTTCGAACTCGTACTGGTCCATGGTTACACTTCTCAGTGAGTGCTCCATGATGTTGATGCTGACCGAGAAGCTCTCCGGTGCCATCTGTTGGTGGACATCCTTGAATGCCCTGTAGAGCAACATGCTTCCCCTGTTGAGCTGGGATCGTTCCATGAACCTGAGATCGACACTTTCTCCGGTAACTCCGCAGACCGACGCGTAGTCGTACTCGAAGTAGTCACTTATGTATCCCGGCCCCTGATATCCGATGGTCAGAAAATTGAAGTTGTGGTCGTGCGGAATGCCATAGAAGAACGTGCTGTGCCCGCTTGCACCAAGAATCTCGTCCTCATGACCAGGCCAGAAGCATGCGCGGATGAAGTAGCTCTGACCTGAGACCTGTGGGGCATGGAGCATCAGGACCTGGGGTGTGTAGTCGTTGTCGACCTGGATGTTTCTCGAATCCTTGAGTTCATTGCAGATGATCTCGCTCAGGAACGTCTGGTTGTTGCCCAGCTTCCTCAGCACGGGGGCCACTGAGATCATGGACTCATGGTCGCGGGGATCGAACGCCGAATCGTGGAGGTAGTCCACAAGTTCCATCAGGCCGATCGAATCCTGGGACGTGTCTTCAATGCGGATTGGCATGGTTGCTCATCCTTGTTCCAGTGAGCGGGTTGCAAGCTTCCTGATCTCTTCGTCCATGTCGTTCTCCCTCATTTCCCTGAGTCGCTCCGATGCCGCTGCCGGGTCAATGCGGTAGAGCGACCTGAGCGCGTTCCAGCGAACGAATGTCGTCGGATGGCGCGACATGTCCAGCAAGGCTTTGGTGTTTTCGCTCCCTCGCAGGTGGGACAATGCTGTCGCGATGATCTGGAGCCGGGAGTCGGTTACGTTTGTTGCTGTGCAGCCGACGAGCTTTCCGGATTGCATGGAGAAGTGCTGAGTGACCTCCGACCTTGGCCTGGACGAGAGGCAGACAATCATCGACGTCGGACTGGAGCCATGCAGAAGGTGCATTCCCTGCCTCCCGCCCTCAAGGAACAGATGGTGACCAGAAGTCGATTGCCCTCGAGCAGCCGGGCCCAGCCGCGGGTCGGATTCGTCACCGGTGTGGACCGGATATACCTGATACTCGACGCCGGGCGTATCCGTGAAGAACACCAGCGAATCCGTGCCGTTGATGGTGATGCCGGTTTCGGCACCGGCCTGGATTGCTGCAACTGCCTGAAGTGGCGAGCTCTGCATGTAGTGCACGTCCACGAACTCGTCCTTGTATATGACCATTCCCGCCAGTGGCGGCTTGACGAAAAATCTCCCCGGTGTCGCATACAGTGGACTGCCCATGTGGTTCCGGCACTCTTCGTGGAAGAAGTCGCGCAGGATCACCTGATCGAATTCACGGCATATCGAAAGCATGGATCGAAGGTTTGTTGAGGTGTCCCCACTTCCACTGATCAGCGATCCCCATTGGCGAATGCGTGCCGCACGTCCAGTGGCCTCGAGTACGCCCAGGAGTGACGATCTCCTTGCGAATATCTCCGTCAGTGCAGACAGTTCTGCAGGATCATCCGCGAGCTCCAACATTCGAGCTGGATCTTTCATGTTGTCTCCGGAGGGTGGGCCGGTTGATCCGACCCACCCGAGTGGGATATCACTTCGGATGAATGCCCCGGTTGATGAGAATGCCGACAACGATGCCGACGGCTGCGCAGCCTGCTCCTGTTGTCTCAATCAAGATGCACGAACCGTGCATCCCTACCGATCTGGCCTGCCTGGGTAGTGCCTTCGGTTCCACGGGATGCTCCTCAGACGGGCAGGACGGCGATGACGATTGCAACGGCAATCAGGACCGGTTCAATGGGCGAGCACAGCAATGAAGCACCAGCAACTCCCACCGGCATTGCAAGTGGAGGCGGCATGCAGGTCATGATGGTTCTCCTGTTCAGGTCATTGGCCCAACCCATGCTGGGCGAGTCCGTTTTCAGGGAACGGGGGCAGTCCATTCCTTGATCGCCATCTCACTTGTGTTCGGTGGGGTGCGATACGTCAGCTTGGATGACGCTGCTACCCCCTTGGCGGCGCAACAGGTGTCGGGGTTTGTCTCAAACCGATCGAGGGAAAGCCCGGCGCCTTTGTAGGTGCAAATCAGCGTGCCCAGAGCCGGGGTTATTTCCGTCAGCCGAACGCTCTAGAATCCGTTTTCCCCCGCCCGCTGGTGCGTCATGTCGGCTTCCCCCGTTCCCTCTGCGGCTGCCCCCCGGGGTGGCCTTGTCGCGCTGGCATTGCTGCTGGTCTACGTGGTCTGGGGCTCGACCTACCTGGGTATCGCCAAGGCCCTGCATGGCGGCGCACTGCCGCTGACGATGGTCTCCGGCAGCCGGTTCATCATTGCTGGCGGCCTGATGTTCCTGGCCCTGCGCCTGTTCTGGAAGCTGCCGAACCCGACGCTGCGACAGTGGCGCAACCTGGTGGTAATGGGCGTGACCATGCTGGTGCTGGGCAACGGCATGGTGGTGCTGGCCGAGCGTGAGGTGTCCTCGGGCCTGGCCGCCACGGCGGTGGCCTCGGTGCCGCTGTGGATGGCGCTGTTCTCGGCACTGCGTGGCCAGCACGCCAGCCGTGGCGAGTGGCTGGGCATCGCCATCGGTTTCCTGGGCGTGGTCTGGCTCAACGCCGGCAGCAGCCTGACCGCCTCGCCGACCGGGCTGGTGCTGCTGCTGATCGCGCCGATCGGCTGGGCCTTCGGTTCGGTGTGGGCACGCGGCCTGGACCTGCCGGGCCCGTTCATGACCGCCGCAGGACAGATGATCTGCGGTGGCGTGCTGCTGGTGCTGATCGGCCTGGCGGTCGGCGAGCGCCCGACCACGCTGCCCGACACCGGCGGCCTGCTGGCGATGGCCTACCTGTGCGTGTTCGGCTCCATCGTCGCGTTCACCGCCTATGTGTGGCTGCTGCAGAACGTGCGCCCGGCGCTGGCCGGCAGCTATGCCTATGTCAATCCGGTGATCGCGGTGCTGCTGGGCGCGCTGCTGAACGGTGAACGTTTCGGCTGGCGCGATCTGCTGGCGATGGCAGTGATTCTTCTGGGTGTGGTGGTACTGACGATGGCAAGGACGAGGAAGAAGTGAGCATGGACGAGCAAGAACAACGCCGGGGCCTGCTGGTCACTGCGTCCACCTTCGTGATCTGGGGCCTGGTGCCGGTGTACTGGCACCTGCTCAACGAGGTGCCTTCGTTCCAGATCATCGCCCACCGCATCATATGGAGCACGGTGATGGTGCTGGGCTGGCTGTTGATCAGCGCGCGCCTGGGCTGGTGGCAGAAGATCGCCGCACAGCCGCGCGCGCTGCCGATCCTGCTGGTGTCCAGCCTGACGATCGCGTTCAACTGGGGCCTGTACATCTGGGCGGTCAACGCCGGCCATGTGATCGAGACCAGCCTGGGCTACTTCATCAACCCGCTGGTGAACGTGCTGCTGGGCGTGATGGTGTTGAAGGAGCGCCTGCGCCGCCTGCAATGGGTGGCCGTGGCGATGGCAGCGGTGGGCGTGGCCTGGCTGACCATCGATGCCGGTACGCCACCGTGGATCGCGCTGGGCCTGGCCTGTTCTTTCGGCCTGTATGGCCTGCTGCGCAAGCTGGTCTCGGTCGATCCGGTGGCCGGCCTGGGCGTGGAGAGCATGTACCTGTTCCTGCCGGCGCTGGCGTTTGCGATCTGGGCCGAGAACGGCCATGGCGGCGCGTTCTTCCACGGCTGGGGGTGGCGCAACGACCTGCTGCTGATCTTCGGCGGAGCAGTCACCGCAGTACCGCTGATCGGCTTCGCTTACGGCGTGAAGCGCATTCCGCTGTCGCTGGTGGGCATCCTGCAGTACATCGCGCCGAGCCTGCAGCTGCTGCTGGGCGTGTTTTTCTTCCATGAGGCGTTCGATACCGCCAAGGCGATCGGCTTTGCTGCGATCTGGGCCGGCCTGGTGCTGTTCGTCGGCGACAACATCCGCACGATGCGCAAGCGGTAACGACCCAGGGGACGGATCCCTCCGCTACGCGGAGGGCTCTGACCCCTTGTTCTTTTCGCAGCCTGGGGTCAGAGCCCTTCGCGTAGCAAAGGGATCCGACCCCGCTTCCCGCAAAAAAGAACGGCGCCCCGAAGGGCGCCGTTCTGCTTCCATCCACCGCCAGGAGAGAGAGATGGCGGTGGCGGGAACGCGGTTGCAGGCTTAGAAGCGCTGCTGGTACTTCATGTACATGAAACGACCGATGTCGAAGCCACCGTAGTAGGTGAAGCTGCTGTTCGGCTGGCTGTACATGATCGGACCCTGGTGGTCGAAGACGTTGTTCACGCCCAGCGACACGGTGCCGTCCCACGGCAGGCTGTAACGCACCTGCAGGTCGTGGAAGGTGTTGGAGCCCACCTTGCGGCTCGGCTGCGCATCGGTGTACGGCGAGACGAAGCCGGCCATGTTGCAGTCCGGGCCACCGGCCAGGTCATACGAGCAGGCTTCCTTCATGCCCGAGTAGTAGCGGGCGGTCCAGCCGATGCCCAGGTCGCCGTACTGCCAATCCAGGTTGAAGGTCGAACGCACGCGGAAGTTGCCCTGCCAGCCGGTCTTCTGCTCCACCGGCGTGGTGGCGGCGCTGTCGTTGCGCTGCTCCAGGTAGTCGGTGTAGGTGGTGTTCCAGGTGGCGGCAAAGCGGCCGAACGCGGTTTCCGGCAGGCGGTAACGCAGGCTGAAGTCGTAGCCGGCGGTTTCGCGGTAACCCGCATTGACCAGCGAGCGGTCCAGCGACGTCACCTGGCCCAGCGTCTTGGCACTGGTGGAACGGGTGAAGCGGCCGCAGGCCGAATCCACGCCCTGCACGTAGCACTGGTTGAGGATGTCGGTGGCCGACTCACCCACGATCGCGTTGTCGATGCGGATCTTCCACCAGTCCAGGCTGACGTCCAGGCCCGGCACGAACTCGGGGCTGTACACCAGGCCCACGGTCCAGGTCTTGGCGGTTTCCGGCTTCAGGTTCGCATTGGAACCGGAGTCGAAATCGGCGATGCCCTGCTGGCCCGGACGGTTGGCGACGTTTCCTTCCGACGCGGTCTGCTGGCGGAAGTTCGCCGGCACCTTCAGCGCCTGGCAGCGTGCGGCCACGGTCGAGCTGCTGGCAGCGATGCCGAACGAGGTATCGCACGGATCGGTGAACGAATCACGGCTTTTCACCGCACCGCCGTACAGGTCGTCCACGGTCGGCGCACGGAAGCCGGTGCCATAGGTCGCGCGCACCAGCAGGCTGTCGATCGGCTTCCACTTCAGGCCGAACTTGCTGTTGGTGGTCGAACCGAAGGTGTTGTAGTCGGTGTAGCGGCCGGCCAGGTCCAGCGACAGTTCACGCGCGAACGGCATGTCGGCCAGCAGCGGTACCTGCAGTTCCAGGTAGACCTCGTTGAGCGAGTAGTCGCCACGGGTCGGCTGGCCGGTGGTGCCGGCGATCTGGCCCTTCTGCACCATCAGGTCCGGGGTGTAGCTGGCTTCTTCGCTGCGGTGCTCGAAGCCCATCGCGGCCATCACGTCGCCGGCCGGCAGGGTGAACACCGAACCGGAGATGTTGGCGCTGGCGACCTTGGTGGTGCTCTTCATCTTGTCGACGAAGCGGGTGAACAGGTAGTCCTGCACGTCCTGGTTGTTCAGCGAGCCCGGGCCGGCATAGCCCATCGGTGCGGCCGGGTTCCACGGCACGCAGCCGGCGATCACCGCGCCCGGGGTGCCGCAGCGTGCCACGGTGCCGTCCATGAAGGACGGGCCGACCGCCAGGTCGACGTGCGGCTGGTACATGCTGCCGGTACCGATGCGCTCGCCTTCATTGCGGTTGTACATGTAGCTGACGTTCCAGTCCCAGTAACGCGAACCGGTTTCGAAGCTGCCTTCCAGGCCGATGCTGGCGCGCTTGGTGTCCAGGTTGTTCTCGGTCGCACGCGGCATTTCTTCGGTGCGGTGCGAGAACAGCACGTCCTGGCCCCAGTGGTTGAACGCGCTGTCCTTGGACAGGGCAGCACGGGAACCGTTGCGGGCCTGTGCGGTGGACACCGAGTAGGGGTAGCCGGCCAGGTGCTTGGTCGACTCGCGCTTGCTGTACAGCGCGTCGGCCACGATGCGCAGGTCATCGGTGATCGAGAAGCCACCGTTGGCGAACACCGAAGTGCGCTCCAGGCCGCTCAGCAGGCTCATGTTGGTCTTGGTGTTGGCACCGTCGGCCGGATTGGGCGCGTGGAAATTGCCCTTCTGGCTCGGGTCGCCGCCCGGGCCCACGGTCAGCGACTTGCCGTCGACGGTGACGCTGCCCCATTGCGTGGTCTGGTTCAGTGCCTGGACGTCGTCGGGATGGCGCGGGCCACCCGGGTAACGGCTGAACTCGCGCTCGCTGCCGAGGATCTCGTCTTCCTTGGTGCGCTCGGCGCCGACGCTGAACCAGCCGCGGTCGAAGGTCTTGCCGAAGGTGGCGCTGTAGGAGCGCTTCTGGCCGTCGCCTTCACCGTACTGGCCGACGTAGACGCTGGCTTCGCCACCGTCGAAGTTCTTGCGGGTGATGATGTTGACCACACCGGCGATGGCGTCCGAGCCATACAGCGCGGATGCGCCGTCGGTGAGCACTTCAACGCGCTCGACGATGGCGGACGGAATCGAAGCCAGGTCGGAGTAGCCACCGGCGCTGACGCCCATGCGACGGCCGTCGATCAGCACCAGGCTGCGTTCCGGGCCGAGGTTGCGCAGGCTGACGTAGGTGCCGCCGAAGTCGCGCGAAGAACTCAGCGACGACGAGCGGCTCAGGCTCGGAGCACCGGCGGCGGTGACGTCCTGCAGGATGTCGGCGACGTTGATGTAGCCTTTCTTCTCGATCTCGGCGCGGCTGAGCGCGACGACCGGCTGTGCGGTCTCGACACTGGCCTGGCGGATGCGCGAGCCGGTGATCTCGATGCGGTCGAGGTTGGTCGGGGTATCGCCGGCGCTCTGTGCGAAGGCGGGGGTGGTGCAGCTGGCGGCCAGCGCGATGACGATCGCGTTGCGCAGCGGAGTGGTTTTCAGGGACATCCGTGACATCTCGTGTTTCAGGAAAACAAGCGTCCGTTCTGTGGGCGCGTGGGGTGCTGCAAACCAACGTGGGGGCCGGGATTCTAGAGTGTTTCCATTCGTAACTGTTTGTCGCCATGCCGCTGGATGTGCGCGAAGATGAATCGCAACCAACAATCCACAGATGCGATGTGCGCAGCGTCACGCACGTTGCGTGCGCGATGGGCAGAGGCATCGATAGCGGCGGATTTCCCGCAATCTGTAGCAGTGCGTGTGCGCAGGCATCCATCCATCCACGCATGGCGTGGATCTACTGCAACCAGATCGGGGTCAGATMCCWTCGCGTAGCGAAGGGATCTGACCCCGCCAACGAAAAAGGGACGGAGCTTTCGCTCCGTCCCCCTGCGTGATGCGCAGTCTGTCGCTGCGTGATGCTCAGGTTTCGCGCAACGCCGTGGTGATCGGCAAACGTGCCGCGCGCAGTGCCGGGAACAGGCCACCGACCAGGCCGATGCCCAGTGCCCATTTCAGGCCGGTCCACAGCAGTTCCGGTGACACATGGAACTTGAACACCACCGCGCTGAAGTTGCTGCCGATGGTGGACACGCTGTAGCCATTGAACAGCAGCCACGCCACCGCGCACCCCAGCAGGCCGCCGAGCAGGGCCAGCAGCATCGTCTCCAGCATCACCGCGGTCACCACCGGCAGGCCACGGAAGCCGATCGCGCGCATGGTGGCGATCTCGCGCGCACGCGTGGCCACTGCCGCATACATGGTGTTGAGTGCGCCGAACACGGCACCCACCGCCATGATCGTGCCGATCACCTTGCCGAGGATGTCGATCAGCTTGGTCAGCCCGCCGCCCTGCTTGCTGTAGTAGACGCGGGTGGTTTCCACGTCCAGCTTCAGGCGCGGGTCGGCGGCGACCGCCGCCTTGAACTGCTCGAAGCCGGCCTTGCCATCGGTACGCACGCTGATCGACTGCCAGGCGCTGCGCTGGTAGGTGGTGGCCAGCGTATCGGCGTCGGTCCACAGTTCCGAATCATGCGCATCGCCGGTGGCGAACACGCCGACCACGGTCCAGGTCTGGTTGCCCAGGGTCAGCGCCTTGCCCACGTCCATGTCGCGGAACTGGCCCTTGGCACCCTGGCCGACCACGATCTCGCGCAGGCCGGTGGCGAACTTGCGGCCTTCGATGATCTTGACCTTGTCATGCACGGCCCACGCCTGTGGGCCGACGCCGCGGAACTGCGCGTTGACATCCGTGCCATCGGACTTCGATACCAGGTTGACCACCTGCGACAGCTCTGGCGACAGCAGCGGCCGACCTTCGGCATCGCGGCTGATGCCGGGCAGGGTGGACAGCGTGGGGACCTGTTCGCGGGTGATCACCGAGTTGGTCTCGGCCTGCGAGCCACCGCGCAGCACGATCGCGGTGGTGTCATCGCCGGTATTGTTGAGCGTGGCCTGGAAGCCTTCGCCCATCGCCAGCATCGCCACCAGCACGCCGACCACGCCGGCGATGCCGACGACGATCACCGAGGACGCGCCCCAGCGCTGCGGCAGGCTGGCCACGCCGATGCGGGTGGCCGCCAGTGCCAGCCGTCCACCCCGGGTCAGCAGCAGCCACAGCGCCACCAGCACGGCCACGGCCAGCACGCCAACCCACGGCAGGCTGATCCACAGCACCAGGCCGATCACCAGCAGCAGCACCGTCACGCCGTTGCCCAGCCACTTCTTGAGTTTGCTCTTGAACATGTCGGTGTCCTCCTCAGCGGCCGGCCAGTGCGTCGACGATCTTCAGGCGCTTGGCACGCAGCGCCGGCAACAGGCCGACAATGGTGCCGATCAGCAGCACCAGGGCGACGCCCAGCAGCCAGGTATTCCACGGCACATGCGCGGGCAGCACGCCGCCGAAGTTCGCGGCCACCACCGGCAGCACCAGCGAGGCCAGCACCATGCCGAGCAGGCCGCCCAGGCCCACCAGCAGCACCGACTCGATCATCACCAGCGACAGCACGGTGCCATCCTTGAAGCCCAGCGTCTTCAGCGTGGCCAGTTCGGGCACGCGCTCGCGCACCGCCTGCGCCATGGTGTTGCCGGTCAACAGCAGCAGGGTGAAGAACACCGCGCCCATGATCGAAGTGACGATCATGCCGATGTCCGCGAACTGCTTGACGAAGGCCTGCTGGAACGCCGATTCGGTCTGGGTCTTGGTCTCGTGGTCGGAGTTGGCCGAGATCGCATCGATGGCCTGCGCCACCCGCGAGGACTGGTCAGGGTTGTCCAGCGTCACCGTGTACCAGCTCACCTGGTTCTTGATGTAGTCGTTGGATTCGTCGAAGTACTTCCAGTTCATCATCAACTGGCGTTCTTCGTTGCCTGCCTGTGTGCGGTCCTTGGAGCGGAAGATGCCCTTCAGTTCCAGCGGCCAGTCATTGCTGCCGCCACGCGGGAAGATCGTGGCCTGCAGCGGGATGGTGTCGCCGATCTTCCAGCCGAACTTCTTGGCCAGCGTCTCGCCGACGATGGCGCCGGTGCGGGTCTGCTTCCAGTCTTCGAGCTGTGCCGGATCGATCTGCAGTTCACGGTAGACGTCGAAGTAGTTGGGTGACACCGAGAAGTTCGGGAAGAAGTTCTTCGGGTCCTGGTAGATGCCGCCGAACCACATGCCGTAGGCCACGTCGCGCACGCCGGCCACCTGGCGCACCTGCGCTTCCAGGCGGATCGGCAGCGATTGGGTGATCGACAGTCGTGAGGCCACTACCAGCCGGTTGGCGCCCTCCACGCTGCCGCCGGAATTGAACGCCACGCGCACTGAATCGAGCATGCCGAACAGCAGGAAGGCGACCACCACCGACAGCAGGGTCAACAACGTGCGGGTACGGCTGCGGAACAGCTGCGCCCACACCAACGAGAAGTATTTCATCGCCGTGGCCTCCGTCAGTGGGCCAGCGGCGCGTCGGCCAGCTCGCCCTTGTCCAGGTGCACCGTGTGGGTGGCGTACTCGGCAGCCTTCGGGTCATGGGTGACCATGATGATGGTCTTGCCGTGTTCGCGGTTGAGCTGCTGCAGCAGGCCGAGGATCTCCTCGGCGGACTGGCGGTCAAGATCGCCGGTCGGTTCGTCGCAGATCAGGAAAGTCGGGTCGGAGACGATCGCGCGGGCGATCGCCACGCGCTGCTGCTGGCCGCCGGACAGCTCATTGGGGCGATGGCTGCGGCGGTCGGCCAGGCCGACCAGGGTCAGCGCGATCTCCGCATTGCGGCGGCGCTGCGCGGCATTGAGGTGGGTCAGCAGCAGCGGCAGCTCCACGTTCTTCTGCGCGGTCAGCATCGGCATCAGGTTGTAGAACTGGAACACGAAGCCGACGTGATGGCTGCGCCAGGTCGACAGCTGGCCGCCGCTCATCTGGTCGATGCGCTCGCCTTCGATGCTGATTTCGCCGCCACTGGGGTTGTCCAGGCCGCCGATCAGGTTGAGCAGGGTGGTCTTGCCCGAGCCCGACGGGCCCATCAGCGCGACGAAGTCGCCGCTGGCGATGTCCAGGTCGATGCCGTGCAGCACCTGCACTTTCTCGGGGCCACGCTGGTAGGTCTTGGTGATGTTGCGCAGTGAAACCAGGGTCGACATGGGTGGTTCTCCACGGAAGGCGGGAAACGGGGAGGCGCGCCGTCGGTGGCCGCAGGCGTGCGTCGAGCGGTGCTGCTGGCGGCGCCCGCGGGCGCCAGGCCGTTACTGCGCTTGTTTCTGTTGCACCTTGGCGCTGTCGCGCAGGGTGTCCGGCGGGTTCACCACGACCGATTCACCCGCGTTCACGCCCTTGAGGATCTGGCGGTCCTTGCCCATCGCCTGGCCGGCCTCGACCGTGCGCTGCTGCACGCGGCTCTCGTCACCCAGCACGAAGGCCACCGAGGCGCCCTCGCGCTGGACCACGGCGCCCCCCGGCACGCGCACGCCCTGCGGCTTGGCGGCCGCCTGCGGCTGGGCCTGTTCCAGGAAGCTGACCCGCACGCCCATCTCCGGCACGATGCGCGGGTCCTTCACCTTCAGCGCCACGCGCACCTTCACCGTGGCCTTGCCGCGGTCGGCGGTGGGGATGATGGCGATCACCTCGCCCGGGATCTTCCACTCCGGGTAGGCATTGAGCGTGGCTTCCACCGGCATCTTCGGCTGCACGCGGCCGATGAAGGCCTCGCCAACCTCGACTTCGATCTCCAGCGAGTCCATGTCGACGATGGTGCCGATGCCGGTACGGGTGAAGCCACCACCGGCCGACAGCGGCGAGACGATTTCGCCCGGCTGCGCCGCCTTGGCGGTGACCACGCCGGAGAACGGCGCGCGCACCACGTTGTTGTCCACGCCCAGGTCGGCGATGGCCAACTGGTCGTGGGCGACCTTGACGTTGCGCTGCGCGGTATCCAGCTGCGCACGCAGGCTGTCACGCTGGGCGACGGCCTGGTCGTACTGCGAGCGCGACACCAGCTGCTGGCCGACCAGCGCCTGCAGGCGGCTGGCTTCGGCGGCGGCCTGCTTCTGCTGGGCCTCCAGCCCGGCCACCTGGCTGCGTGCGGCCTGCAGCTGCGAGGCATACAGGCTGCGCTGCGCATCGGCATCAATCGGGTCCAGGGTGGCCATCACCTGGCCGGCTTCGACCCGCATGCCTTCCTCTATCATCACCTCGCGCACCTTGCCGGTGATCTTGGCCGAGACCGTGGCCATGCGCCGGGCGACCACGTAGCCACTTGCATCAAGCACCGAACTGCTGGCGCTGCCCTGCTGGATGGCTACCGCGGGGGCGGTTTCCACCTCCACGGCCGGGGTGCGGCCGAACAGGGCGAAGGCGACAGCGGCCAGCAGCACGGCAATCACGACAATCGTGATCCACAGCCAGCGCCGGCCACCACCATTGGCACTGCCACCGGAGGCGGGCGGCGGCGACTTGCGGTCGATACGGAGTTCCTTCAACAACTCGGCAGAAGCGTTCATTCGTTCCATCACAGACGTTCGGGCGGGTGTGGCCGGAAGAGCGGACGGCGGCGGTTCCGGCGGTGGAGCGTGCGGCACAGCATGAAGGCAGGTGCATCGGTGATGGCAGTGACAGCTGTCATCCGATGACACTGACGGCGGCAACTGCGAAATGTGACCACGGCGGCACAGGATGGCAACGTCCCCGCTACCGGTACCGCCCATGGATCCGATCGCCCCGTCGCTGGCCCGCCTGCAGCAGGTGCAGGTGCGCTATCGCGACCATACCGCACTGCATGGCATCGACCTGCAGGTCCGCGCTGGCCAGGTGCTGGCATTGCTGGGCCGCAACGGTGCTGGCAAGAGTACCGCGATCAGCGTGCTGTTGGGCCTGCGCCGCGCCGACGCCGGCCAGGTCGAGCTGCTCGGTGGCGACCCGCAGCAGCGTGCCAGCCGCCTCGGCCTGGGCGTGATGCTGCAGAGCACGAACCTGCCGCCGATGCTGCAGGTAGGCGAGCTGGTGGCGCAGGCCAGTGCCTGCTACCCCGACCCGATGCCGCTGCAGGAGGTACTGCAGCGCGCCGGGCTGCAGGCGCTGGCGCGCCGCCGCTACGGCCAGCTGTCCGGCGGCCAGCAGCGTGCCGTGCAGTTCGCCATTGCGCTGTGCGGCCGCCCGCGGGTGCTGTTCCTGGACGAGCCGACCACCGGGCTGGACATCCAGGCGCGGCAGACGATGTGGCAAGCGATCCGGCAACTGGTAGCCGAAGGCTGCGGCGTGCTGCTGACCACCCACTACCTGGAGGAGGCCGAGGCATTGGCGCAGCAGGTGGTGGTGCTGGAGCAGGGCCGGGTGCTGGCCGACGCGCCGCTGGGCGAGCTGCGCCTGGCCGACCGGCCGCGCCGCATCCGCTGCCGCAGCGTGCTGTCCGCTGAAGAGGTGCAGTACTGGCCGGGGGTGCAGCAGGTGCAGCGCGACGGTGAGCATCTGCAGCTGCTGGCCAGCCCGGCCGAGCCGGTGGTGGCGCGTCTGCTGGCCGCAGATGCGCAGTTGCGCGAACTGGAAGTACAGGGCGCGGCGCTGGCCGACGCCTTCCTAGACCTGACCCGGGAGGCCGCATGAACACCCTGAATCCGACCGCCGCCGCTGCGCGCCCGGTCTCAAGCTGGCGTCGCGCACTGCGCCCGTACCGTGCCGAACTGCAGGCCGAGCTGCGCCGCGCCTGGCGTACACCCGCCTTCGCCGTACCTTCGCTGCTGTTCCCGGTGCTGTTCTACCTGTTGTTCGGCGTGCTGTTGGGCCGCGGCCATGCACCGCTGTACCTGCTGGCCACCTACTGCGTGTTCGGTGCGATGGCGCCGGCCCTGTTCGGCTTCGGCGTGCAGCTGGCGCTGGACCGGGAAGGCGGCCTGCTGACCCTCAAGCGCGCGCTGCCGATGCCAGCGGCGGCACCGTTGCTGGCGCGACTTGCGATGGCCGTGATGTTCGCGCTGCTGGTGGCCGCCCTGTTGATCGGCGTGGCGCGCGCGCTGGGAGGCGTGCAACTTCAGGCAGTGCAGATGCTGCAGCTGCTGGCGGTGGCGGGGCTGGCCGCGCTGCCGCTGGGCGCGATCGGCCTGCTGATCGGCAGCCATGTCAGTGCCAGTGCAGCGCCGGCGATGGTCAACCTGGTCTACCTGCCGCTGGCGTTGCTGTCGGGCCTGTGGCTGCCGCTGTCGGCGTTGCCCAAGGTGTTTTCAACGATGGCACCGCTGTGGCCAACCTGGCACCTGGCGCAGCTGGCGCTGCCGGTGGTCGGGCTGCCGTCGGTGGGCAGTCCTGCCGGTCATCTGCTGGTGCTGTTGGCGGTCACCCTCGTGGCGTTGCTGCTGGCCCGCCGCCGCCTGCGCCGGATCGGCTGAACTGGCATGATCGGCAGCGATCGTCCCCGCCTGGATCCTCCCGTGCCGCCGAGCTGGCTTGCCTCCCTGCTGCGCCCTGCACCGGATTCTGCCGTGGCCGACAACCTGCGCCGCGGCAAGCCGGCCTGGGCCGATGCCATCCACCTGCTGTGGACGGTGTGGGTGTTCATGACGCCGCTGTTCGCCGGCGGCTACACGCTGCGCTGGCTGGTGTTCACCCTGGCCAGCTATCCGCTGTTCCTGCTGCTGTACGCGCGCCTGCTGTTGTCACCGCGCCACCATGCGCCACGTTACGCACTGGCGATGACCGCGCTGGCGATCGTGCTGGTGCCCTGGTACCCATCGGGCATCAGCTACTTCATCTTCGGCTGCGTGATGCTGCGGGTCTGCGGGCGTGGCAGCTGGTGGCGCTACCTGCTGCAGCTGGCCGTGCTCAACGCAACCTTCTACCTGGTGGCCCATCTGGCGCACTATCCATGGCAGAGCCTGGTCTGGGTGCCGGCGGTGTCGTTCATCATCGGCATGGTGGTGAACGTGGAGGCCGTGAACAAGGAGAAGGATGCCGCGCTGCAGCTGTCGCAGGAGGAGGTGCGGCGGCTGGCAACCACCGCCGAGCGTGAGCGCATCGGCCGCGACCTGCACGACCTGTTGGGCCACACCCTGTCGCTGATCACCTTGAAGCTGGAACTGGCACGCAAGCTGCACGACCGCGGCGATGCCCGAGCGCGGCAGGAGATCGGCGAAGCCGAGGACATCGCCCGCGAAGCGCTGGCCCAGGTACGCAGCGCGGTCACCGGTATCCGCGCCAGTGACCTGGCCGGTGAACTGGCCTCGGCGCGCCTGCTGCTGGAGTGCCAGCAGGTGCACCTGCAGTATGCGCCGCCACCGCCGATGCCGGTGGACGTCGAGCGTGGCCTGGCGCTGGTGCTGCGCGAGGCCGCAACCAATATCGTGCGCCACGCGCAGGCGACGCAGGCACGGGTGGAATTCATGCTGGAAGGACGGATGCTGGCGATGCAGATCCGCGACGATGGTCGTGGCGGCGTAGAGGCCGAGGGCAATGGCCTGTGCGGCATGCGCGAACGCGTGGCGGCACTGGGCGGGCAGTTGGCGGTGCAATCGGTACGGGGCGACGGCACGGTGCTGACCGTGCGTGTGCCATTGATTGCGGCAACGGCACCGCTACCATCGGCAACGCCGCCGTCGCTGGCGCAGGACGGTGCCGCATGATCCGCATCCTGCTGGCCGAAGACCAGGCCATGGTGCGCGGCGCGCTGTCGGCCTTGCTGGGGCTGGAACCGGATATCGACGTGCTCGGCAGTGCCGCCGACGGCGAGGCTGCCTGGCGCATGCTGCAGCAGCTGCAGCCGGACATCCTGGTGACCGACATCGAGATGCCGGGCCTGTCGGGGCTGGAGCTGGCCCAGCGTATTGCCCGCCATGAACTGCCGATCAAGGTGGTGATCGTGACCACCTTTGCGCGTGCCGGTTTCCTGCGCCGCGCGCTGGAAGCGGGCGTGCTCGGGTACCTGTTGAAGGATGCGCCGGCCGAGAACCTGGCCGACGCACTGCGCAAGGTGAAGCAGGGCATCCGCGCGATCGACCCGCAGCTGGCACTGGATGCGTGGTCGCAGGCCGATCCATTGACCGACCGCGAACGCCGCGTGCTGCGGCTGGCAGGCGAGGGCCGTACCGCCAGCGAGATCGCCGAACAGCTGGGGCTGTCGCATGGCACGGTGCGCAATTACCTGTCCGAGTGCATCGGCAAGCTGGGTGTGGCCAATCGGATCGAGGCGTATCGGATGGCGCGGCAGAAGGGGTGGTTGTAGGGGACCGGTAGCGCCGGGCCATGCCCGGCGGACCCGATCAATCCTTCCCGCGCGCCATCGCCTGGAACACGCCATCCCGCCGCACCCACAGGTGGAACAGCGCCGCACCCACGTGCATCAGCACCGTGGCGAACAGCACATACGCCAGCAGGCTGTGCGCATTGCGCAACGCGGCGTACAGCGCCGGGGTATGCGGCACGATCGGCGGCAGGTGCAGCCCGCCCCAGAGCACGATCGGGTAGCCGCCGGCCGACAGCATCGCCCAGCCGATCAGCGGCATCGCCAGCATCAGCGCATACAGCATCCAGTGCGAGGCCTTGGCCGCCATCGCCTGCCAGACCGGCAGGTCGGCAGGCAGCGGCGGAGGGCGGTGGCGCAGACGGTTGTACAGGCGCAGCAGCACCAGCAGCAGGATGGCGATGCCCAGTGGACGGTGCAGGTCGATCAGCATCGGCCGCAGGTGCAGCGAGGCGACCATGGTCACGCCGATGAACAGCATGGCGATGATCATCAGCGCCATGGACCAGTGCAGCACCCGCGCCAGCAGGTTGAAGTGGCCGTTGTGGGTGCTCATCGCGCGGCCTCATTCGGTTGCTCGACGTTGCCGCTGGCGCGCTCGCGTTCGCGACGGTTGAAGGACTGCGAGTACACGGCCGAGCGGGCCGCGAGGATCGGATCGTCGCTGCCACGCACGCCACTGGGCAGGATCAGCGGATCGAAATTGATCTGGCCGCAGGCCCCTTCCTCCTGCGACTGCATGCGGTCCAGGCTGAGCACGCCGGCCACCACCTGATCGCGCGACTCGGGCCACGGCACCGACGGATCATCGATGGCATCGCCGGGCTCGGCGGTGGTCACGACCAGGTTCCAGAGCACCGGACCGCTGGCCAGGCGCTGCTGCAGTTCCTGGCTGAGGAAATCGACGCTGGCCTGCTTGCGCGTTTCCGCATCCATCTCCACCACCGGCGCCTGCGGTTGCCAGCGCCAGCGCACCGCACGCTTCTGGCCCTGCGCGTTGGTGAACCAGAAGCTGTTGACGCTGTTGAAGGTGGTGTCGGCCCAGCTGCTTGTCCATGGGGCGGTCTTGGCCCACTGCTGGAAGGCCTGCGCACTGGGGTACCTAGCCAGCACTGCGGCCATCTTCTGCGGGTCGGGCTTGCCGGTGGCCGGGTCGGGAATGGAGGCGCGCGTCTGCTCGTAGAACGCCTCGGCGTTGGGCACGGCGAAGAACGGGAAGCTGTTCATCGCCATGCGCCATTCCTGGCCATCATCACTGACCATCTGCACCGCGAGGCTGCGGACGCGTGCGGTGTTGTCGGCGCCATAGGGATCGCCACCGCCGATCGACAACCGGCCCATCACCGGCACGCGGCGCTGCGAGAACACCCGTGCACTGGACAGGGTGGGGGCCTGCGCACTGGGTTCGAACCAACCGCTTACGCAGATGCCCTTGCTGTGCGCACGGCGGAACCCGGGATGGGCCGGGCCGGTAGCTTCGATGGTGTCGGTGAAGCGCTGCGCGGTCAGGCGGCCGCCAATCCAGCCGGCAAGCCAGGCGAAGGCCAGCGCGACCGCACCCAGAATGAGTGCGATCAGTGCGATCCAGGGCAGGGGAGAATGCTTGCGTGGTGCACCCGGCGTCTGGTCGGCGCGGGTGTAGCGGAAGAGCGACATGGTCGGTGTCCTGCCTTCACGGAGCGTGTGGGTGGTCGACCCGCACATCCTCGCAGAACCCGGCCGTGGCCGAAATTCAATTTTTCGTCAAACTTCCAGAGCCTGCCAACGCCCCGGTAGAGTCGACTGTCAGTCGACGCTCGCGCAGCGCGGGGTTTTCACGGCCGGTTCCAATTGAAGAGCAGTCGGATTCAAGACCAGTCGGATTCAAGAGCAGTCGACTAACAGTCGACTCTACCGTGCCCGGGGCCGTGCCCGTGCCGCTCCCATCCCATGCCCGCCCCGGCGGTCGGGCCGGGGCAGGGCCGGGCATGCGTGCCTCAGGCGTAACGCGCCTTCAGCATCGCCCACGCCGAGCGCAGCGCCAGCGCTTCGCCACCGGCCGGACGGCCCGGGCGTTCGCCATCGTTCCAGGCATACACGTCCAGGTGCGCCCAGCGCTGACCGTCTTCCAGGAAGCGTTCCAGGTACAGCGCGGCGGTGACCGAGCCGGCCATGCGCGAACCAGCGTTGGCCAGGTCGGCGATGCCGCTGCTCAGGTAGCGCAGGTAGGGGCGCCACAGTGGCATGCGCCAGACCGGGTCGCGGGTTGCATCACCGGCCTGCAGCCACTGCTGGGCCACCGTGTCGTCGTTGCTGAAGAGTGCCGGCAGGTCCGGGCCCAGTGCGATGCGCGCGGCGCCGGTGAGAGTGGCGAAGTCCAGCACCAGGTCCGGCTTCTGCTCGCCGGCGAAGGTGAGCGCGTCGCACAGGATCACGCGGCCTTCGGCATCGGTGTTGTCGATCTCCACGCTCAGGCCCTTGCGGGTAGCGATGACTTCGCCCGGACGGAATGCATCCGGACCGATCGCGTTTTCCACCGCCGGCACCAGCAGGGTCAGCCGCACCGGCAGCCCGCGCGCCATCACCAGGCCGGCCAGGGCCAGCGCGTGTGCCGCACCGCCCATGTCCTTCTTCATGTTGCGCATGCCGTCGGCGGGCTTGATGTCCAGGCCGCCGGTATCGAAGCACACGCCTTTGCCGACCAGCACCAGCGCCGGATCGGTTTCCTTGCCCCAGCGCAGCACGACCAGGCGCGGCGCACGGTGCGAAGCGCGGCCCACGGCGTGGATGGCCGGGAAATTCTGTTTCAGCAGTTCATCGCCGGTGATCGCGTCGACCTGCGCACCGTGTGCATCGGCCAGCGCGCGCGCGGCGTCTTCCAGCTGCTGCGGGCCCATGTCTTCGGTCGGGGTGTTGACCCAGTCGCGCACGCGCAGGCTGGCGGCGATCAGGTCGGCCACTTCGCCGGACGGTGCAGCCACCAGCTGCGCCGGTGCGCGGTTGCGCTTGCGGTAGCGGTCGAAGCGGTAGCTGCCCAGGCCCCAGCCCAGCTGCAGCAGCGCCAGTTCGGCGGCCGGCAGTTCATGGGCCAGCTGCCACACGCTGCCTTCCGGCAGCGCGTGCGGCGCATGCGCATAGCTGTAGGCATCGCCACGATCACCCACGCCCATCACGGCACCGGCCAGGCCATCGGTGCCCGGCAGCAGGGCCACGCTGTGGGCGCCGGCGTTGAAGCCCTGCGATGCTAGCCACGCCTGCGTGGCAGCCGGCTGGCTGTCCTTCCAGGCGGCGAACTGTTCGCGGTCCAGCACGTACAACGGCAGCGCCGCGGCGGTGTCGGCGGTGAAACCAGTGATCTCGCTCATGCGTCAGATACTCCGGGGTGCGGCGGCGTCGAGGTTGGCGTCCAACCAGTCGGCCAGGCCGGTAAGGGTGTCGAACTGCAGGTCCGGCTGCAGCTGCGGATGGGTCCAGGTGGCTGCGTCGCGGTTGATCCAGCAGCCGCGCAGGCCGGCGGCGATCGCCCCGGCCACGTCCATGTCGGCATGGTCGCCGACGTGCAGTACCTGTGCCGGTGCCACACCCAGGCGGGTGCACGCGGCATGGAAGATGCTGGCTTCGGGCTTGGCCGCGCCGTGTTCGCGCGATCCCAGCTGGAAGGCGAAATGATGGGCCAGGCCGATCCGCTCAAGGTCGGCGTTGCCGTTGCTCAGCGCCGCCACCGGTACCCGCGCGGCAATGCGCGCCAGCGCATCGATCGCATCGGGATAGCACTCCACCTGGTTGCGCGCGGCGTAGAACACTTCATACGCCGGTTCCAGCAGATCGAGGCTGGCGCCACTGTCGTGCAGTGCTTCGTGCAGGGTCAGCCGGCGCAGCGCGCTCAGGTCGTGGTGGAGGTGCGGATGGGCGTGGTACAGCCGTTCGCGCAGTTCGCGCATCGCCTCCACCGGATACATCGCGGCGGTAGCGGGGCTGTGTTCGCACATCCACGCGTGCAGAACCTGTTCGATGCGGGCGCCGATCGGAGCGAACGGCCACAGCGTGTCGTCAAGGTCGAGGGTGATGGCTTGGACGGGGAAATTCACCCCGCCATTCTACCCCTGCCCGCGCGGGCTTTCATGCGGCGCGGCGGGCGGGGCAGCCAGGGTCGGGTCAGCGCAGGTTGTCTGCCAGTTGTGCCCTTGCTCCTGCTGCTGTCGCCTGCGTTGCCTGTCTTCAGGCCGGCTCATTCCAGCAGCCGCGCCCAGCCCTGCATGCCGTCCAGCCGCGCCAGCACCAGTTTGATGCAGACCAGCAGGGGCACCGCCAGCAGCAGGCCGATCATGCCCCAGGCCCAGCCGAACACCATCAGTGCCAGGATCAGCACCAGCGGCGACAGCTTCATCCGCCGGCCCAGCACGATCGGGGTCACCATCTGCCCTTCCAGAGTGTGCAGGGCCAGGTAGGCGGCGGCTGGCAGCAGCGCCTGCAGCGGGTCGCGGAATTCCACGAAGCCCATCAACAGCATCAATGCCACGCCGATCAGCGGGCCTACGTAGGGGGCGAAATTCAGCAATGCAGCCACCGTGCCCCACAGCAGTGCCTCCTGCAGGCCGATGCCGAACAGCATCAGCACGCCGGCGAACACCAGTCCGACCAGGGTGTTGATGACGCTGATGGTCAGCACGTAGCGCGAGACCTCACGTTCGATCGACCGCAGGATGTCACTGGTGAAGCGCTGCTGCTGGCGGTTCGGGAACAGCGCGATCGCTGCGCGCTGCAGGCTCTGCCCATAGATCATGAAGAACAGCGTGAGCAGCACCACCGCCAGCACCGAGGCAGCCAGCCGTGGCGCACGGGTCAGCATGCGGTACGGATCGTCCAGCTGGGTGCGGATCACCTGCACCTTGTGGTTGCTGTCACCGCCGGCCACGCGGGCGAAGTTTTCCGCCGCCTGGTTCGCCTGCTGCACCGGCTTGGTCAGGTCCTGCACCTGGCGGGCCACCTTGCGCAGCTGCTGCGGGGCTTCCTGCGCCCATTCCATGGCTGGGCCGATCAGCTGCACCGCCAGCGAACCGGTCACGCCCAGCCCGGCGCCGAGGATCAGCAGCGCGCCCAGTGCACGCGGAATCCACAGCTTCTGCAGCAGGCGCAGGATCGGATTGCCGACCAGCGCGAAGAACATCGCCAGCAGCACCGGCAGGATGATGTCCTGCGCGGCCCACAGCGTGTAGCCCACTGCCAGGGTTGCCAGCACCACCAGCGACATCGGCCCGCGCGGACGCGACGGCGGGGGCAGTGGTGCGTCGGGTTGTTCGGGGTCGGCCGGTGACGGGGACAGGAGGGACTCGCTCATCGACGCATCAACCGGAAAGGGGAGCGCATTATCCGCCGGCCGCGATCGGCACGGCGGATTACATGCATCAACGTTCGGACAGTTCGGTGGCCGCTTCGGCCGGCCGCGGTTCGCGCAGTTCCGGTTCGGGCACGGGCCGCGCTGCCGGCGCAGGTCGCTCGGCGGTCGCCGACGTTGCCGCCTGTGCCTGTTCGCTGGCCTCGTCGGCTTCCTCGGCCGCATCGTCGGCAGTGGCCGCGGCCTGCGCCGCCATCGCCGTGGCGAACGCGGCCTGTGCACTGGCGAACAGGTTCGAGACCGAACCGACCATCTGCAGCCAGCGGGCACCGTTGACCTTGCCGGGCACTTCCAGCTTGCCGGCAATGAAGCCACCGGCCAGACCGACCACCACGATGCGCAGCGGCGACCAGCCCTGGCGCCAGACCTGGCTGAGCGTGGACCAGTGGTCCTGGGTTTCAACCAGGCGCACGGTCACCACCTGTTCGCAGCGTTTCACCCGCCGTTGCAGCGCACCGAACTTCATGGCTTGCCCTCCGGCAACTGCACATCGGCATCGGGATCGTCTTCGCTGGGCTCGTCGAACAGGCCCAGGCGTGACAGCTGGCGCCGGGTGGCGTGCATGCCGGTGTGGTGGAAGAAGTAGGACACCCGCCAGATCGCATAACCGGTGACGGCCAGGCTCAGCAGCGAGGTGATCAGCAGCGCCTGCAGCCAGCTCAGGCCCCAGCTCTGCAGCAGGGCGATGAGGGTGGCGGCCATCAGCAGCCAGGCCGAGGCACCAAATACGATCGCCACGCCGGCCCAGGCCAGCGCACGGCCGAACGCGCTGCGTGCCAGCGCGAAGTCGGCCGAGGCCAGCCGGCGCAGCGAACGCAGCGAATGCTTGGCCGAATCGGCAGCGGCATGACCGGCCGCGCCGACCTGGCGGATGCTCTCATCCAGCGGCGGGGTGGCCGCTGGATCAGGGGCTTGCGCGTTGTCTTCGCTCACGCTGCGGCTTACTTGTCGCTGCTGCCGCGGGCCAGCTTGGCGATGATCCAGCCGGCAGCGAAGGCGACGCCGAACGAGGCCAGCGGACGCTCACGGATCAACTCGGCGGCGCTGTCGATCAGGTCCTTGCCCTTGTCCATCAACGCGTCGACCTGTTCCTTGGCAGCGGCACCACCGAATTCGGCGGCGGCCAGGCCAGACAGTGCGCTGTCGGACAGTTCGGCCTTGACGTTGGCCTTGCCGATGCGCAGTTCGTCGGTCGCGGCACCGGTTGCGCCCTTGATCGCACCGCCGGCGGCCGTGGCGGCCTGCTTCAGGTGGGAACCGGCTTCACCCAGGTGTTCCTTCAGGTTCTCGGTATTGGTGGGGCTCATCGAATCACTCCTGTTGCGATGGGGGAACGGGTGTCGGCGGTGCCGACCTGGACTGACAGCAATAGCATTGCCGGGGTATAGGGGGTGTTACGGCAGGGCGATCAGCGCATCACGAGCTGGCCCTGTTGCTGGCCATTGTTGCGCAGCACACGCAGCACCAGGGTCGGCGGGCGCTGCTGGAAGTTGGCACGCCAGCTGGCCAGGTCGGCGAATTCACCCACGGTGGCATCGGTGATGATGTCGCCCTGCTGCAGGCCGTTGCTGGCAGCGCGGCTGCCGCGCTTGACCTCGCTGACCAGCACGCCGTTGGCGCCTGACTGGCGCAGCGACTCGGGCAGGTCGACGAAGGTGGCCCCGCCCAGCCGCGGGTCCAGGCTGTCGCCGGTGACCGCGCGTGCCTGTTCCTTCAGTGTCGCCTTGATCTGCAGCGGCTTGCCTTCGCGGCGTACGTCCAGCGTCAACGGGCTGCCGACCGCCGCCAGGCCTTCCACGTTGTGCAGGGCTTCGGCGCTGTCCACGCGCTGGCCGTTGGCCGACACCACCACGTCGCCCGGCTTCAGCCCGGCTGCGGCGGCGGCCGAGCCGGCCAGCACGCGGGTGATCAGCGCGCCGCGGGTTTCACCCAGGCCCAGGCCCTGCGCGATCTGCGCGGTCAGGTTCTGGCTTTCCACGCCCAGCGTGCCGCGTACCACCACGCCGTGCTTGACCAGCTGGTCGACCACGCTGCGCGCCAGGTTCGACGGAATCGCCAGGCCCAGGCCGATGTTGCCGGCCATGCTGCCCTGCGGGTTGAAGCTGGCCGTGTTGATGCCGACCAGCTGGCCCTGCAGGTCGACCAGCGCGCCACCCGAGTTGCCCGGGTTGATCGACGCGTCGGTCTGGATGAAGTTCTGGTAGCCCAGCCCGCGGATGCCGCTGCGGCCCACCGCCGAGACGATGCCGGAGGTGACCGTCTGGCTGAAGCCGAACGGATTGCCGATGGCCACCACGAAGTCGCCCACCCGCAGCTGGTCGCTGTTGCCGAGCTTGATGTCGGTCAGGTTCTGCGCCGGAATGCGGATCAGCGCGATGTCGGTATCGCGGTCCGAACCGAGGAACTCGGCCTTGACCGTGCGCCCGTCGGCCAATGTCACCTGCACGTCATCGGCGTTGTCGATGACATGGTGGTTGGTCAGCACCAGGCCTTCCTTCGCGTCGATGATCACACCCGAGCCCAGCGATTCGTTGATGCGTTCCTGCGGGATGTCCGGGAACAGGCGGCGGAAGAACGGGTCGTTGAAGAACGGGTTGCGTACGCGCACCACCTGCTTGGTATTGACGCTGACCACCGCCGGCATCGCCTTCTCCAGCATGGGCGCCAGTGACGGCACCTGCTGACCGGCCACTGCGGCCGGCAGTGCCGCCATGGTCGGCACCACCGCTGGCAGCGGCGCGGCATCGGCACGGTTGTCCAGGTGGGCGTTGATGCCGGTGGCAACGAAGCCACCGAAGGCGGCGGCGATTGCGAGCGTGAGCAGGGTAGGTAGCGGTCGCATGGGGGTCGGTTCGCAGGCGGGAATGGGGGCGGTTCGGCTCTACGGTAAAACAAGCTGAATGAGTGTGTCGCGATCTGGATAAATGCGCCATGAAAAACACGTACGCGGACGGTGGGTCCGGAGCCGGGCAGCGGATCCGCGGTGACACCCATCGAGGTGATCAGGACACCTCCGAAAGCCACCCTTCGCCGCGCGGACACAGTCGGATACTTGCGCAGTTCCGCGCAGGGAGGTGCCGCACTGCGCCACAACGTATGCCTGTCGCTGCACGTGCGCAGGTAGGCGTGGCGGCATCGATCAACCCGGGGGTTGGCGTGGCACAGTACTTAAAAAAAGGGGTTTCCTGAAAACCTGCCACACCGAAGGGGGTGGTCAACTACACCATCGTCGTCGCAGCAGATGCGATTACTGGCGCATGCCCCGTTCCACGATCGTCAATGTCGGTATAGCATCGCCCCGTTTTGATACTTAAGGCCCGCAGGAGGGCAACATGAGCAACGGTAATGGTGTGTCGGTCGTGACCGACGCCGTCGAGAACGTCAAAGAAACCGCCACCAACGTTGGCGAGACCATCGCCCACGCTGCCGAAGACGCGGTGAAGTCGGTCAAGAAGACCGTCAAGCGCGCCACCAAGGCTGCCGGTACCCGCGTTGCCAAGGCCAAGAAGGCCGTGGCCAAGGTCGAGAAGACCGTTGCCAAGAAGGCTGAAAAGGCTGCCAAGTCGGTCGGCAAGACCGTTGCCAAGGCCAAGAAGAAGCTGGAAGCCGCCAAGAAGAACGCCAAGGCCGAAGCCGCTGCCCTGAAGAAGGAAGTGGCCAAGAAGAAGGCCGCTGCAGGCAAGGCTGTGACCAAGAAGGCCGCCGCTGCCAAGAAGACCACCAAGGCCGCCACCAAGGCTGCCGGCAAGAAGGTCGCCACCGTGAAGAAGGCTGCCACCAAGAAGGCCGCCGTCGCCAAGAAGACTGTTGCCAAGAAGACCGCGGCCGCCAAGAAGGTTGTCGGCAAGAAGGTCGCCACCGCCAAGAAGGCTGTGGCCAAGAAGACCGTCGCCGCCAAGAAGGTCGCCGGCAAGAAGGCCGTGGCTGCGAAGAAGGTTGTCGGCAAGAAGGTTGCCGCCACCAGGAAGGTCGCCACCAAGAAGACTGCGGCCACCAAGAAGGTGGTCGGCAAGAAGGCTGCCGTCGCCAAGAAGGCCGTCGGCAAGAAGACCACTGCTGCGAAGAAGGTTGTCGGCAAGAAGGTCGCCGCGACCAGGAAGGTCGTCGCCAAGAAGGCTGCACCGCTGAAGAAGGTCGCCGCCAAGAAGGCGCCGGCCAAGAAGGCTGTTGCCAAGAAGGCACCGGCCAAGGCCGTGCGCAAGGTCGCCAAGCGCAAGTAATCGCGCCGTGACCGAAGGCCCTGCCACCCTCCGGGTGGTGGGGCCTTTCGCGTTTCCGGGACACGGCCTGGGGCAAGATGCAGATTCTTTCCGCCGGAGCCCCGGGCATGCGCGGTATCGACTTCAGCTCCTGGCAGGGCGTGCTGTCCACCTTGGCCGGCCTGGTCCTGATCACCCTGCTGGGCGTGGGCATCCGCCTGCTGGTGATGCAGACCCTGCAGCAGCGCCGCGAGCGCGAGAACCGTCAGATCAACGAGCGGCTGCGCACGCTGATGGCGGCCTACAAGACCCTGGGCGGTTCGTTCACCGGCGAACTGGGCGTGGATCCCAGCCATCGTCGCGACCTGCGCCAGCGCGAAGAAACCGAAGGCATCGCCGAACCGCGCTCGGATCGCACGCGCCGCATCCGCGATGCCGTTGAGGCCGCGCTGTCGGACATCCTGCTGCTGGGCACCGACGAACAGGTGCGGCTGGCCGCGCGCGCTGCCAACGAACTGGCGCAGGGGCGGCCGGTACATACCCACGAACTGGTGGTCTCGCTGCGCGACTTCGTGCGCGGGGCGCTGGATCTTGCGCCGATCCCGACGGACCTGCGGATCCCTCCCCAAGGGCCAACCCGGCCTGGTGCAAGCGGTGGTGGCGGCAAGGGCCGCACCGACGGCGATGCCAGGGGCGGTCGTGCGGGTGGAGGAGGAGGTGGTGGTGGTGGTGGCGGAATGGGGGCCGGCATGGGCGGCATGGGCCTTGGCGCCGGCGCCGCACTGGGCGCCGGCCATGCTGCTGCCAGCGATGAAACGGACGCGCGCTGAGCGCGTCCGCCGGGTTCAGCGCGTCAGTTCGTAGATCGGCACGAAGCCGCCGTAGATCATCCGCGCGCCGTCGAACGGCATCGGATTCTTTGAAGGATCCATCCGCGGGTCTTCCATCATCTTCGCCATGCCGGCGTCGCGGGTCGGTTTGTCCGGCCATTCGATCCAGGAGAACACCACTGTCTCATCCGGCGTGGCTTTCACCGCGCCGAAGAAGTCGGTGGTCTTGCCGTGCGGTACGTCATCACCCCAGCACTCGACCACGCGAAGCGCGCCGAATTCGACAAAGACGGGATTGCCCGCGCGCGCGTGGGCGAGAAACTTCTCCTTGTTGGCGGTGGGCACCGCCAGCACGAAACCATCGATGTAGCTCATTGCCTGCCTCCGGTTGGACCGCGCCACATGCACGGCCTTCAAGTACCCGACGAACCAGGGCGCCGTGGATCGACAACGGTGGAAAGGTGGGAGAAAGCTGGAAGAAGAATGCACGCGCGCCGCGCGCGTATGCCAGACGAAGCCTGAATCAAGCCCAAAAATTCAGCAATGCGAAGACGGCTGTTTTCAGGGAGCGTTGTGGCGGATAACGGAGAATTTACATTTCCGATGCGATGGCGCCCTGGCGCTGCTGCAGACCATAAGAAAGTAAAGGTGTACCCCCATGAAGAATTCGCTGATTGCTCTGGCTCTGGCCGCTGCCCTGCCGTTCACCGCTTCGGCTGCTGAGAACCTGTCGTACAACTACGCTGAAGCCGATTACGCCAAGACCGACGTCGATGGCATCAAGGCTGACGGCTGGGGCGTGAAGGGTTCCTACGGCTTCCTGCCGAACTTCCACGCGTTCGGTGAATACAGCCGTCAGGAAGTCGACCACACCAACATCAAGGTTGACCAGTGGAAGGTCGGTGCCGGCTACAACGTCGAAATCGCTCCGTCGACCGACTTCGTTGCCCGCGTTGCCTACCAGAAGTTCGATCGCAAGCACGGCCTGGACTTCAACGGCTACAGCGCTGAAGCCGGTATCCGCACCGCCTTCGGTGCCCACGCCGAGGTCTACGGCATGGTCGGCTACGAAGACTACGCCAAGAAGCACGGCGTCGACATCGACGGCCAGTGGTACGGCCGCCTGGGTGGTCAGGTCAAGCTGAACCAGAACTGGGGCCTGAACGGCGAGCTGAAGATGAACCGCCACGGCGACAAGGAATACACCGTCGGCCCGCGCTTCAGCTGGTAATTGCTTCCTCGGCGCGCCTGCGCGCTGAAGATGCCTCGACAGGCCCGGCCCACGCCGGGCCTGTTGCGTTGTCGCGACCCGGAACCGCAGCTGAGCGCGTTCGGACCATGCTGCTGCGTTGCAATAAATTGGATTCCGCTGCTCCCTGCGCCGGCCTACGGTGGGTACTTCGTACCGCCGGATCCGCACGATGCCGCCTGCCGTTCCCGCTCTGCCCCCCGATCAGCCCCGCCGCCTGGCCATGCTGGCGCCGCATCCCGTGCTGCGTCTGGGGGTGGAGGTGGTGCTGCGCCAGCATGGCGGCGTGCAGGTGTGCGGAAGCTTCGCCGACGAAGCCGAGCTGCTTGCCTTGCTGGATCGTCAGCCGGGCTGCATCGACCTGTTGCTGATCGATGTGCTGGCGCCCTGGGGCCCCGGGCAAGGCCTGGCCCTGCTGCGGCGGTTGTCACAGCGCTGGCCGCTGTTGCCGGTGTTGGTGTTGTCTGCCCACTGCAACGCCAGCACGGTGACCATGGCCATGCAGGCCGGCGCGCGCGGATACCTGTCCAAGGGCACCACGCCGGAAATGCTGCGGCGTGCGGTTGATGTGCTGGCGCGTGGTGGCCGCTTCGTCCCCCCGGAACTGCGCACACAGTTGAATCGATCGCGCATGCGGCGCACACCGGCGCCGGTGCTCACGCCCTTGAGCCGACGCGAGCGCGAGGTACTGCGGCTGGTGCTGCAGGGCTGCACCACCGGCGAGGTCGCGCGGCGCTTCGGACGTACGGCCAGTACGGTCAGCACGCAGAAGCGCACGGCCTACGAAAAACTGGGCATCCAGAGTGATGGTGAGCTGTTCCGCATCCGGCACCTGCTCGAATGCGGATGAGCGGGCTTATTCGCCCTGGTACTGCTTCTCTTCCACCAGTGCCGAACCGGCCACGCGGTTGATCTCGTTCTTCACCTGCACGCGCTCGCCGTTGGTGCCGTACACGCCGCGCGCCAGCTGGATGAACGCATCGTCGAACACCTGGGCCGCTTCCTTGTCGCGCAGCTGGTCCTGGATGTCCCACATGCGCTCGTTGATCGCCTTCAGCTGCTGCTTCAGCGCGGCCAGTGCCGGTTGTCCCTGCAGCTGCTGCTGCAGCAACGGCAGCAGGCCGTCCAGCTCGGTGCGTACGTTGGCCAGCTTGGCGGCATCGTCGATGCGCTCGGCCTTGATCTCGAGAATGGTGATCTTGTCGATCAGCTCGCCGATCGATACCGGCGTCAGGATGGCGTCCACGCTGTTGGTCCCTTTGAACAAGGCGCCATGATACCGCGCCGGTGGTACCCGGCCCCGGCCTGCTGGATTTACGCCGAATTTGCGCTGCGGGCCCGGCAGCACCCTCGATCCGTTACGGCCACGCCCCCGACACTGCCGTCCCGGCGGCCAGACCGTCTTCGACGAGGAATACAGTGCAGTGAACAGCAAGGGGACAATGGCGGCGGCGGTGGCCGCGCTGGCAGGGCTGCTCGGCATCGGCAGTGCGCAGGCACAGGCGCAGGTGAGCGGCAGCATGGCGTTGACCAGCGATTACGTGTGGCGTGGCAGCTCGCAGAGCGATGGCGACCCGGCCGTACAGGCGGGCGCGAAGGTCTCGATCCCATCGGGCTGGTACGCCAGCGTGTGGGGATCCAATGTTTCGTTCAAACCAGACAACGGCGCGCGCAGCGAATTCGATCTGGTCGCTGGCTGGTCGGGCGCACTGGCCACGGACTGGACGCTGGACGCCAACCTGACGCGCTACCTGTATCCGGGCACCGGCCGCGCGCTGGACTGGACCGAACTCAACACCACGTTGACCTGGAAGCAGCGCGCCTGGCTGCAGGTCGCTCATTCCAACGATGCACTGGCCGGTGGCCATCGTGGTACCTATGCCCAGTTCGGTATGCGCGTGCCGCTGCACGAGCGCTTCCGTCTGGAAGCGGCGGTGGGCCAGTACTGGTTGGCCAGCGCACAGGGACCGGATTACCTGCATGGCCAGCTCAGTGCCATTGCCACGCTCACGCCGGCGTGGGAGCTGCGTGCCACCGTGCATGACACGGACAATGCAGCCAAGCGCCTGTTCCCCGGCAACGCCGGTGGGCGATGGGAGCTGGCGCTGCAGGGCAGCTTCTAACCGGCCATCGAAGCCTGGCGTGCACGCAGCGCGCCGGGCAGCCACAGCAGCAGCGCCAGCACGGCCACGGCAGCACCGGCCACGCAGACGCCGGTCCAGCCGAAGCGCTGGTAGACCTGTGCCGACAGCAGCGAACCCAGCGAACCGCCGATGAAGTAGCCGGTCATGTAGCCGGCATTGAGGCGATTGCGTGCCGCCGGTTGCAGCGCATAGATCAGGTTCTGGTTGCTGACGTGCAGCAGCTGCGCGGCCAGGTCGAGCACCACCACGCCCACCAGCAGTGCCAGCAGCGAGTGTGCGGACAGCCCCAGCGGCAGCCACGACAGCAGCAACAGCAGCAGTGCGATGGCGGTGGCGCGACCGGTCTGGCCACGGTCTGACATGCGCCCGGCCAGGCCGGCGGCCAGCGTGCCGGCCGCACCCACCAGGCCGAACAGGCCGATGGTGGCGTCGCTGTAGGCGTAGGGCGGCTGCGCCAGCAGGAAGGCGAGCGGTGTCCAGAAGATCGCGAACATGGCGAAACTGCAGGCGCCCAGCAGGGTACGCTGGCGCAGCACCGGTTCCTCCACGAACAGCACGCCGATCGAGCGCAGCAGTGCGAAGTAGCCGAGGCCGGCGCTGTGGTGGAAACGCGGCAGGCCGCGCTGCAGCGCCAGTGCGGTCACCACCAGGATGCCGGCCGCGATCGCGTACACCAGGCGCCAGTCGCCCAGGCTGGACAGCAGGCCAGCGACGGTGCGCGCCAGCAGGATGCCCAGCAGCAGGCCGCTCATCAGCGTGCCGACCACGCGGCCGCGATGCTCGGGGGCAGCCAGGGTGGCCGCGAACGGCACCAGCACCTGCGCCACCACCGAGAACAGGCCGGTGATCGCGGTGCCCACCAGCAGCCAGGTGAGCGATGGAGCGCAGGCGCTGATCACCAGGCCGCCGGCCGACAGCAGGCTCATCACCACGATCAGGCGGCGGCGCTCGAACAGGTCACCCAGTGGCACCAGCAGGATCAGCCCGGCGGCGTAGCTCAGCTGCGCGGCGGTGACCACCATGCCGACCTGGCCGAACGGCACGCCGAAGGCATCGGCGATGGTGTGAAGCAGTGGCTGCGCATAGTAGTTGCTGGCCACCGCCACGCCGGTAGCGATCGACATCAACAGCACCTGCCAGCGGTGCAGAGGGGGAAGGGTGGGGCTCACGTGGCATTCCAGGATGCGGGTTGCACAGTGTCCGCCTGCTGCAGTGATGATGGAAATGAATCATCATCATCCCTACCATCTGAAAACGAGATAGTTGGGTGAACCTCAAGCAGCTCGAGTTTGCCGTTGCCCTTGCCGAGGAAGGTAATTTCACCCGTGCCGCAGAACGTTGCCACGTGGTGCAGTCCGCACTCAGCCACCAGATCGCCGGACTGGAGCAGGAACTGGGCACGCCGCTGTTTGAACGCCTGCCGCGCCAGGTGCGGGCGACCGCCGCTGGCGAGGCCATGCTGGTGCATGCGCGGCAGGTTCTGGCCAGCCTGCGCCACCTCCGCGCCGACGTGGCGGCGGTGAGTGGCGAGGTGCGCGGGCTGCTGGCGATCGGGCAGATTTCCTCGCTGACCGGCATTGACGTGGTGGCGATGCTGGCCGCCTTCCAGCAGGTGCACCCGCAGGTGGAGTTCCAGTTGCGGGTGGACAAGAGCGAGGACCTGATCGCACAGGTGCAGTCGCGCGAACTGGACGTGGCACTGGTGGGGTTGGCGCCCTCTGCGGCGCTGGACGGGGTCTGCCACAGGATGCTGCAGGAAGAAGACCTGGTGGCGGTGCTGGCCCCCTCGCATCGGTTGGCCCGGCGCAAACGGTTGCCTTTGACCGCGCTGCAGGATGAAGCGCTGGTCGACTTCCCGCGCGGTACCGGTGCACGCCGGCAGACCGACGATGCGTTCGCTGCCGTCGGACTGCCGCACACGGTGCGCTTCGAGGTCAATCTGATGGAACTGGTCGAGCGCTTCGTCCGCCATGGGCTGGCGGTCGGCATCGTGCCGGCGTTGATCGCCGAAGGCTTTGAAGGCGTGGTGCGGATTCCGCTGCAGCCGACCCCGACCCGTCGTGTGCATCTGGCCTGGCAACGGCTGCCGACGCCCGCGGCACGGGCATTCGTGGACGCCGTGCTCAGCCGCGCAGGCGCAGGCTCAGACCCTTGAGGAAGTTGCGCAGCATCTGGTCCAGGCAGCGCCGGTAGTTGGCATGGCCAGGCTGGCGGAACAGCGCGCCGACTTCCGACCTGGAGACGTTGAAGCCAGCGCTGGCGAAGATCTCCATCAGGTCCACGTCGCGCAACTGGAATGCCACGCGCAGCTTCTTCAGCACCAGGTTGTTGTCGATGCGGGTTTCCACCGCGCGCTGGGGCTGGCTCTCGTCACGGCCACGCAGGTGCACGATCAGGCCATCCAGGAAGTGCGCCAATGCACTGTCGCTCATCGCCTCGAAGCCGGCTTCATCTTCGCGGCGCAGCCAGGCCTTCACCTGTTCGGCATCCACGGCGAAGGCCGGATCGGCCATCTGGCACAGGGTCACCACGTGGTGGTCGCCCAGGTCCAGGGAGTAGCGCACGCTGCGCAGGACATCGTTGTTGATCATGGCCCATTGTACCGGCCACCCTGCAGCTGGGTTCGGATCCCTGTGCCGAGCAGAGGGATCTGACCCCGGATCTGGCTGATCCGGCAACACAGCGGCCAACCGACGATGCCAGAATGGGGGTCTGGTTTCCCCCTGGAGTTGCCTGATGACCCGCACTGTCCTGATTACCGGCGCCACGTCCGGCTTCGGCGCCGCCGCCGTCCACCGCTTCGCCCAGGCGGGCTGGAAGGTGATCGCCACCGGCCGCCGCGGCGAGCGCCTGCAGCCGCTGGTCGACCGCTACGGCAAGGACGTAGTGCATGCCGCCGCCTTCGACATCCGCGATCCGATCGCGATGGAAGCCGCGCTGCTGGCGCTGCCGCCGGCCTTCGGTGACATCGACCTGCTGGTCAACAACGCCGGCCTGGCCCAGGGCACCGCGCCGGCGCAGAGCGCCAAGCTGTCGGACTGGACCACCATGATCGACACCAACATCACCGCCCTGGTGACCCTGACCCATCGCCTGCTGCCGCTGCTGGTCGAGCGCAAGGGCGCGATCATCAACATCTCCTCGGTGGCAGGCGTGTACCCGTACCCGGGCGGCAATGCCTATGGCGGCACCAAGGCCTTCGTCAGCCAGTTCTCGCTGGGCCTGCGTTCGGACCTGCACGGTACCGGCGTGCGCGTGACCACGATCGAGCCGGGCATGGCCGAAACCGAGTTCACCGTGGTGCGTACCCATGGCGACCAGGCTGCGTCGGACAAGCTCTATACCGGCGCCAACCCGATGACCGCAGAGGACATCGCCGAGCAGATCTTCTGGGTGGCCACGCTGCCGCCGCACCTGAACATCAATCGCCTGGAACTGATGCCGGTCAGCCAGTCGTTTGCCGGCTTCCAGGTCGCCCGCGAAGGCTGACCCGCGCCGTGCGTCCTGTAGAGCCGAGCCCATGCTCGGCTGCTTTTGCCGTTTGTAGAGCCGAGCCCATGCTCGGCTGCTTTCAACAGAAGCCGAGCGTGGGCTCGGCTCTACACAGACAAAAAAAAGCCGGGCAATGCCCGGCTTTTTCCATTTGGATCCGACAGATCACTGCGCCTTGATCGCCATCGCCTGCAGGCCGGTGCCATCCAGCTTCTGCTTGGCTTCAGACAGTTCGCCAGCGCTGCCATACGGTCCCATGCGCACGCGGTACACGGTCTTGCCGTTGATCTGTGCCGACTCCACGCGTGCGGCAAGTCCCATCATCGCCAGCTTGGCCTTGGTCGCTTCGGCATCGCCGGAGGCACCGAAGGCGCCTGCCTGCAGGATGTAGCGTGCGTTGTCGGCGGCCGCCGGTGCGGCAGCGGCCGGGGTACCCGCCGTTGCCGGTGCAGTTTCCGTGCGCGCTGCCGGAGTGGCCGCGGCGGTGCTGGTCGAGGCCGGGGCCGTGCTGGCTGGCGGCGTTGCCGCGGCCGGACGTTCACTCAGCGGTGCCGGCAGCGGGCGGCTGGTGGCGGTCACCTGCGCGGTGCTGGACACGCTGGCGGTGGCCGCCGGTGCCGGTGCGGTGGTGGTCGCCGGCGGAACCGGCTTGCCTTCCAGCGCAGCCTGCGCGCGTGATGCTTCGGCCTTGGCCCGGCGCTGCTCTTCGGCACGTGCGCTGGCGGCCAGTTCGGCGTCGGACATCTCGACTTCCTTGCCCGGCAGCAGGGTGTAGAAGTCGTACTGGGTGGCGGCCGGCTTTTCCGGTTCGGCCGGCTTCGGCGTAGCCGGCTGCGCGGCCGGCTGGGTGCCGACATCGCTGTCGGCATCTGCGACCGGGGCCGGCTGCGCGTTCGGGTTCGGCTGCGGACCGGCGCGCAGGAAGCCATCGCCCTCGCCCTTGAACAGGTTCGGCGCCGCCAGGAACACCACGGCCGCGATCGCTACACCGGCAACCAGCCACACCCATCCGGGTGTGCCCTGGCTGCCGCTGTTGCGTCGTGCCTGGCTTTTGCCGCGTCGTGCTGCCATGTGTACTGCGTCTCCTGATGCTTACATTTTTTCCGGGGCGCTGACGCCCAGGAGTTCGAGGCCATTGGCCAGTACCTGGCGCGCCGCACAGGCCAGGGTCAGCTTGGCGTTGCGGTCGGCGGCGTCATCCACCAGCACCGGCGTCCCGTGATACCACGTGTGGAACGCGTGCGCCAATTCACGCAGGTACTGCGCCACCAGATGCGGTTCCAGCGCCACGCCGGCCGCTTCCACCACTTCCGGATACCGCGAGATCTCGTTCATCAGCAGCAGCGAGGCGTCGTCGGCCAGGCGGCCGAGGTTGGCCAGGCCGTTGCCCTGTTCGTACACCAGGCCCTTCTCCTGCGCCTGGCGCAGCAGGCTGCAGACGCGGGCATGCGCGTACTGCACGTAGAACACCGGGTTGTCGTTGCTCTGCTGGCGGGCCAGGTCGATGTCGAAGGTCAGCTGCGAATCGGGCTTGCGCGCGATCAGGAACCAGCGGGTCGCATCGCGGCCGGCTTCCTCGATCAGGTCGCGCAGGGTGAAGTAGCTGCCGGCACGCTTGGACAGCTTCACTTCCTCGCCGCCGCGCATGACGGTGACCATCTGGTGCAGCACGTATTCCGGCCAGCCCTGCGGGATGCCCACTTCCATCGCCTGCAGGCCGGCGCGAACGCGGGCCAGCGAGCCGTGGTGGTCGGCACCCAGCTCGGTGATCGCGCGCTCGTAGCCACGCTGCCACTTGGACAGGTGGTAGGCCACGTCCGGCACGAAGTAGGTGAAGGTGCCGTCGGACTTGCGCATCACGCGGTCCTTGTCGTCACCGAAGTCGGTGCTGCGCAGCCACAGCGCGCCACCTTCCTCGTAGGTGTGGCCCGAGGCCTGCAGCTTGGCCACCGCTTCGGCCACCTTGCCGTCGGCGTACAGCGAGCTTTCCAGGAAGTAGATGTCGAAGTCGACACCGAACGCAGCCAGGTCCAGGTTCTGCTCGTTGCGCAGGTAGGCCACGGCGAAGCGGCGGATCGCCTGCATGTCGTCCGGGTCCTTGGCGCCAACCACGGTGCTGCCTTCCAGGTCGACGCTGGCGCCGGCCATGTAGGCGCGGGCGACGTCGGCGATGTATTCGCCGCGGTAGCCGCCTTCCGGCCAGCCGTCCTGGTCCGGCGCGATGCCCTTGATCCGTGCCTGGGTGGACAGTGCCAGGTTCTCGATCTGGACGCCGGCGTCGTTGTAGTAGAACTCGCGCTTGGCGTTCCAGCCGTTGGCATCGAGCACGCGCGCCACGCAGTCGCCGATTGCCGCCGCGCGGCCATGGCCGACATGCAGCGGGCCGGTCGGGTTGGCCGACACGTACTCCACGCCCACCGTGCGGCCATTGCCGGACAGGTTGCGGCCGTAGTCGTGGGCTTCCTTGATGACCGAAGCGGCTTCGCGCTGGTACGCGGCCGGGGCCAGGTGGAAGTTGATGAAGCCGGGGCCGGCGATCTCGACCTTGCTCACGTCCTCGCTGCGCGGCAGCGCCTCGACCAGCGCCTGTGCCAGTGCGCGCGGATTGCTGCGCGCGGCCTTGGCCAGCAGCATCGCGGCATTGGTGGCGAAGTCGCCGTGGTCACGGGTCTTCGGGCGCTCGACCACGAAGTCCGGCGGCAGGGAGTCGGCGGGCAGGGTGCCATTGGCGCGCAAGGCTTCGATGCCTTGGCTGATCAGGGCGCGGAGGAGATTTTTCACGAGGCCTGCTGTGAGAATGAGCGGCGGAATCGCCCATTTTAGCGCAGATACCCGCGCCCACGCTGACCAGAACATGCCAGTGGGGGCGGCCGATGGCCCTTGCCGGGCCGCGCTCAGCCGAACAGGCGGGGTTGGAGTTGGGCCAGCAGGCCTCGTTCAGCAAACGAAACGGGACGGCCCTCGCCAACCACGAAATGGTCCAGCAGGCGTACGTCCACCATTGCCAGCGCCTGCTGCAGTTCGTCGGTGATGCGGGTATCGGCGCTGGAAGGCTCCGGGTCGCCGGACGGGTGGTTGTGGCTGAGGATCACCGCCGCCGCGTTGTGCAGCAGGGCGCGCCGCACCACTTCGCGGGGGTAGACCGGGGCGGCGTTGATGGTGCCGTGGAACAGCTCTTCACAGGCAATCAGGCGGTGGCGGTTGTCCAGGAACAGGGCCATGAAGACCTCGCGGGCCTGGCCACGCAGCCGGTGCTGCAGGTAGCGGCCGACCGCCGCCGGGTTGTTGCCTACGGCCTCGCCGTGTTCCAGCTCGGCCGCCAGATAGCGATGGGCCAGCTCCAGCCCGGCAGCAAGCGTGCAACTGCGTGCCGGGCCGAGCCCGGGCAGGCGGGCCAGTTCGGCGGCGGGGCGGTCGAGCAGCACCCGCAACGGGCCGTGCGCCTGCAGCAGGTCGCGCGCGGTCTGCACGGCATCGCGGCCACCGAACCCGGAGCCGAGAAACAGCGCCAGCAGTTCGGCGTCGGAAAGTGCCGTGGGCCCGCGCGCGATCAACTTCTCGCGGGGGCGTTCCTGTTCGGGCCAGTCATGGATGGGCATGGACCCATCATCGCCAGTCCTGGCGATGGCTCCCATCGGGGTACGCCGCGGACCGGGGTCGGAGGTTGCCTCAGCCGCGCCGGGTCTGCAGGTAGTCGAACAGCTCCTGGTTGTTCTGCAGGCCCAGTTTGCGCTTGGCCTCGGCCTTCTGCCGGCTGATCGTCTTCGGGCTGCGCCCACAGCGCTCGGCGACTTCGTTCACGTTGAGACCAGCCGCCAGCAGCTCCAGCACTTCCTGCTCGCGTGCCGACAACGGCGCCGGTTCGCGTGGGAACAGCAGGTCGCGGGCCTGCAGGTGGTGGCGCAGCTGCTGGGAGACGAACACCTGCCCGACAAGCGCGGCATTCAGTGCCTGCGGCAGTTCGGAGAAATCGGCGCATTTGTCGACCAGGCCGTTGACGCCATCGCGCAGCAGGCCATCGAGCAGCCCGGGATGGCGCGCGCCGGTCAGCACCACCACCGGAAGCCCGGGGTAGCGGGTGTGCAGCGCATCGATCAGTTCCGGGCCATCCGGGCCGGTGCCCGGCATCGACAGGTCGGTCAGCACGGCATCGCATGGGCGATGGTCGACCATCTGCAGCAGCTCGGCGCCGTCACGGGCGCTGCCGACGATGTCCATCAGGTGGGTCTGCAGCACGATGCGGATGCCGTGCAGGACCACGGGATGGTCGTCGGCGATGATGATGCGTGGGCGCACGTGGCTCCTCGGAGATCGAACCGGCCACCGTGTGCGGCAGCCAGGGCCTGATTCTGCAAAAGCACTGGCCTGCAGAGGTATAGGAAAGGTCCGAAATCGATGCCGGTTGAATTCCCGCCCAGCCTGGGCGGAATCCATCTGCTGATAGCCGCCCGCTATGTGCACCGTGCACCGGGACATTACCGACCATCGGGTAAGCTAGCGCCCTCGTTTGCACAGGAATTCCAGGTGGCTGACTCCCCCAACGCTTCCCCCGCGCCGGCCCGCGCGCTGGAAGGTCAGAAACTGCTGTTGTGCGTCGGAGGCGGGATTGCGGCCTACAAGGCCCTGGAACTGGTGCGGCGCCTGCGCGACGCCGGTGCCCAGGTGCAGGTGGCGATGACCGCCGGTGCCCAGCAGTTCGTCACTCCGCTCAGTTTCCAGGCCCTGTCCGGGCAGCCCACCCGCACCACGCTGTGGGACAGTGCTGCCGAACAGGCCATGGGCCACATCGAGCTGGCCCGCTGGGCCGACCGCATCGTGGTCGCCCCGGGTACCGCCGATCTGCTGGCCCGGCTGGCCCAGGGCCACGCCGATGATCTGGTCAGCACCCTGTGCCTGGCCAGTACCGCGCCGCTGACGATCTGCCCGGCGATGAACCACCGCATGTGGCTGCATCCGGCCACCCAGGCCAACATCGCCCTGCTGCGCCAGCGCGGCGCGCAGGTGATCGGTCCGGTCGACGGTCCGCTGGCCGAAGGCGAATCCGGTCCCGGCCGCCTGGCCGAACCGGGCGACATCGTCGCCGCGCTGGCCGCCAATGGCAGTACCACGGCGGCGGTTGCCGCACCGGAAACCCGCGCGCTGCAGGGCCTGCGCCTGCTGATCAGCGCTGGCCCGACCTATGAAGACATCGATCCGGTGCGCTACGTCGGCAACCGCAGCAGCGGCAAGATGGGCTTCGCCCTTGCCGCTGCCGCCGCCACGATGGGTGCGCAGGTGGTGCTGGTCAGCGGCCCGGTGCAGCTGCCGACGCCGCCCGGGGTGCAGCGCGTGGACGTGCGCTCGGCCGCGCAGATGCGCGATGCCGTGCTGAAGTCGCTGCCGGCCGACATCTATATCGGTGCCGCCGCGGTGTCCGACTACACACCGCGCCAGGTCGCGCCGCAGAAGCTGAAGAAGACCGCCGACAGCCAGTCGCTGGTGATCGAACTGGTGCGGACGCCGGACATCCTCGCCGAGGTCGCTGCACAGACGCAGTCGCTGAAGCTGGTGGTCGGCTTTGCCGCCGAAACCCACGACGTGGAGAAATATGCGCGTGGCAAGCTGGTCGACAAGCGCCTGGACCTGGTGATCGCCAACCAGGTCGGCATCAGCGGTGGCGGTTTCGAGAGTGACAACAACGCCGCCACGGCCTTCTGGCAGGACGGTGAACAGGTATTCCCGGCCACCTCCAAGCGCGAGCTGGCCGAACAACTGCTGGCGCTGATCGCGCGGAGACTCCAGGCATGACCCAGGCTTTCACTTCCCAACCGCTGCAGGTCAAGCTGCTCGATCCGCGTTTCGGCGACAGCTGGCCGCTGCCGGCCTACGCCACCGAAGCCAGCGCCGGCATGGACCTGCGCGCGGCGCTGGATACCGCGCTGACCCTGCAGCCGGGCGACACCGCGCTGGTACCCAGCGGCCTGGCCATCCATATCGCCGATCCGCACCTGTGCGCGGTGATCCTGCCGCGTTCCGGGCTCGGCCATCGCCACGGCATCGTGCTGGGCAACGGCACCGGCCTGATCGACGCCGACTACCAGGGCCCGTTGCTGATCAGTGTCTGGAACCGTGGCCGCGAGGCCTTCACCATCGAGCCGGGCGATCGCATCGCGCAGCTGGTGGTCGTGCCGATTGCCCGCGTCAGCCTGCAGGTGGTGGATACTTTCACCGACAGCGTGCGGGGAACGGGTGGATTCGGCCATACCGGGGTGCGTTGACGGGGGACATTGATGAGCGGCATCGGGGAAGGGCAGCGGGAACGGTCGTTGGGACGCAGTGCGCCACTGCTGGGGGTGCTGCTGGTTCTGCTCGCCGGCTGGTTCGGATGGAGCGCGGTGCAGCAATGGCGGCAGGAGGCCAATGGCCAGGCGCTGGAAGAAGCGCGTGACCAGGCCGTGCAGGGCCTGCAGGAGGCGGCTGCCGGCCAGCTGAAGCAGCTGCAGCAGCAGTTGAAGAGCGAACGCGTGCAGCAGGCACTGCAGGCCGGTGACGCCGCCGCGGCAGCGCTGGCCGTACGCGAGAGCTGGACCGGGGTGGAGCAGGTTGAAGTGCTGGGCGCCGATCTGGCCACGGCCTATGCCGACCCGGCCACCTTCGGCTATGCACGCCTGGCCCTGCTGGAAGAAGCGCTGGCCGAGGGCAAGCCGGGCCTGCGCGTGGTGCGCGATGCAGGTGGCAATCGACTTGGTCTGGCGGCACCGGTGCAGCTGGGCAGCCTTGGCCCGGCCGTGCTCTACGTGCGCCAGCCATTGCTGCGGCTGACCTCGCCGCTGGACCAGGTGAGCGCCCCGTCCACCGGTTTCCTCGGCCTGCGCCAAGGCGCGCATGACCTCGTGGCCCAGGGCGACGCCGGCCTGGCCGAGAGCGCCGAAGCGCTGGCGCGCCCGGTTCCGGGCACGCCGTTGCGGCTGGTGGCGGCCGTACCCAACGTCGAAGCCGGTCCACTGGGCCTGGGATCGCTGGCCAGTGCCATCGTCGCGCTGCTGCTGGCCTTTGTCGCCGTGTTGCTGGTGGTCGGTCGCGGCCGCTTGCCGAAGACCCTGCCGCTGCCGCGTCGCGCCGCTGCGGCCGAAGCCGATCACGGCCCGACGCTGAGCGAGAGCCTGCAGATGGCGCCGCCGCCGGTGGCCGCTGCCAGCGCCGAGGAAAGTGCGCCACCGCCGCCACCGCCGGTCCCGGCCGGGGAACTGGCCGCCGGCATCTTCCGCGCCTATGACATCCGTGGCGTGGTCGGCAGCGAACTGACGCCGAAGACCGCCGCGCTGATCGGCCAGGCCATCGGCACCGTGGCGCTGGAACAGGGCCTGCGCGAGGTGGTGATCGGCCGTGATGGCCGTCTGTCCGGCCCGGAACTGGCGGCGGGATTGGCCGAGGGCCTGCGTCGCACCGGTTGCGCGGTGATCGACATCGGCCTGGCACCGACCCCGGTCGTCTATTACGCCGCCTTCCATCTGCGTACCGGCACCTGCGTGGCGGTCACCGGCAGTCACAACCCGCCCGAGTACAACGGCTTCAAGGTGGTCATCGGCGGCGAGACGCTGTCCGGCGATGCCATCACAGATCTCTACCAGCGCATCGTCGAGGGTCGCCTGGTGCAGGCGGCCGAGCCGGGCGACTACCAGCAGCGCGATGTCAGTGCCGACTACATCCAGCGTATCGCCGACGACGTGCAGCTGGACCGCCCGTTGAAGGTCGTGGCCGATGCCGGCAACGGCGTCGCTGGTGCGCTCGCACCGCAGCTGCTGGAAGCCATCGGCGCCGAAGTCATCCCGCTGTACTGCGATGTCGACGGTACCTTCCCCAACCATCATCCCGACCCCAGCGAACCGGCCAACCTGGAAGACCTGGTGCAGACGGTCAAGCGCTTCGGCGCCGACCTCGGCGTGGCCTTTGATGGCGACGGCGATCGCCTGGGCGTGGTCACCGGCGAAGGCAGGATTATCTATGCCGACCGCCTGCTGATGCTGTTTGCCGCCGATGTGCTGATGCGCAACCCGGGCGCGATGGTGATCTACGACGTGAAGTGCACCGGCAAGCTGTCCGACCACGTGCTGCGCAATGGTGGCAGCCCGCTGATGTGGAAGACCGGGCACTCGCTGATGAAGGCGAAGATGCGCGAGACCGATGCCGAACTGGCCGGCGAGATGAGCGGCCACTTCTTCTTCAAGGAGCGCTGGTTCGGTTTCGACGACGGCCTGTATGCCGCCGCGCGACTGCTGGAGATCCTGGCCCAGCGCGAGGAAACCCCGGACGAGGTGCTGGCCGAACTGCCGGAGATGGTGGCTACGCCGGAACTGAAGGTGCCGGTGGCCGAAGGTACGCCGCACGCGCTGGTGGCGATGCTGGTGGCAGCGGCGCAGTCGCCGGACAACCCGTACGTGGGTGGCCGGCTGTCGACCATCGATGGCCTGCGTGTCGACTTCCCCGATGGTTGGGGGCTGGTGCGTGCCTCCAACACCACGCCGGTGCTGGTGCTGCGCTTCGAGGGCAATGACGAGGTGGCGCTGGAACGCATCCAGGCGCTGTTCCGCAGCCAACTGCAGCCGGTGCTGGGCGACACCCCGCTGGGGTTCTGAGCTGGGGCCGGGCTGCGCCCGGCACCCGCGGTAGTGCCGGCCGCTGGCCGGCAACCTCAGCGACAACGGCAGAAGCTGGCATTCCGTGGGATGGTGGGGCGGTGTCGAAGTGCGGGGACGCCGCAAGTACGTCCATGTAGCCTTGGCATCCGCTTGCTCGTGTGCGCAGTCCTGCGCACACGGCAAGACCGGGGTTGGGCGTCCTGCCCAACCCGCCCGAGGCATGCCTAGGGCCCATGCGGCTGACACCCCGCACTCCGACACCGCCCCACCCCTGACAATTGCCTGGAGCTGTTGGTAGGTGTCGACCTTGGTCGACACGCCCTCACCCCTTGAACCGCAACCCCACGCCCGGTTCGGTGAACAGGTAGCGCGAATCCAGCGCCGAATCGCCCAGCTTGTGCCGCAGCTTGCCGACCAGGATGCGCAGGTAATGGGTGTCGTGCTGGTGGGTCGGTCCCCAGATCTCCTGCAGGATCTGCGGCTGGGTCACCACCCGCCCGGCATTGCGCAGCAGCAGCGACAGCAGCGCGTACTCCTTGCGGGTCAGTGCCACCGGCTCGCCATCCAGCGCCACTTCACGGCGCACCAGGTCCACATGCAGATGGCCATCGTCGAACACCGGCGGCGTGCCATCGTTGGGCACGCTGCGAGTGCGCAGCAGCGCACGTACCCGCGCCATCAGTTCCTGCGTGCCGAACGGCTTGGTCACGTAGTCATTGGCGCCGGTGTCCAGCGCCCGCACCTTCTCGGCCTCGCCGGCACGCACGGTCAGCATGATCACCGGCACCTGGCTCCATTGCCGCAGCTGCTCCAGCACCTCGTGACCCTCCATGTCCGGCAGGCCGATATCCAGGATCACCAGATCCATGTCCTCGCTGGCCGCCAGTTGCAGGCCTTCCTGGCCGGTGGCGGCCTGCCGTACCTGGTAGCCCTGCGCGCGCAGGCTGATGTCCAGGAACCGGCGGATCTGGGTTTCATCGTCGATCACCAGCACGCGCGCGGCCGGCACGCTGGCATCAATCGGGGTCGGGCTCATCGTGGGAGGCTGGCTTGAGCAGGGGCAGGGTGATGCGGATCAGGGTACCGCGACCGTCGCGTCCGGGCAGTGCCTGCACGCTGCCGCCGTGCGCGCCGATCATGCCCTGGCAGATGGTCAGGCCCAGGCCGGTGCCGTGGCGGCCACGGTCACCGCGCTCGACGCTGTAGAACATGTCGAAGATGCGCGCGCGCTCGTCGTCGGGAATGCCGGGGCCGGCATCGATCACGTCGATGCGCAGCTGGCCGTCCAGCTCGCGCGCCTGCACCTGCACGGCGGCGTCGGGCGGCGAGAACTTGGCGGCGTTCTCCATCACGTTGAACACCGCCTGTTCGACCAGCGCCGGGTGCACCCAGATCGGCGCCAGCGTGGAGGGAATATCCAGCTCCAGCCGCACCTTCGGCTGGTAGCGCTGCAGGCGCCGCGCCGCCGAGCCGATCAGCTCGTCCACACCGATCCAGTCGCGGTTGATCTTCAGTCCTTCGTGGCCAAGCCGGGTCATGTCCAACAGGTTCTGGATGTAGCGGTCCAGCCGTTCGCCCTCGACCAGGATGGTGTCCAGCAGGGCGCGGCGATCGGCCGTGTCCATCGCCGCACCGTAGCTTGCCAGGCTGTCGGCCGAACCGATCATCGCCGCCAGCGGCGAGCGCAGGTCGTGCGACACCGAGGAAAGCAGGGCCGAGCGCAGCCGCTCGGTCTCGTTGCTGACGTGCGCCTGCTCCAGTTCGGCCACCAGCCGGGTGCGCAGCGCGGCCTGGGCGATGTCATCCACCATCGCTTCGGCCAGCTGCCGTTGCTCGGGCAGCAGGCGCGCCTGCGCGCCGGGCAGGTACAGGCCGGCCACGCCGATCGCGCGGTCCTCGCCGTCGAGCAGGGGCAGGAACCACCACTGCGCGCCGGCCAGGGTATCGGTGAAGCGGCCACTGGGCTGGCCATGGCGCAGCGCCCAGTCGGCAGCGGCCAGATCGGTATCGCCCGGCTGCGAACGGCCACCGGATGCAGTGTCGGCGCCGATCCGCAGCCAGGATGGAACGTCCATCGCCTGTTCCAGCGCCAGGCGCCCGGCCTGCGCCACTTCACCATTGCCGGCCGCGCTGGCCAGCTGCCGTCCCAGCTGCTGGCGCGCACGTGCATGGCGGTTGGCCGCGCGCAGCGCGATCACCTGCATGCGCAGGCGCGAGGCCAGGCGCCCGGCCACCAGTGCCGCGGCCAGGAACAGGAACACGGTGATCACGCCCTGGCGTGCACCGATGGCGAAGGTGAAGCGCGGCGCGATGAACAGGAAGTTGTAGGCGAGGAAGCACAGGATCGCCGCCATCACCGCCACGCTGGCGCGCGTGCGCGCAGCCACCAGCACCACCGCCACGATGAACACCATCGACAGGTCGGCCATGCCGACCCAGCGTTCGGCCAGCCATGCCACCGCGCAGGCCAGCGCGGTGGCGATCAGCGCCTGCACCGGCTCGTAGCTGATGCCGCGTACCGGTGGCAGCAGGCCCTCGCGGCGGGAGCGTGCACGTGCCTGCGGGGTGCTGATGATGGTGATCTCGTAATGCGCGCCGCGCTGGATCAGCTGCTGGGTCAACGTTCGGTTGAACATCCGTGCCAGCGGGCGCTCGCGGGTCCGCCCCAGCACCAGGGTGGACACGCCGTTGTGCGCGGCGTGGTCGAGCAGGGCGTCGGCGATGCTCGATCCGTGCAACAGCTCGGCGTCGCCGCCCAGCCGCCGTGCCAGGGCGAAGGCCGCATCGATCTCGCGCCGGGTCGCCTCGTCCTGGCGTCGTCCCTGCACGGTCACCACGGTCCATGGTGCGTCGCGGCGTTCGGCGATGCGTCGCGCCACGCGCACCAGGTATTCACTCTGGCCGCCGCCGTCGATCGCCACCAGCACGCCGCGGCGCAGTGGCAGGTTGCTCTCGCCACGGGCAGCGCGTGCCTCGCGCAGGCTGCTGTCGACGCGATCGGCGGCCTCCTGCATTGCAAGTTCGCGCAGCGCGGTCAGGTTCGCCGGCGAGAAGAACGCCTGCAGCGCCTGCGCGGCCTGTTCCGGCACATAGACCTTGCCCTGCTGCAGGCGCGCGATCAGCTCGCGCGGCGGCAGGTCAACCAGCACGATGTCGTGCAGGCGGTCGAGCACGACATCGGGCACGGTCTCGCTGACCCGCACACCGGTGATGCGCATCACCACATCATTGAGGCTTTCCAGATGCTGGATGTTGACCGTGGTCCAGACGTCGATGCCGGCGTCCAGCAGCTCCATCACATCCTGCCAGCGCCGTTCGTGGCGGCTGCCCGGTGCATTGCGATGGGCCAGTTCATCTACAAGCACCAACGCTGGATGCCGTGCGAGCACGGCATCCAGGTCCATCTCCTGCAGGGCATGGCCGTGGTAGGCCACGTCCTTCAGCGGCAACTGCGGCAGCCCCTCCAGCAGCGCCTGGGTATCGGCACGGCCATGGGTTTCCACCAGCCCGACCACCAGGTCGACGCCGCGGCGCAGCTGTTCCTGCGCGCGGGTCAGCATGGCGTAGGTCTTGCCCACGCCCGGCGCCGCGCCGAGGAACACGGTCAGTTTGCCGCCGGCTTCGCGTTGCAGGCCTTCGACCAGGGCATCGGCCTGGCGGGTACGCGCATCAGTCATGGGAGCCGCTGTCATGGCCGCCATTGTGCGCGCAGCCGGTGCAGGCCAGCATCACGGTGCCTTGGCTGCATGGTCCAGTGCGAAGTTCAACGTCACCACGTTCACCCGCGGCTGCCCGAACAGGCCCCACTGGCGGCCTTCGGTATGCGCCTGCACCAGCGCCTGCACGCGTTCCACTGGCAGGCCTCGCGCACGCGCCACGCGCGCCACCTGCAGCTGTGCGGCGGCCGGCGACAACTGCGGATCGAGACCGCCGCCGGACTGGGTGACCAGGTCGGCCGGAACCTGCGCTGGCGCGACACCTTCCCGTGCAGCCACCGCAGCGGTGCTGGCAGCGACGCGCTCGGCCAGCGCCGGGTTGCTGCGCGCCATGTTGGAACCGGCCGCGGCCATCGGGTCGTAGTTGGCGGCTGACGGTCGTGCCTGGAAGTAGCCATCACCGGTGAACGGCTGCGCCAGCCATGCCGAGCCGCGCACCTGACCACTGTCATCGCGCAGCAGGCTGCCTTCGGCCTGTCCCGGGAATGCCAGGCCGGCAAAGCCGGTTGCAATGCCGGCGTAGACCGCACCGGCCAGCAGCAGGGTGGCCAGGCCCAGGCCGATCGCCGGACGCCAGCGGGCGTCATCCTGCAGGCTGGCCACGCGGGCCTCGGCCTTTGGTTCACGGGACAAGGAAGACGAAGTGGAAGCAGAACGGTTCATGCGCCGAATACCAGGACAAGAAGGAGGTCGATCAGCTTGATCGCCGCGAACGGCAGCAACACGCCGCCGAGGCCGTACACCAGCATGTTCCGGCGCAGCAGCGCGGTGGCGGTGGCCGGGCGGAAGCGCACGCCACGCAGGGCCAGCGGGATCAGTGCGGGAATCACCAGGGCGTTGAAGATCAGCGCCGCCAGCACCGCATTGCGCGGGCTCGACAGCTGCATCACGTTCAGTGCGGCCATGGTCGGAACGGCAGCGGCGAACAGCGCCGGCAGGATCGCGAAGTACTTGGAGACGTCGTTGGCCAGCGAGAAGGTGGTCAGCGCGCCGCGGGTGATCAGCTGCTGCTTGCCCACTTCCACCACCGCCAGCAGCTTGGCCGGGTCCGAGTCCAGGTCGACCATGTTGCCGGCCTCCTTCGCCGCCTGCGTGCCGGAGTTCATCGCCAGGCCGATGTCGGCCTGGGCCAGCGCCGGGGCGTCGTTGGTACCGTCGCCCACCATCGCCACCAGGCGGCCACCGGCCTGCTCCTGGCGGATGCGCGCCAGCTTGTCTTCCGGTCGCGCCTCGGCGATGTAGTCGTCCACACCGGCTTCGGCAGCGATGGCGGCGGCGGTCAGCGGGTTGTCACCGGTGATCATCACCGTGCGGATGCCCATCGCCCGCAGCTGCGCGAACTTCTCGCGCATGCCGCGCTTGACCACGTCCGAGAGCTCGATCACGCCCAGCACATGGCGGCCCTCGGCCACCACCAGCGGGGTGGCACCGTTGCGTGCCACCTGCTCGACGCGACCTGCAAGTTCCGCAGGCACGTTGCCGCCCAGCGCCTGCACGTGGGCACGGATCGCATCGGCGGCACCCTTGCGGATCTGCCGCCCATGTTCCAGGTCGACGCCGGACATGCGGGTCTGGGCAGTGAAGGCCAGGTAGTCGGCATGGTCCGGTTCGGCGGTGGCGCACCCCTGTTCGCGCGCCAGGCGCACGATCGACTTGCCTTCCGGAGTCGGGTCGGCCAGCGAGGACAGCAGCGCCGCTTCACGCAGCTGGCTGGCATCGATACCGGCCAACGGGTGGAAGTGGCTGGCCTGGCGATCGCCGTAGGTGATGGTGCCGGTCTTGTCCAGCAGCAGCACGTCCACGTCGCCTGCCACTTCCACCGCCTTGCCCGACTTGGCCAGCACGTTGGCGGCCAGCGCACGGTTCATGCCGGCGATGCCGATGGCCGGCAACAGGCCGCCGATGGTGGTCGGGATCAGGCACACCAGCAGCGCGATCAGCAGCAGCGGGTCAACCTGCACGCCTACCGCCGCACCAATGGCCGGCAGCGTCGCCACCACCACCAGGAAGGTCAGCGTCATCGCTGCCAGCAGCAGGGTCAGCGCGATCTCGTTCGGCGTCTTCTGCCGGTTGGCGCCTTCCACCAGCGCGATCATCCGGTCCAGGAAGCTGTGGCCCGGCTCGGCGGTCACCCGCACGATGATCTGGTCGGACAGCACCTTGGTACCGCCGATCACGCCGGAACGATCGGTGCCGGCCTCGCGCAGCACCGGTGCCGATTCGCCGGTCACGGCCGCTTCGTTGATGGTGGCCAGGCCCTGCACGATCTCGCCATCGGCCGGTACCAGTTCACCGGCACTGACGATCACATGGTCGCCCGGGCGCAGCTCGGCGGCCGGCACCTGGCTTTCCGCGGCACCCGGCTGCGGCGCGGCCAGGCGGCGTGCCACCAGATCCTGGCGGGCGCGGCGCAGCGAAGCGGCCTGGCCACGGCCGCGCGCTTCGGCCACCGCTTCGGCGAAGTTGCCGAACAGCACGGTCACCAGCAGGATCGCGGTCACCGCCAGGCCGAAGCCCAGCGGCGCATTGCCGGTCAGGGTGACGATCGCGGCAACGATCGTGCCGGCCATCACCACCGCCATCACCGGGCTGTGCACCAGATGCATCGGCGACAGCTTGCGCACCGCCTCGACCAGTGCACGGCGCAGGCCTGCGGCATCCAGCAGGGCAGGGCGCGGTGCGAGGGAACTACGGGTTGAACTTGCGTGGGTACTCATTGCGGTGTCCTCAGTGCAGTCCCAGGCTCAGGTGGTCGGCGATCGGGCCGAGTACCAGCGCCGGCATGAACTGCAGCACGGTCAGGATGACGATCACCGAGACCAGGGTCAGGGCGAAGGTCGGCGTTTCGATCTGCAGGCTGCCGGCAGACTCCGGCGCCTGGCGCTTGGCGGCCAGCTGTGCAGCCACCATCAGCGGGATGATCAGCAGCGGGAAGCGGCCCAGCAGCAGCACCAGCGAGCAGCTCAGGTTCCACCACAGCGTGGCGTCGCCCAGCCCTTCGAAGCCCGAGCCGTTGTTGGCGTAGGCCGAGACATACTCGTAGAACACCTGGCTGATGCCATGGAAGCCGGGGTTGGAGGTGCCGGCCAGGCCGGGCACGGCCAGGGTGATCGCAGTGAACACCAGCAGGGTGATCGGCTGCAGCAGCACGAGCAGCGCCAGCAGGCGCACCTGTGGCGTCTCCAGCTTGCGGCCGAACAGTTCCGGCGTACGCCCGGTCATCAACCCGGCCAGGAATACACCCAGCAGCAGATAGACGATGAACTGCTGCAGGCCACAGCCGATGCCGCCCCAGATCGCGCTGACCAGCATGTTGACCATCGCGATGCCGCCACTCAGCGGTGCCAGCGAGTCGTGCATGCCGTTGACCGAGCCGTTGGAGACCTGGGTGGTCACCGCTGCCCACAGCGCCGTGCCATCGGCGCCGAAACGCACTTCCTTGCCTTCCATCAGCAGCGGCGTGGCGGCGCTGGCGCTATGGGCCTCGCTCCACATCATCGCGCTGGTGGAAAGCAGCGACATGCCCAGCATGCAGCTGAACACCAGCGCGCCGAAGCGACGGCGTCCGGTGAATGCGCCGATCATGAAGATCACCGCCATCGGCACCAGCAGGATGCCGACGATTTCCAGCGCGTTCGACAGCGGGGTCGGGTTCTCCAGCGGGAAGCTGCTGTTCGGGCCATACCAGCCGCCGCCGTTTGCGCCCAGCTGCTTGGCCGCGACCATCGCTGCGACCGGGCCCAGCGGCAGTTTCTGCTGGGCCATGCCGGCGCTGGCATCGATCGGCGTGGCCTGCGGGCCACCGGCCATCGTCGAGGGCACGCCCTGGCTGGTCAGCACCAGCGTCCACACCAGGCACAGTGGCAGCAGGAAGCGCACGCACAGGCGCACCACGTCCACGTAGTAGTTGCCCACCGCCACCTGGCGGTCATCGCCGGCCCCGGTGGCCGCCGCAGCCTGCGGCGCTCGCGAGAACAACGCGCGCAGCGTGGCCACCGCCAGCGCCAGGCCCATCATCGGCGTCACCACCTGCAGGCCGGTGATGCCGGTCATCTGCGAGAGGTAGGACAGCTGCGCCTGGCCCGAATAGTGCTGCTGGTTGGTGTTGGTCAGGAACGAGATCATCGTGTGCAGCGCGGTGTCCCAGCGCATGTTCGGGATCTGGTCCGGGTTCAACGGCAACCAGGCCTGGGTCATGAACACCGCCTGGGTCAGCACCGCGACCACCACGTTGCTCAGCACGAAGGCCAGCACATAGCCGCGCCAGGACATGGCACGCGATGGATCGACGCCGAACACCCTGTACAGCGGCTTCTCGATCCAGTTGAACAGCACGTCGACCTTCATCGGCGTGCCGCGCATCACGCGTGCCAGGTACAGGCCCAGCGGCCACGCCAGCAGCAGGCTGGCGGCAATAATCACAAGCATCTCAGTCATGGCAGGCTCCGCTCAGAACGACTCGGGCCGCAGCACGACATAAAGGAGATAGGCGGCGGCGACCAGCACCAGCACGCCACACAACAACGACAGCCAGGGGGACATTGCAATAGCGTCCTGGTGGAACCCCTCCACCTCAGGCCGCCATCGTCGTCCTGCCCCCCATAAACGCACTACGCGCCGGACCGGGCCGACGCGTAAAAAGTGCATAAATTCATCGCCCGAAGCCGTAACCGGACGACGGGTAGCGCCGGGCCATGCCCGGCGGTGGGAGCGTGGTCAGCCGGCCGGGGCCGCCGCCTGCGCCATGCCCTTCAGCTCGCGATAGCGCTGCAGGGTACTGTCGATCTCGGCCTTCAACGCCTGCTGCTGCAGCACGAGCCCGGCCTGCAGGCGCTGCTGCGCCTGCAGCTGCGCATGCCGCTTGCGGATCGCCTCGGCCTGCTTGTCGACCACCTTGCCGCCGGCCAGTTCGCGGTCTCCCGCCGCCGACAGCAGCGCCACCAGCGACTCACGCAGGCTGGTGACGTTGTACTCGGCGGTCTTCAGGTTGTTGTCCAGCACTTCCTGGCGCTCGGCAAACACCCGGCGCAGGTCGGCTTCGCTGCCGTAGGTGGACAACATGGCCTGCTCGGTGCGCTGGCGGGTCTGCTCGGCCATCAGGTCCAGCTGTTGCTGCTGCGCAGCGGTGCTGGCAGCGGCACGTTCCTCGTCGGTCAACGCGCGCTGGACCTGCGCATTGCGCAGGCCCGTGCTCGCATTGAATTCCTCGCGGGCATGGTTGACCGCGTCGGCCGGCAGCGAATCACTGCAGATCCGCTCCTTGCCCTCGTTCCAGCAGTACAGCTTCTTTTCCGCCTTGCCACTGTCGCGCGACTGCGCCGGTACGGTGAACGGCACGGCCAGCAGCAGGCCGGCGAAGAGGACAGCAGGAACTCGGGACATGACCTTTCCCCTGGTCGGTCAGCGGATCGAACGAACGCCGTACTGGGCCCGGTAGGCTTCCAGCGGCTGCCGGTAACCCACAAGTTCCGGGTTGCCGGAGGCGAAATCAAGCAGGTCGGCCAGCGACGCCACGGCGATCACCGGGATACCGGCTTCCTCGGCCACCGACTGCGCCGCCGAACGGCGGTCGGTCTCCGAAGCGATCTCCTGGCGGTCCAGCGCCACCACGATGCCGGCCGGGGTGCCACCGGCGGCGCGGATGATGCCCAGCGCTTCGCGGATCGCAGTACCGGCGGTGATCACGTCGTCGACGATCAGCACGCGCTTGCCCTGCATGTCGGCGCCGATCAGCTGGCCGCCTTCGCCGTGGTCCTTGGCTTCCTTGCGGTTGAACGACAGCGGCAGGTCGCGGCCGCGCTGGGCCAGCTCACAGGCCATCGCGGTGGCCAGCGGGATGCCCTTGTAGGCCGGGCCGAACACCACGTCGTACTTGATCCCGCTGGCATCGATGGCATCGGCGTAGCAGGCGCCAAGCTGGGACAGCAGCGAGCCGGAGTCGAAGCGGCCGGCGTTGAAGAAATAGGGGCTCAGCCGGCCGGACTTGAGGGTGAACTGGCCGAAGCGCAGGGCGTCGGCGGTCAGGGCCAGCTGCAGGAAACGGTGGCGGTGGTCGCTCATCAAAACTCGATTCATCTTCATTTGGAGCACAAATCCTAATCCAGCTGGGCGTTTCGCGCTCGTCCGGCCCCGTGTGAAGGCGTTCGCGGGCCCACCCGGCGGACTGCGCAGCCCCGCGGGCAACCGGTATGCTTGCCCGGTTTCCCGCCGTAGGTCTTCCGCATGCGCATCATCAGTTTCAACGCCAATGGCATCCGTTCCGCCGCGACCAAGGGCTTCCTCGACTGGTTCCGTGCCCAGGATGCCGATGTCCTGTGCATCCAGGAAACCAAGGCACAGGAAGACCAGCTGACCGACCCGATGTTCCGCCCCGACGGCCACCACTGCTTCTACCGCGACGCCATCACCAAGAAGGGCTACAGCGGCGTGGCGATCTACAGCAAGCGCGAGCCGGACCAGGTCATCACCTCGCTGGGCTGGGCCCCGTTCGACGACGAAGGCCGCTACATCGAGGCACGCTACGGCAACCTCAGCGTGGTCTCCTTCTATATCCCGTCCGGCAGCTCGGGCGACCTGCGCCAGGGCTTCAAGTTCGAAGTGATGGAATGGCTGCGGCCGATCCTGGAGGAGTGGGCGCGCAGCGGCCGCGACTACGTGCTGTGCGGCGACTGGAACATCGTGCGTTCGGCGCTGGACATCAAGAACTGGAAGTCCAACCAGAAGAATTCCGGCTGCCTGCCGGAGGAGCGCGACTGGCTCAACGCCCTCTGCGCCGACCACGGCCAGACCACCGATGTCGCCGCCGGCCGCGGCTGGGCCGATGCCTACCGCCTGCTCAACCCCACCGGCGAGGACTACACCTGGTGGAGCAACCGTGGCGCCGCCCGTGCCAACAACGTCGGTTGGCGCATCGACTACCAGTTCATCACCCCGGGCCTGCGTGACCGCCTGCGCAGCTGCTCGATCTACCGCGACGAGCGCTTCTCCGACCACGCCCCGTTCACCGTGGACTACGACCTGTGACCGAGGCGGCCACGCCGGCCAGCTACAAGGGCTGGGCCGGCATCAAGCGCGCCTTCGGTACGCCCTCGGCACTGACCATGGCCATGCTCGGCTTCGGCAGCGGCCTGCCGTTCCTGCTGATTGCCTCGCAGACCCTGTCCACCCGCCTGCGTGATGTCGGCCTGGACCTGGGCAGCATCGGCCTGATCAGCCTGGCCAGCTTCTTCTACCTGCTCAAGTTCCTGTGGGCGCCGCTGCTGGACCGCTACGCCTTCCCGCTGCTCGGCGGGCTGGGACGCCGGCGCTCGTGGCTGCTGGTATCGCAGGTGATGGTGCTGGTCGGCCTGGTGGCGTTGGCATTCGTACGCCCCGAGCAGGGGGTGTGGCCGCTGGTGGCGTGGGTGCTGGTGGCCTCGTTTGCCGGCGCCACCCAGGATTCGGCGGTCGATGCCTACCGTATCGAGATCGCCCCGCAGACCGCACAGGCCGCACTGGCCGCCACCTATACGCTGGGCTATCGGATCGGCCTGATCCTGGCCGGGGCTGGGGCGCTGTACCTGGCCCAGTTCGAAGGCTGGATCATTGCCTACCTGGCGATGGCCGCGCTGATGCTGCTGCCGATCATTACCACCCTGCTGTGCGCCGAACCGGAACGTCCGGCCACCACCGTGCAGCGGCGCATCGACGTGGCCGAAGCGTTCGTGCAGCCGATCACCAGCTTCTTCAGCCGCAACGGCGTGGCGCTGGCCCTGGTGCTGCTGGCTTTCGTCGGGTTGTTCAAGTTCCCCGACCAGGTCATCGGGGTGATGGCCGGTCCCTTCTATCTCGACTCGGGCTTCGACAAGGCCGACATCGCCACGGTGTCCAAGCTGTTCGGTGTGTGGATGGGCATCGGCGGCGCGTTCCTTGGCGGCATCGCGGTGGCGGCCTTCGGCTTTCGTCGCATGCTGCTGCTCGCCGCGCTCGGCGTCGCGCTGTCCAACCTGGCCTTCCTGCTGATGGCGCACAACCCGGGCAAGCTGTGGGCGTTCTACGCCGCGCTCAGTGCCGACAACCTGTTCCAGGGCTTCGCCGGCACCGTGCTGGTGGCCTTCATGTCCTCGCTGACCGACCGCAACTTCACCGCTACCCAGTACGCGCTGCTGGTCTCGCTGGCCAACCTGCCCGGCAAGTTTGTCGGCGGTGTCTCCGGCTACATTGTCGAAGCCACGTCCTACAGCACGTTCTTCATCCTCAGCTCGGTCACCGTGGTGCCGACCCTGCTGCTGCTGGCATGGTTGTGGCCGCGGATCACCGACCGCGGGCCGCCGCCAGTTGCCTGATTGCCTGCCCGCCCGGTCTGCGGGATCATCGCCCGGACGCGCCGAGGGGGCGGTGCCTTGCGAACGGGGAAGTGAGCATGGCCGACGTTGTGCTGCGGGACCTGGACCCGCTGCTGCTGGAACGTATCAAACGCGTCGCGGTCGCCCGCGGCTGGACCCACGAACAGACCTGCGCCGCCTTGCTGGAGCAGGGCCTGTTCAGCAGTGAGCTGGAAGTCCGCTCCGGTTTCGGCGATCCGGAAGTGGATGCCCTGTCCGATGCCATCGCCGCCCTGCAGGCCTTGCCCGCAGGGCAGGGCTTCGATTAACGCCCGCGCCGCCATGCGGTAGAGCCGAGCCCACGCTCGGCTGCCCAGTAGTCCACACATGCGCCGATGACGCACCTCACGCCAGGTGGATCGCCCCCAGGATCCGCGGGCCCTGGGCGCCGGTCACGCTCGGCAGGTTGCCGGCCAGCCCGTCCATCGTCCGCTGCGCCAGCCACGCAAAGCCCATCGCCTCCACGTACTCCGGGTCCAGCCCGTGCACCGCACTGGACTCCACCTGCACGTCCGGCAGCCGCGCCGCCAGGCGCTTCAGCAGCTGCCGGTTGCGCACGCCGCCACCACAGACCAGCAGGCGCCGGGTCTGCGGCTGGTGCGCCAGCAGCGCATCGGCCACCGTTGCCACGGTCAGCTCCAGCAGGGTCGCCTGCACGTCGGCGGCGGCATACTCGCCTTCGGCCATGTGCGCTTCGGCCCAGGCCAGGTGGAACTGCTCACGGCCGGTGCTCTTCGGCGGTGGCAGCGCGAACCACGGGTCCGAACGCCAGCCGGCCAGCAGGCTCTCGTCCAGCGCGCCACTGGCGGCGTACGCGCCGTCGGCATCGAAGGTGCGGCCGGTGTGGCGCTGGCACCAGGCATCCATCAGCGCATTGGCCGGGCCGGTATCGAAGCCACGCACCTTACCTTCGCGCGGAATCAGGGTCAGGTTGGCGATGCCGCCCAGGTTGAGCACCGCGCGGTCTTCGTCGGCCGTGCCCAGCATGGCCAGGTGGAAGGCCGGCATCAGTGGCGCACCATGGCCCCCGGCCGCCACGTCGCGGCGGCGGAAGTCGGACACCGTGGTGATTCCGCTCAACTCGGCAATGCGGTTGCCATCGCCCAGCTGCACGGTGAAGGCGGGGTCGGCCAGCGGGCGATGGCGCACGGTCTGGCCGTGCGAGCCGATCGCGCGCACCTGGCTGCGGTCCACGCCCGCCTCGGCCAGCAGCTGATTGGCGGCTTCGGCGAAGTTGATCGCGATCCGGGCGTCCAGCTCCCCCAACTCCTCCAGCGAATCCAGCGGGCCACCTTCGCCCAGCGCCACCAGCCGCGCACGCAGCACCGGCTCCCAGCGGGCGGTCAGGCCGTGCACGAAGCGGCAGCCACCACCAGCGGGGAACTGCACCAGCGCGGCATCGATGCCGTCGGCGCTGGTGCCCGACATCAGGCCAAGGTACAGGGGGGCGTCAGCGTCGGCAGTCGTGTTCATGGCAGGCATAAAAAAAGGACGCGGCAAGCTTGTGCTGCCGCGTCCTTCTTCGTCAACGCAGGGGCTCAGCCGCGCTTGCGGCCGGTGCTGCTCTTGTCCTTGGCGCTGGCCACCTCGGGGGAGGCCTCGTCGCGGCTGGTCGGTGCCGGGCTGGCATCGGCGTAGATCAGCTTTTCCATGCCCTGGATGCGGGCCATCGCCGGCGCGGTCTGCGCGCGGAAGGCGACCAGCTCGGCGCCCTTCAGCGGCTCCGGCGGCGGCATGGTCACGGTCAGCGGGTTGCGGTGCTCGCCGTTGACGCGGAATTCGTAGTGCAGATGCGGGCCGGTGGCCAGGCCGGTCGAGCCGACATAGCCGATCACCGTGCCCTGGGCCACGCGCTGGCCGGTCCTGATGTTCGCAAAGCGCGACATGTGCCCGTACAGGGTGGTGTGGCCGCGGCCGTGGTCGAGGATCACCACGTTGCCGTAACCACGCTGCACGCCGGCGAACTGTACGCGGGCGTCGCCGGCGGCCATGATCGGGGTGCCGGTGCGCGCAGCGTAGTCCACGCCCTTGTGCATGCGCATCTTGCCCAGCACCGGGTGCTTGCGCGCACCGAAGGTCGAGCTCAGCCGCGCGAACGGGATCGGCATGCGGATGAAGCTCTTCTTCAGCGAACGGCCGTTGATGTCGTAGTACTCGGACTTGCCGTTGCGGTCGAAGCGGAAGCCGGAATAGGTCTTGCCACCGGTGGTGAAGGTCGCCGCCAGGATCTTGCTGGTGTCCACCTTTTCGCCTTCGCGCCAGGTCTCATCCATCACCACGCTGAAGCGGTCGCCCGGCTGCAGGTCCTTCGAGAAGTCGATGTCGTACTTGAAGATGTCGTCGGTCATCGTCGCGATCGCCGACGGCGACAGCCCGGCACGTCGGGCCGCCGCATACAGCGAGCTGGTGATCTCGCCGCTGGTGACCACGGTGCGCGTGGAGGTCTCGCGCTTGGTCACCTTCTCCTTGATGTCATCGCCGGCCAGGCTCAGCTCCACCCGGTTGTCGGCATCGCGGTCGAAGCGGATGCTGCGCAGGTCGCCGGACAACGGCATGTCGAAGGCGATCTCCGCACCCGGGCGCAGCTTGGTCAGCGCCTCGCGCGCGCCCGGGTGGTCCAGTACCCGGTGCAGGGTGGTGGCCGGGATACCGGCCTTGTCGAACAGATCGCTCAGGGTCTGGCCGCGTTCCACGCGCAGCACCTGCCAGCTGTCACCGGGTACCTGCTGCTGGCGGGCCATGGTCAGCGGCGGCAACGGCAGCGCCAGGCTGGTATGGCTGTCGGCAAAGGGGGCGTCGATGGTGTGCGAGAAGCCCGGGACGATCGTTGCCACCAGGGCGCCGATGGTCGCGAACAGGCTGGCATGCATCCAATGGCGCCGGGTCCAGCGCTCGTTGAAGGCGGCGGGAAGATGTTGCCTGAGCTTCCGATGCAGGGCGTTGTCGTGCAGGACGTGGAGGCGTTCCTGGAAGCGCTGCTTGCGTGCGCGCCCTTGTTCGGAATTGTGCATCGGCGGTTTTTTCCTGGCAGCCCGGGAGC
>NZ_RAVT01000032.1:82500-84492 GCF_013464915.1 Stenotrophomonas maltophilia
GGTCGAGTCGGTCTGCGGGGAAGATTTAACGGGGCTAAGCACAGAACCGAAGCTTGGGGTGCATAACTTTGTTATGCGCGGTAGAGGAGCGTTCCGTAAGCCGTTGAAGGTGGATTGAGAAGTCTGCTGGAGGTATCGGAAGTGCGAATGCTGACATGAGTAACGATAATGCGGGTGAAAAACCCGCACGCCGAAAGCCCAAGGTTTCCTTGCGCAACGTTAATCGGCGCAGGGTGAGTCGGCCCCTAAGGCGAGGACGAAAGTCGTAGTCGATGGGAAGCAGGTTAATATTCCTGCACCTCGCGTAAGTGCGATGGAGGGACGGAGAAGGTTAGGTGTACCAGGCGTTGGTTGTCCTGGGGAAAGGCGGTAGGTTTGGATCTTTGGCAAATCCGGGATCCTYTAAGACCGAGCACCGAGACGAGCCTTTAWGGCGAAGTCACTGATACCACGCTTCCAGGAAAAGCTCCTAAGCTTCAGCTTACGCAGACCGTACCGTAAACCGACACAGGTGGGTAGGATGAGAATTCTCAGGCGCTTGAGAGAACTCGGGTGAAGGAACTAGGCAACATGGCACCGTAACTTCGGGAGAAGGTGCACCCTTTTTGGTGGCTCGTGCGAGCTATAGCTGAAGAGGGTCGCAGTAACCAGGCCGCTGCGACTGTTTATCAAAAACACAGCACTCTGCAAACACGAAAGTGGACGTATAGGGTGTGACGCCTGCCCGGTGCTGGAAGGTTAATTGATGGGGTCAGCCGCAAGGCGAAGCTCTTGATCGAAGCCCCAGTAAACGGCGGCCGTAACTATAACGGTCCTAAGGTAGCGAAATTCCTTGTCGGGTAAGTTCCGACCTGCACGAATGGCGTAACGACAGCGGCGCTGTCTCCACCCGAGACTCAGTGAAATTGAAATCGCTGTGAAGATGCAGCGTTCCCGTGGCAAGACGGAAAGACCCCGTGAACCTTTACTATAGCTTTACACTGAACGTTGAGTTCGTCTGTGTAGGATAGGTGGGAGGCTATGAAACTGTGGCGCTAGCTGCAGYGGAGCCATCCTTGAAATACCACCCTGTCGTGCTTGACGTTCTAACCTGGGCCCATTATCTGGGTCGGGGACCGTGTATGGTGGGTAGTTTGACTGGGGCGGTCTCCTCCTAAAGAGTAACGGAGGAGCTCGAAGGTACGCTCAGCGCGGTCGGACATCGCGCACTGTGTGCAAAGGCATAAGCGTGCTTGACTGCAAGATCGACGGATCAAGCAGGTAGGAAACTAGGACTTAGTGATCCGGTGGTTCTGTATGGAAGGGCCATCGCTCAACGGATAAAAGGTACTCCGGGGATAACAGGCTGATACCGCCCAAGAGTTCATATCGACGGCGGTGTTTGGCACCTCGATGTCGGCTCATCACATCCTGGGGCTGTAGTCGGTCCCAAGGGTATGGCTGTTCGCCATTTAAAGTGGTACGCGAGCTGGGTTCAGAACGTCGTGAGACAGTTCGGTCCCTATCTGCCATGGGCGTTGGAGATTTGAGAGGGGCTGCTCCTAGTACGAGAGGACCGGAGTGGACGAACCTCTGGTGTTCCGGTTGTCACGCCAGTGGCATTGCCGGGTAGCTATGTTCGGAAGCGATAACCGCTGAAAGCATCTAAGCGGGAAGCGCGCCTCAAGATGAGATCTCCCGGGGCACAAGCCCCCTGAAGGAACCATGTAGACTACGTGGTTGATAGGTCAGGTGTGTAAGTACAGCAATGTATTGAGCTAACTGATACTAATGATCCGWGMGGCTTGACCATATAACCTCAAGTTGCCTTGGCTTTACGACARCGTCGTAAGAGCATCCAAGTGCACGCTACGTCACAAGAACTATGCGAGGCTGGCGCCTTGTCCCAYMGGGACGAGTGCGACTCTCCAAAAGCCTCCCTGGTGAAATTAGCGCTGTGGAACCACCCGATCCCATCCCGAACTCGGAAGTGAAACGCAGCTGCGCCGATGG